>JAQBGF010000108.1:0-57384 GCA_032122615.1 Gammaproteobacteria bacterium | reverse complement strand
TGTGACCGCTGTGGCGGGTGACTTCGGGGTCGCGCCTGAAGGCGCTCCTACAAGAGCGTTCGGTGGCGGGGCAAGTCTTGGCCAGCCCTCAGCGGGTCTTCCCGACAGGCGGCCAAGACTTGTCCCGCCACCGACCGCGTCACTACGGAGTGAGCCGGGTCGCGGGACGTCGCGGCTGAAGCCGCTCTTAGGGGGCCTGGGGGGGTCTGGCCGGCCGGTAGGTGCCGTCAAACAGTGTTTGCCACGACGTGCCGCCATCGCGGGACAGCTCCCACAACTGGCGCACCGACTCGTCGGGCTGCTTCGTCCACGTGATCCGGTTCCGGGCCGGTTTGCCCTCCTCGACGGAATCACCTTCCAGGACCATCGCGCCGTCGACCAGGCCACCCTCCAGTTCGAGCGTGGTTCCTTCGCGCCACACCCAGAATTGCCGCCACTTGCCGCGCGCGGTGTCGAAAAAATTGAGGCTGGTGCCGGCGCTGCCGGACGCGCCGGCCCAGGTTTCCTGCAGTACGCAGCGATCCAGAATGGGTTCGATACGGTTATGCCCAACGACGGAGCCATCCTGATTGCTGACTTCCCAGGAGCCGATCCAGAAGTCGAACTGGCGGGCAAGCGGGTCGGGGCAGCCCCTGTCGGCTGCCTGTATGACGCCCGCGACGAGGGCCAGGGCTAAGACGGCGAAAAGGCGTATCAGCGTTTGCATCCGGATACCTCCTCATGTGGACGGGCGTCACTGTAACGCGAAGTTAATATCGACGGCTGCGGTCCGCTGGGACAGAATCCCGTCATGGCTGTTCGCGAAATCCTGAAGATGGGTGACTTAAGGCTGCTGCGAGTAGCCCAGCCTGTGCAGCAGTTCGATACGCCAGCGTTGCACGAACTGGTCGCGGACCTTCAGGAGACCATGGCAGCTGCCGACGGCGCGGGGCTGGCGGCTCCGCAGATCGGCGTCGACCTCGCCGTGGTCATCTTTGGTTTTGAGCACAATGAACGCTACCCGGACGCGCCCGCCGTGCCGCGCACGGTGCTGGTCAATCCGCACATCGAAGCGCTGGGGCCAGAGGAGGAGGACGACTGGGAAGGCTGCCTGTCGGTGCCCGGCATGCGCGGTGTCGTGCCGCGCTGGGTACGCATCCGTTACCGGGGTTTCGACCCGTTTGGCCAGCCCGTTGACCGCGAGGCCGAGGGTTTTCACGCTCGCGTCGTCCAGCACGAGTGCGATCACCTGATCGGCACGCTGTACCCGATGAGGATCCGGGATTTCACGCGATTTGGCTATACCTCGGCGTTGTTTCCTGATCTTCCGGACGAAGGGGATGACTAACGGTCCGACACTACCTGAGCGCACTGCGCATCCGGCACCAGGTGGCGTTATTCTTGAGAGGCAACGGCAGCTAAAGGAATTGCGATGACCTGGATACTTATCTTGCTCCTTGTTCTGGCGGCGGTCGCCGTCACTCTCTACAACCGCCTGGTAACAGCGCGAAATGCCTACGGCAATGCTTTTGCACAGATCGACGTGCAGCTCACCCGCCGGCACGACCTGGTGCCCAATCTCGTGGAAGTGGCAAAACGGTACATGCAGCACGAGCGGGAGACGCTGGAAGCGGTCATTGCTGCCCGGGCCGCTGCCGTTGATGGCTTGCGAAACGCGGCTGCCAACGTCTCTGATCCGGCCGCGCTGGCGCAAATGGCGTCGGCGGAGAACACGCTCGCTGGTGCGCTTGGCCGGCTGCTGGCTGTGGTGGAAGCCTACCCGGACCTGAAGGCGGACCGGACCATGGCCCAGCTTTCCGAGGAGGTCACGACAACCGAGAACAAGGTGGCCTTTGCCCGGCAGGCCTACAACGACCAGGTCTTGAGCTACAACAATGCGCGGGAGTCATTCCCGGGCAACCTGATCGCCGGCTACTTCAACTTTTCGGCGGGACAACTTCTGCAGATCGAGTCTGCCACCAAGCGCGACGTGCCGAAGATCACGTTCGATTAGGCCTGCCCGGGGCCCGCGATGGATTTCTACGGTCGCCAGGAGAAGGCCCGGCGCGCGTCGCGCTGGCTGGTCGTTGCCTTTGCGATCGCGGTCACCCTTGTCGTCCTGGCCGTAAACGCCGTCGTGCTGGTCACCGTGGCCACCGTGACGAGCGACGGTAGCGTGTTCCTCACGTTGGGCGACTGGCTGGATACTCACCCCGGCACTGTCTGGACGACGACAGCACTTGTGGTGTTGACCATCGTTGGATCCAGCCTGTGGAAAATTCTGGCACTACGGGCCGGCGGCAAGGTGGTCGCGCGGGACCTGGGCGCCCGGTTGGTGACCGGGGACACTACCGACCCCGCGCAGCGCCGGCTGCGGAACGTCGTTGCGGAAATGGCCATCGCGTCCAGCGTGCCGGTTCCGGCGGTTTACATTCTGGAATCCCCGGCCATCAACGCCCTGGCAGCCGGCTACGCGCCTGCCGAGGCTTCAATCGTCGTCACCCGGGGGGCACTGCTGGCCTTCGATCGTGCCGAACTGCAGGGTGTGATCGGGCATGAATTCAGCCACATCTTAAGCGGCGACATGCGGCTGAACACGCAGTTGGTGGGCTTCCTCCACGGCCTTTTCATCGTCAGCGAGCTGGGACGGTTTTTAGGCCCCGGATCCGCTAACCGAATGGGCCGCAGACGCGGCGGTCTGCTCGGAGGGACGGGCATCGCCCTGTTTGTTATCGGGCTGGTTGGCCTGTTCATGGGACGCTTGTTGCAGGCGGCGGTTGCCCGGCAGCGCGAGCGGCTCGCGGATGCTTGCGCTGTGCAGTTCACCCGTGAGTCGATCGGTTTGCGCAACGCCCTGGTCAAGGTCGGGGCCCACAAGGTGGGGTCGCGCCTGACCCACTACGGTATCGACCGCGTGAGCCACATGCTGTTCGCCTCGGCGGGCAGGCTGGATTTCGCGACCCACCCCCCGCTGCTCGAAAGAATCCGGGCGCTCGATCCCAGCTTTGCGTCCGAGGAATTCGGCCGCATGCGGCATGTGCTGGATGCGAGGGAAGCAGAAGCATCAGCCAGCCTGGGCGAGCGCTCGCCGCAGGATGCCGGCCGCCTGTCCGGACTGTTTGCCGCCGACTTTCCGGCGAACGCGGCCGCGATTGCCAGCCTCGTGGGCAACCCGGGGCCTTCGCACGTGCAGTTTGCGCAAGGCCTTCGCCGGGCTATGCCGGGCAGCATCAGGCAGGCAGCCGGGGACCCGCAATCGGCGGAAGGATTGTTGCTGGCGATCGCCATCGGGTCCGGCGGGCGTGACGATCGGCTCGCGTTCGTGCGGGCGCAACTCGGCGCCGGGGTGGCCGGCGCGGTGGTTGATCTGCAGCCGGTTGCAGACGGCTTGCCGCTGATACAAAGGCTGCCCGCTGTCCTGCTCTTGCTGGGGTCGCTGCGGCAGCTGGATCCGGCAGAGCGGAACAGGCTGATCGGCGTCATCAATGGGCTGATCACGCGAGGCGGCATGCCAACCGTGTTTGATTACGCGTTACGAAAATCAGTGATGACCTTCCTGCGAGATGGATTGCAGCACCGGAGCGACCGGTGGCCGTTGTCGATCCGGGTTGTGCGCGAGGACCTTCGGCTGGTCCTCGGTATCGTGGCAAACAGCGGGGCAGAGGCCGATTCCAGGCGCATGAAGCTGGCGTTTGATGCGGGTTGGGCGCAGTTGCAACTGCCTTCGGTGCTGCCGTTGCCGACCGCCATTTCCTGGGTGGGAGCCATGGACAAGGCGCTGGCCCGCCTGGATCGACTGGCGAATCGTGACAAGCAGCGGGTTGTACGGGCGCTGACCGCGGCCATTGCCCACGACGGCGTGATCAATGTGGCGGAAGCCGAATTGTTGCGGCTGTTGTGTGCGCAACTGCACTGCCCGTTGCCCCCGCTGCTGGCTGATCTCTAGCCGCAGCGGGGGCGCAGTAATTGGTGAAAGGCGCGTTCTTCGTGCCTGACGCTTCGGCAATACACTCCGCTATCCGCGGGCGCGGTCGGGGAAAGTTTTGCTGCTACCGTGAGTACACGGTGAGCGCTTGCAAAACCCTCCCCGCCCACGCCCGCTCTGCAGGAGCGACTCCAGCCGCGACCAGACTCCACTCCAGTGCAGCGGACGGTGGCGGAACAGGTTTTGGCCAGCCCTCAGCGGGTCTTCCCGACAGGCGGCCAAGACCTGTTCCGCCACAGTCCGCGGAACTACGGAGTACGTTGTCGCGCCTGAAGGCGCCAGTTACTGGAGCGAGTCCAGGTAAGTGGCCAGCCGTTCCGGTGCCGCGAAAAACGGCGAGTGGCCGCATTCCATCGTCAGCACGGTTTCGCAGGGCGTGGCTGTCACCATTTGTTCCTGCACGAACAGGGGCAGAGCGATGTCGTTGGCGCAGTGGATGTAGGCGCGTGGCACACGGCCGAAGCGGCCGGGCGTGACGTGCACCGTGCCGAACATCGTCGCCAGGGGTGCCGGGCAGAGGTAGGCCCGTGCGTACGCCACGTCATCGTCCGGGCAGTCCGGGTAGAAAATCTCCTTGAGCCGCTCCGGGTCGACGGCCACGCATTGCCCGTCGGGCGTCCGGACCGACGCACTGTTCATCGGGTTATCGGGATCCGCGCTGCAGATCCGCATCACCGAGTCGCCGTCCCGGGGCAGGAAGCCGCTGACGTAGACGAGGCGGCGAACCCGCTCCGGATCCGCTTCCGCCACGGCGCTGATCACGAGACCGCCGAGACTGTGCCCCACGAGGATCACGTCGCCGTCGCAGGCGTCGACCACCTCAGCGATCCGTTGCGCGTAGCTGTCCTGCGTCTGCAGGTGAATGGGTGCCGGGTCGTCGCCATGGCCCGGCAGGTCGGGCGCGTGCACCTCATGGCCGCGACTGCGGAGCAGCGGCGCGACGTGCCGCCAGCACCAGCCGCCGTGCCAGGCACCGTGAACCAGTATGAAGGTCGCCATGGATTGATTGAGCCGGAACCGGAAAGCTGCGATTCTCCCGGCATTGCCTGTCGGAGCGCAAATCCATGAAGTTGTATTTCAGCCCGGGGGCCTGTTCGCTGGCCCCCCACATCACGCTTTATGAAGCAGGGCTGCCATTTACGGCCGACAAGGTCGACATGCGTTCGCGAAAGACCAGTGACGGGCAGGACTTTGCGGCCATCAACCCCAAGGGCTACGTGCCGGCGTTGATGCTCGACAACGGCGACCTGCTGAGCGAGTGCCCGGCCATCCTTCAGTACCTGGCCGATCAGAAACCCGACGCCGAGTTGGCGCCTCCCCCCGGCACGATGCCGCGCTACCGGTTGATGGAGTGGCTGAGCTTCATTGCCTCGGAATTGCACAAGGGGTTCGCTCCGCTGTTGCGCCCGGGCGCCGCCGAGGATGCAAAGACGGCGGCGCGGGACAGGTTGGGCCAGCGGCTGGCCTACGTAGCCAACCACATGGCCAGTCGCCAGTACCTGGTGGGGGAGCACTTCACGGTGGCGGACGCCTACCTGTACACCGTGCTGACCTGGACGCGGCTTACGGGCATCGACCTGGCGGCGTGGCCGGTACTCGCGGCGTACCGGGAGCGCATCCAGCAGCGCCCGGCCGTGCAGGCGGCGCGCAAGGCGGAGGGGCTGAAGGCCTGAGTGGTGGTAGTGATGACTGTTGGCAACTGCCCAAGATGACCCTCAAGGTCCTGTTCATTTCCAACTACGACAAGCCGGGGATTCACAACACCCGGCCCGAGGCGGAGATGTTCATCGGCCTGCACCAGCGGGGCGTAATCGTGGAGGTGATGACGCCGCTCAACTGCTACTGGGGAAAACGGATGGCGGCACAGGGCATCAAGGTGCACGATTTCGTGCCCCGGCGGAAGTTTTCGCTTGAGGCCATCCGCTACATCCGGCGCGTGCTGCGCGAAGGCCGACACGACATCGTCCACCTCTTCAACAACAAGGCGATCGTCAACGGCATCTTCGCGAGCATCGGCCTGCCCGTGAAGGTGGTCACCTACCGGGGCCAGACCGGCAATATCTCCCGCTGGGATCCGGTCTGTTACCTCACGCACCTGAGCCCGAAGGTGGATCGCATCACCTGCGTCGCCGAGGCGGTGCGCGAGAGCCTGCTAAACGTGGTCTACGACCCGCGCAAGCTCGTGACCATCTACAAGGGTCATGAACTCAAGTGGTACGACGACACACAACTCGCGGACCTGACCGGGCTTGGCGTTCCGCCGGGGGCCTTCACTCTGTGCTGCGTGGCAAACAACCGGCCGCGCAAGGGCGCGGACGTGCTAATCGCCGCCGCCGGGCTGTTGCCGCCGGATCTACCCGTGCACATCCTGTTCATCGGCGCGGGCATGGACCAGGAGCCCATGCGGAGCCTTTCCGCAGCCAGCCCGCTCAGCAAGAACCTGCACCTGTTCGGCCATCGCGAAAATATTCTGGGGATCGTGGCCGCCTGCCAGGCGGCCGTGCTGCCGGCCACCAAGCGCGAGGGTCTGCCGAAGACGGTCATCGAAGCGATGGTGCACGGGGTGACGCCGATCGTCACCGCCACTGGCGGCAGCGCCGAACTCGTGGAGGACGGTGTGAGCGGTCTCGTGGTTCCGCCTGGCGATGCACAGGCTATCGCGGACGCGATACTCCGCCTCTACCGCAACCCGGAGGAGAATCGCCGGATGGGGGCCCGGGCGCGGGAGCGAATCGGCGAGCAGTTCCGGCTGGAGACAGCGGTCAGCCAGCACCTTGAGGTCTATCAGGAACTCGCCGGGCACACCTGAGGCGTGCGTTAGCGGCGCTCACCCGATTCCCGGATGTGCCCGACCTGCAGGCCCTTGTCGTCCGGGAGGGTGCCCGGCTGCTTCTGCCGCTCGTGCAGTTCGTTCAGCTTCTGGTACTTCATGAAGGAGCGGAACATGCTGGTCATCGTCACGATCCAGCCGTCAGAGCCGCGGAACAGGCCACCGCGCAGGAACAGCTGGCGGAAGAACGCGCCGATGCCGCTCAGGACGGGCCGCAACGCGGAGGGCGGGTGGCCGGCGTTGAACAGTCCCTGCGCATCCCGCGAGGTGATCCAGTTAATCTTGGCGATCCAGTCGCTCAGGCCGTCGTAGGTGTAGTGCAGGATATGGCCGTCGATGCGGCGCACGCGCGGCGCAATCACGTTGGCGTGACCGGGCTTCGACTCGTAGGCAGAACGCTGGCGATTGTAGAGGCGGGTCACGAAGTCCGGGTAGAAGCCGGGGCCGCGGATCCAGTGCGGCCCCACATAGCTCTTCCGGTTGAAGGCGTAGGCCTCGGCGGGATCGGCCAGGACGAGTTTCCGGATAGTAGCCACCAGCTCGTCGTCCAGGCGCTCGTCCGCGTCGAGCGCGAGGATCCAGTCGTGGCCTGCTTCCCGCTCGGTGACTGTCCGTTGTGGCCCCTCGCCCTGGTAAGCCTGGTTGATCACGCGGGCCCCGGCCGCCGTGGCCAACTCAACCGTGCGGTCGGTGCTCAGGGAATCCACGACCACGACTTCGGCGCAGACCCGCCGCAGCGAGCTGATGCAGGCCTCGATGTGGTCTTCCTCGTTGTAGCTGATGATCGTGCCGGTGATTGGCGTCATGGGGGTTCCGTTCGGGAAAGGCTAGCACAAGGGACACAGATCGCCCCAGCCTGCGCCGCGCGCCCGTGTCACTTAAGATCGCGGCCATGACGGAAGCTGGCACAGGACTCTCACCGACGGACGCGCTCGCGCGCGTCGTCGACCTGAGCCCCTATGTGGCCGACATCTTGGCCCGTTACCCGGAGCTGCTCGCGGAACTGCAGATCGGCGGCCGGCTGGACAAGAGTGCCGGTCCCGGGGAGTACACGGTCCAGCTTGCCGGGGCCCTGCAAGGCTGCAGCAGCGAGGACGCCTATCAGCGAGGTCTGCGACTGTTCCGGCACCGCGAACTCGTGCGCATCGTCTGGCGGGACCTGAACGAGGGTGCCGACGTGACCGAAACACTCCGGGATCTGTCCGATCTCGCCGATGCGGCGATCAACGCCGTGTTGCGCTTCGCCACGGAGGGTCTGCGCCCCCGCTACGGCGAGCCGCGCACCGGCGACGGTAGCCCGTGCGGACTCGGCGTCGTCGCGATGGGCAAGCTCGGTGGGCACGAGCTCAACTTCTCCTCGGACGTGGACCTGGTGTTCGTCTACTCCGCGTCCGGCGAAACCGATGGCGCCCGGTCGGTGAGTAACGAGGAGTACTTCCGGCTGCTGGCACAGCGCGTGATTGATTCCCTGAGCCGGAACACGGCGGACGGTTTCGTGTACCGCGTGGACGTGCGCCTGCGGCCCTTCGGCAGCGCCGGGCCGCTGGCGGTGAGCGCGTCGGCACTGGAGGGCTACCTCGTCCAGCACGGCCGGGACTGGGAGCGCTATGCGTGGATCAAGGCGCGCGTGGTCAATGACTGGGCCGACGCAGACTCGCTTTACAAAGACGTGCTTCGACCCTTCGTCTACCGCCGCTACCTGGACTACGGCGTGTTCAGCTCGCTGCGCGACATGAAAGCGCTCATCGAGGCAGAGGTGGCCAAGAAGGAGTTTCGCGGCAACCTCAAGCTGGGTCCCGGGGGCATCCGCGATATCGAGTTTATCGTCCAGGCGCTGCAGCTGGTTCGCGGTGGCACGGTGGCGACGCTGCGCGAAAGGCAACTGCTGAAGGCATTACCGGCCCTGGTGAAGGAGGGTTGCCTGCCTGCGGGCGACGCCGCCGAGCTGACGGCGGCCTACTACTTCCTGCGCCTGGCCGAGAACCGGCTGCAGGCGCTGCATGACCAGCAGACGCACGACCTGCCCACCGACGCCGGCGATCAGCAACGACTGGCCGTCGCGATGGGCGCTCCCGGCTGGGCTGACTTTCTCAAGGCGCTGCAGGTTCATCGCGACATCGTGGCCCGGCACTTCCGCGACATCGTCTTTCGCGGCACGAGCGCCGCCGGCGACGAGGAGGACGGCAGTGGGGCGAAACCGCAAAGCGGGCTTGCGCAGGTCTGGCTGGACGATGCGGATCCCGACGTGCAGCTTAAGCGGCTGACGGCGGCGGGCTTCGCGGAGCCGGCCGCCGTTCTGGAACGCGTAACCCGGTTGCGTGAAGGCGGTTTGCAGCAGCGGCTGGGCCAGCACGGCCGCGAGCGCCTCGACGCGCTGGTGCCGGCGATCCTCCGCGTGGCCCGCAAACAGGCCGACCCGGCCCGCGCGCTCGACGGCATGGTGCTCGTGGTCGAGGCCATTGGCCGGCGCTCGGCCTACTTCGCACTGCTCAACGAAAACCCGGCGGCGCTGGAGCGCCTGGTGGGGATCTGTGCGTCCAGCGAATTTCTCGCGCGGCTGGTAGCCACGCACCCGCTGTTGCTGGACGAGCTGCTGGATCCGCGGGTATTCGAGCAGGCTCCGTCGCGCGGCGAACTCGCGGCCGATCTCAACGCGCGGATGGCTCGCGCGCCGGCCGACGATGACGAGGCACGACTCGATGCCCTGCGAAATTTCCAGCAGGCGGCCACCTTCCGCGTGGCTGTCGTCGACCTCTCCGGCGTACTGCCCCTGATGAAGATCAGTGACCGGCTTACCGACATCGCGGAGCTGGTGCTGGAAGCCGCCTTGTCGCTCGCCTGGGACGAGCTCTCGGCCCGCCACGGCATCCCGCAGTGTGTGGAGGCGGGCGCGCTTCGCGCTTCGCATTTTGCGATCGTCGCCTACGGGAAGCTCGGCGGGCTCGAGTTCGGCTATGGCTCCGACATGGACCTGGTCTTCGTCAATGACTCCGGGGGCGAGCAGCAGCAGACGAATGGCGAGCAGCCGCTCGACAACGCCGTGTTTTTTTCCCGGCTCACGCGCCGGATTATCAGCATCCTGACCATGCACACCACATCGGGAAAGCTTTACGAGGTGGACATCCGCCTCCGGCCGAGCGGGGCGTCCGGCCTGCTGGTGTCGAGTCTGACAGCGCTGGATCTCTACGAGCGCCAGGACGCCTGGACCTGGGAGCACCAGGCGCTGCTGCGCAGCCGGGCTGTTGCAGGTGACCCGGGTGTGAGAGAGGCATTTGAAAAACTTAGGGTGCACGCGCTGACCCACTACGTGCGGCAGGAGAAACTGGCGACTGAGGTCGTGGAAATGCGCCAGCGAATGCGCGAGGAGCTGTCGAAAGGCACGGCCGAGCTTTTAGACATCAAGCAGGATCCGGGCGGTATCACCGATATCGAGTTCCTGGTGCAGTACCTGGTGTTGCGCGAGGCCCACCGCTTTCCCGACCTGGTCCGCTGGTCCGACAACATCCGCCAGTTAGAAGCGTTGGCGGAGCACGGCATCCTGGCGCCCGCCGACGCCGAGGAGCTGGCCGACGCGTACCGCAGTTACCGGCGGCGCCTGCACCACCTGAACCTTGCCGGCGCTCCGGGGCTGCTTCCAAGGGCCGAAACGGCCGCGCAGACGGCAACCGTGATCCGGCACTGGGAGGCGGTGTTCTATACTGGCGCTCCCGCACCGGCGCAATAACACTGCATGGTTACGCCCAAGGTTTCGAACAGAGCCGCCCAGGAACCGACGCTCGTCCAGCCGAACGTCGAGAATCACTACGATGTGACGCCGGCGGACCTGCCGTTGTCGTGCCCGATGCCCGGCATGCACCTGTGGAATTCGCACCCCAAGGTCTACCTGGCGGTAGAGGAGGAAGGCCGCGTCAAGTGCCCTTACTGCGGCGCCACCTATGCGTTAACCGACGCTCGGTGAACAGACCGCTGACCCACCTTAACCTCGCACGCGGCTTTCGCGGCGGCGAACGACAGACGGAACTCCTGATCCGCGGCCTGGCCGCTCTCGGCTGGACACAGCAACTCGTTGCCCGGCGCGGTGAGGCGCTGGCTGCTCGCTGCCAGGATGTCCCGGGGCTTAAGATCCGCGAAGCCGGCAATGGTGTGGCCGGGGCTTTCGTCGCGTTGCGCGGGGCCGGACTGGTACACAGTCACGAAGGTCGCGGTGTGCAGGCAGCGTGGCTCAACCGTCTTGTTCGCGGCATCCCTTACCTGATCACCCGGCGTGTGCAAAAAGGCCCGCGGGCCACCATTGTGAACCGGCGGATGTACCGCTCGGCGGCCGCGGTCGTTGCCATATCCGAAGCCATTCGCTCGGCACTGGCCCGGCTCGATGCCCGCTTGCCTGTCACCGTGATTCCGAGCGCCAGCAGTGCGCTGCCGGTGAAGCTCGGCAACGTGGAGCGCCTGCGCGCCAGTTTCGGTGGCGACTTCGTGGCCGGCCACATTGGCGCGCTCGACGACTCTCACAAGGGTCAGCTGCAGATCATCGCGCTCGCGCGCCGCTGGCAGGCCAGCCATCCGCAGGTACGATTCGTGCTGGTCGGGTCCGGTCGTGACGAACTTCGCCTGCGCCAGGCGGCTGCAGGCCTCGACAACGTGCTGTTTACCGGCGAGGTGACCAACGTCGGGGATTATCTGGCTGCCTTCGATTTGTTTCTTTACCCTTCGCGGCATGAGGGGCTCGGCTCGATCCTTCTCGATGCACTCGAGGCGGGCCTGCCGGTGGTGGCAACCGCCGTTGGCGGTATTCCGGAGATCATCCGCGACGGTGAGAACGGCATGCTGGTGAAAGCCGATGAGCCGGCGGCGCTTGAGGCCGCGGTGGCGGCACTGCATGGCGATGGCGGGCTGCGCGCGCGCGTGGCAAAAGCCAACCGGTTGCGGGCCCAGGAATTTTCCGCTGCCGCCATGACTGGCCGCTACGAACGCCTGTACCGTGAGCTCGCATCCCGGCACGGCATTGGCCTGACGCCGTAATGAGGACCAACACATGATTATCGTCACTGGCGGTGCCGGCTTTATTGGCAGCAACCTGGTTCGCGCCCTGAACCGGGCCGGGCATGACGACATTCTTGTCGTGGACGAGCTGCGCGATGCGCACAAGGTCCTGAATCTTTCCGATTGCCGGATCGCCGATTACATCGACATGCACGAGTTCTCGAATCGCATTGCCGCGGGCCAGGACTTCGCGCCGAAAATCGAAGCGATCTTCCACCAGGGTGCGTGCACAGACACGACCGAGTGGAACGGCCTTTTGATGATGCGCGCCAACTACGACTTTTCCCGGCACGTGCTTCGCTACGCCACCGAGCGCCGGGTGCCGCTGGTTTATGCGTCATCCGCGTCTGTGTACGGCGCCGGTCGCGATTTTCGCGTCAGCGAGGACGGCGAGCGGCCGATCAACGTTTACGCGTTCTCCAAGCTGATGTTCGACCGGCACGTGCGCCAGGTGACGGCCAGTTTCCGCTCGCCCGTCGTCGGGCTGCGCTATTTCAATGTTTACGGGCCGGGCGAGGCCCACAAGGGCAAGATGGCGAGCGTCATCCACCACTTCCGCGAACAGCTCGAGACCGGTGACGAGATCCGGCTGTTCACGGGCAGCGATGGTTACGGTGACGGCGAGCAGGTGCGCGACTTTATTCATGTTGACGACATCGTGGCGGTGAACCTGTGGGCCTGGCAGCAGGCCGCGAAGTCGGGGATTTTCAATCTCGGCACGGGCCAGGCGCGCAGCTTCAATGACGTGGCCCGCGCCGTGCTGAAGTGGCACGGCCGCGGTCGCATCGTGTACATCCCGTTCCCCGAGCACCTGAAGGGTAGCTACCAGAGCTACACACAGGCAGACCTCAGTGGTTTGCGGGCAGCCGGTTACAGTTCGCCGTTCATTTCGATCGAGGACGGCGTGCCGCGCTACCTCGACGTCATCGCCTGAGGGGATTCGCGGCGTGAGCGCCACGCTCGTCATCGGCCCCGCCTGGGTTGGCGACATGGTCATGGCCCAGTCGCTGTTCCGCCTGCTGCGCACGCAGGAGCCGGATGTCGCGATTGACGTGATCGGGCCGCCGTGGTCGGTGCCACTCGTCGGCCGGATGCCGGAAGTACGGCGGGGGATTCCCCTGGACGTTGCCCATGGCGAGTTCGGCCTGGGTGCACGGCGCGCACTCGGGAAGTCCCTGCATTCCGCCGGTTACGCCCGGGCCATCGTGCTGCCGCGCTCCTTCAAGTCGGCGCTGGTGCCGTGGTTTGCCCGCATTCCCGTGCGAACGGGCTTTGCGGCGGAATTGCGCGGCCTGCTGCTCAACGACTCGCGCGAACTCGACCGGCAAGTTCTCGACCAGACGGTGAAGCGCTTTCTGGCGCTGGGTGTGGCACCCGGTGTGGCGATTCCGGCTCCGGCCCAACCGACGCTGCGGGTCGATGAGGCGAATCGCGCTGCCCTGATGCGGCGGCTCGGCCTTGGCGGGCGACCCGCCGTTGCCCTGATGCCCGGCGCTGCCTACGGACCCGCCAAACAATGGCCGATCAGCAATTTCGCAGAGCTCGCCGGGCTGCTGTCGAGCCGCGGCCTTGACGTCTGGGTACTCGGTTCGGCGGGCGAGCGCGCCATCGGTGAGAAGATTCGTGCAGGCGCGGCGGGCGCGGCAGTTTTTAATCTCTGCGGACAGACCAGCCTGGAGGACACGGTAGACCTGCTGTCGGCGGTTCGTGCTGCTGTCACCAACGACTCTGGCCTGATGCATGTTGCTGCCGCCGCAGGTCCGCACGTGGTGGCAATCTACGGCAGCAGTTCACCCGATTTCACCCCGCCGCTGACCGTGCGCAAGACCATTCTCTACCAGGGACTGGCCTGCAGCCCGTGCTTCCGGCGCGAGTGCCCGCTTGGGCATCTGAATTGCCTGCACGAAATCACTCCGTCCCGCGTTCTGGCCGCCTACCTGGAAGGTACCGGCCTGTAGGAGCGCCCTTCAGGCGCGAGACCTGTCCGGGTCGCGCCTGAAGGCGCTCCTACAGGCCTACGCGGCTGCGCGCAGCACGTTGATCGGCGCCAGTTCGGGGTAGTGCGCGTTGGCGAGTGGCGTCAGCGCCGTCCAGATAAAGCAGTGCTGCCCGGACAGGCAGCCGTGGCTGACGCCGTCGGCAAACACCATCCATGCCGAGTAGGGCGCAAAACGCATTTCGACGTGGTGCTGTACTTCGCTCTGGAAATCGGGCGTGTCCTTGAGGTAATCGTGGAAGCGCTTCATCGCCCGGTCGTAAGGGCTGGTGTCCAGAACTTTCGCCAGCGGCACCACAGCGCTCACGCCCTTCAGCAGCGCGGTCAGCAGTTCGTCGAGCGCGTTCTTTTTGAGCCGGCCAACGTGCCCGTTTGGACCCGTGAAGCCAGCCCGTTCGGCGTGCCGCGCGAATACCGTGTTGAAATTGCCCTTGCTGGCCCACACGCGATCGCGGGTCGGATGCACGTTGACGAGAAATCGCAGGATGCGATCGCCGTTCGTTGCACCGTAGGCGCCGGCATCGACGTGGATGAGTTCGCTGGCCTTGTGAGCGTCGATCACGCGGCCGGCTTCTTCAATAGGGCGGAAGCTGCAGGTGCCGATGTCGGCATTGCGGAGCAGGTCGGGCATTGTCCGCCGGGTCCACTCCGCGACGTTCTGGCGCAACCCGGTCAGAGCCCGGTGCGTGGCCGGATACAGCGGTGACTTGGGGTTGAGGCCGCGGACCGAGTCGGCTTCAGGGTGGTAGCTGACATTTTTCCGGGTGATGGCCCCGGCCAGCTGGTCCCGCAGTACGTTCAGATCGGCCTCGTCTGGCAATTCCACCGGACAGCTCGGCAGGTAGACGATGTGGCCCTGTTCGAGTACGTCGGACAGGGTGCGCGGGCCGGCAGTGGCGAGTTGGGCGGTATCAAAGGTTTCAAGCATGGCAGGCAGCTCCTGATCCCGTCCTAGTTTGGGTGATCGGCACTGCCGCCGGCAACCGCCGACCGGACGTCGTCGGGCCGCAGTGTGCCGTCGAGGACCGCATCCACCCGCGCAAGGACGTCGTCCACGCGGATCAGGTCCATCGCGCCCGGGTCGCGGACGCGCTCACCCCAGCGCAGCGCCGCCACCGGCTTGTTGAATTCCCGCTGCACGGCTTCGGGGTAGCGGTCCACGACCAGGCGCTGGCTGAAGTACGGCCCGGTTCGGTGCCGGTTCGAGGTGGCGTACAGGCCCACGACCGGCACGCCCGCGGCCGTCGCCATGTGCGCGGGGCCCGAATCCGGGCAAATGACGAGGTTGGCAACCTTAAGGATGGCAAACAGCTCCTTGAGCCGCGTCTGTCCGATCAGGTTGATGACGCTCGAATTTGCCGGGCCACCCAGTTCACTTTGCAGTTGTTCGCCGTACTGCATTTCCAGTGCCGACGGCCCGCCGGTCAGCACGACGCGGGCGCCGCGTGTGTCGATGAGATGGCGCATCACCGCGGCGTAGTTCCCGACGCTCCAGTTCCGGTAGTTGCGGAAGCGCTGGCTGGAGCAGGGGCTGATCACGCACAGTGGGCGAGTGCCACTGGCCAGTTCATCGGCACGTCGTCGGTCTTCCGTGCTGATGGCGAAATCCCAGTCCATTGCCCGCTGCCGGATGCCAAGATGCGCGGCGAAGCTGAACAGCGCATCCATCGCGTGCTGGCCGGGCGTAGCCGCAATCTTCTCGTTGGTGAACAGCCACTGGTAGTCGCGCGCCCTGGCCCGGTCGAAGCCAAGGCGAACGTCGGCGCGCACTGCACGGCTCACGAGATTGGCGCGCATCGAGGCGTGCATGTGCAGGAGCAGGGGAAAGCGGCGGGAGGCAAGTTGCCGCCGAATCGACGCCAGACTGGCCCACGGGGTGCGCTTATCGAAGGTGATAAACTCGATGCCCGACGCGCCTTCCAGTAAGCCGAGTTCAGTACGACCGATGATCCAGGTGATGCGTGTGCGGGGCCAGGCAGCCTGCAGCGTGCGGACGACGGGCAGCGTGTGGCAGCAGTCGCCGATGGCCGACAGCCGGATGAGGCAGACCGCTTCCGGCGCTGACGGCGCAATCTGGCCAGTCATCGGCCGGCCAGCCATTGGGTCTGGCTGATCAGTCACAGTTTTACCACCGGACGGCATCCACCTTGCCCAGGCGCATCGCGAAACAGTACGGAAGCGGCATCCTATACGAGGACACCCTCCTCAGCCACGCGGAGTCGGCGTTGTTCGAGGCCGCGACCTGGGCCGATGCGCGTGTGGCGCCGGGCTACTCGGGCGGTCGCGGGGCGACGCGCTTCATCGACTACGACGGTCAGCACTGGGTACTCCGGCACTACCACCGGGGCGGAACGATCGGCCGGGTGCTCGACGACCAGTTTCTGTGGTCTGGCGAGGCGCGCACCCGCTGCTTTCAGGAGTGGCGCCTGCTGGCCCACCTGCAGGATCTCGGCCTCCCCGCTCCCCGGCCGGTCGCGGCGCGCTACCGTCGCCGCGGACTGACCTACACAGCTGACTTGATCACCGTGCTCATTCCCGACGTCGAGCCGCTTTCCACGCGGCTCGGCAAGGGGCCGCTCGGCGCGGCGGCGTGGGCGGCAGTCGGCGGCTGTATTGCTGCCTTCCATCGCGAGCGGATCCTTCACGCGGACCTGACCGCGCACAATCTGCAGATTAATGCGGCTGACGGGGTCTTTCTCCTCGATTTCGATCGGGGCCGTGTCGCCGCGAATCGGGGCGGCTGGCGGAAGGCGAACCTGGCGCGTCTGCACCGATCACTGGTGAAAATCAGCGACGACGGCGCGACGCCATTCACACCGCGGGAGTGGCGCTGGCTGCTCGACGGCTACGAAGGTACCGGACCTTAGTTATTTTATTTATTTAGTTGTTGGCAGGGACGCCCTTGAATAGGCGGGGGGTAGCACCCATAGAATGCGGGCGTTCCCCATCCTCCGGAGATGACTGTGAAGCGGATCTTGCTGTTCCTGGCCACGAATATTGCCGTGTTGGCTGTGCTATCGGTGTCCCTGCGCCTGCTGGGCGTCGACCAGTACATGGCGAGCACCGGCCAGGACATGGGGGGGCTTTTGATCTTCTCCGCCATCCTCGGCTTCGCCGGGGCACTGATTTCGCTGGCAATGTCCAAGTTCATCGCCAAGCGCTCGACCGGGGCTCGCGTGATTACCGAACCCGCCAATGCGGAAGAAGCCTGGTTGCTGGCAACGGTTCGCCGGCAGGCCGCGCAGGCCGGGATTGGCATGCCAGAGGTGGCGATTTACGACGCACCCGACGTGAATGCCTTTGCCACGGGTGCGCGACGGAATTCCGCGCTCGTGGCCGTCAGCACGGGCCTGCTGCGCAACATGAAGCAGAACGAAGTCGAGGCCGTGCTGGCCCACGAAATAACCCACGTGGCTAACGGGGACATGGTGACGCTCACCCTGATTCAGGGTGTCGTAAACACCTTCGTCATTTTCCTGGCGCGGATCATCGGCCGGTTTGTGGACCAGGCGATCTTCAAGAGTGACCGCGGCCACGGGCCAGGATTCTTCATCACCGTGATAGTGGCGCAAGTGGTGCTTGGCTTCCTCGCCAGCACCATCGTCGCCTGGTTTTCCCGACAGAGGGAATTTCGTGCCGATGCGGGCGGCGCGAAGCTGGCCGGCCGCCAGAACATGGTGGCGGCGCTGGAGAATCTGCAACGGGCCCACGAGCCGCCGGTACTGCCGGACGGCATGCAGGCCTTCGGAATATCCGGTGGCATGGCGCGTTTTGGCCGGCTGTTCATGACGCACCCGCCGCTGCCCGAGCGCATCGCGGCCCTGCGCGCCGCTCAATAACTAAATAACTAAATAACTAAGGTCCGGTACCTTTTTGAAGGTCCGGTACCTTTTTACTTTTTTACTCGGGGCGTTCGTCCAGGTCCGGGTCGTTTCTTGCCGGCCCGGCTTTGCCGGGCTCCGCGGGCAGTTGCGGGGGGGGTTCCAGGGTGGCCATCAGCGACCCGCTGCGGCCTGTTCCGGCCTCTATGCCCAGATTGAACGTGGCGAAGCCCGGCATGACCACCTGGTTCAGGGCCATGCCCACGACCCGGCCGCTGACCGGGGAGTAGATCAGGAACTGATCGTTGGTGATGGGATCGGTCACGGTTCCTAAAATGTCGCCGGACGACACGCGCTGGCCTAAGCGCACCAGGGAGAAGAGGATGCCGCCGTTGTCGGACCGTACCCAGGTGGTGCGGTAGTACACGGGCCTGGCGGCAGCGAGCAGGTTCACGCGGTTGACGATTTGCATGGCATCCAGCAGGCGGACGATGCCGCCGGTGCCCTCGCGAACCTGTGCTGACTGCAGGCGGCCGGGTTCGCCCGCCTCAAGCGTGACAGCCGGGATCCCGGCGTCCGTTGCCGCCCGCCGCAGCGTACCCACGGCCCCTGCGTTGTGCAGCACCATCAGGGCCCCGAAACCGTTGGCAAACTCCCGCACTGTCTTGCTGGCCAGGTCTGCCCGCAGTTGCGGCAGGTTGGTACGGCTGAGCGAGCCGGTGTGGATGTCTACCAGTCCGTCGCACTTCAGGATGATGTTCTCGAACAGCGACGCGGCAATGCGCGACGCCGAACTGCCCGTAGGGTTGCCGGGAAAGTACCGGTTGAGGTCGCGGCGGTCTGGCAGGTAACGGGAGCCGCGCCGAAAGCCCTGCAGATTGACAATGGGTACGCCGATCACGGCACCCTTCACTCGACCCGGATCCAGGTCCTGGATAACCCTCCTGATCATTTCGATGCCATTGATTTCGTCGCCATGAATGGCGCCGGTCAGGCACAGGGTCGGACCCTTGCTCACGCCATTCACGACGAGTACGGGCAGCTCGCCGGAACCCCGCTCAAAAGCCTGTTCCCCGGCCCAGATCAGGCGGCGGGTGGTTCCGGGCGGGATCGTTTCGCCCAGAAGTTCGAGGGTCTCACCCCCGCGGGTGGGAGGCCGCGTACTGCCGGTCGGAACTACCGGGGCCCCGCTGACTTTATCGGGCGCAAGTACCTCCGCTGGCGCCTGCGGCGCCGCGGGTGGCTCACCGCGGCAGCCACTGACCAGCGCTGCCGTGAGCAGTAGAAAAAAGAGGTGCAATCTCACAAGGTGGAAGGATTAAGGAAACAGTGGCGCACGTCCATGAAACGGTAGCAGGTTTTTCCGGGTCGCAGAAGCAAGCCGCTTGCTGCAATTGTCAGGGCAGGCTGACCTGCAGTGTGCAGGGTGTCACACTCGCGGCGCGCACGACGTCGTCCGTTATTGTGAAACCTGTGGCAGTCTGTAGGCTGGGGGGCGCGTAACGTGACGCATCACCGGGAAGCCGTTCACTCCAGAACCTTGCGCGGGTTTGGCGTGATGCGCTATGAAGCCGGCTAGCATCGACCGCGGGGCAACGCATTTAGCATGAGATCGAAAGTCATTGGCAGCCACAGCCGCTGGTGCGCCGGCCTGCTGGTCGTCGTCCTGGTGGTGGCAGCAGCGTGGGTCCCGTCCGGCGCCGCTGCGGCGACCGAAAGCCTGCCCCGTCCGGCGGGCCTGGAGCCGGACATCAGTTTCTGGCGCAAGATTTTTGGCGAGGTCTCAACCGACGAGGCACTTATCCACGACAATCGTTACCTCGGTATCGTCTACGAAAAGCTGGACGTGTCCGCCTACGCCTCCGATGCTGCCCGGCAGCGCCAGCTGGACGCGGCCAAAACCAAATACACACGGATTCTCACCCGGCTCGCTGGGGGCAATCGCTCCAGCCTGGGAAAGGACGAGCGGCGGGTGCTGGCGCTATGGGCGGGCCGCCCCGGCAATAAAAACCTGCGCGCTGCGGCCAGCCGGGTCCGTGTCCAGCAAGGGCTTTCCGACCGCTACCTGCAAGGGTTGATCCGTTCGGGACGCTGGCGGGAGCACATTCGCGCCAGCATGCGCCAGGCGGGGGTACCCGAGATGCTGGCAGCACTGCCTCACGTGGAATCCTCATTCAACCCCGAAGCCCGGTCCTACGCGGGCGCTGCTGGTCTTTGGCAGTTCACCACCGGCACGGGCCGGCGGTTCATGCGCATCGACGGAGCGGTCGACGAGCGGCGCGATCCGTTCCGATCCAGCGAGGCGGCTGCCCGCCTGCTCAAGGCCAACTACAGCGAACTGGATTCCTGGCCCCTGGCAATTACCGCCTACAACCACGGCACGGGCGGCATGCGTCGCGCCATCCGGGCCACGGGCACCGACAATATCGAAACCATCCTCCGCAACTACGACGGGCGTGCCTTCGGCTTCGCATCGCGCAATTTCTACGTATCGTTCCTGGCGGCGGAGGAGGTGGAGCGCAATGCAGAGCAGTACTTCGGGCCGGTGCGCCGTGATGAGCCCGAGCGTGTCACGATCATTAATGTGCCTGCCTACCTGAGCGCGGGAACGCTCAAGCGGTCGCTCGGCCTGCCGCAGGAGACCCTGCAAAGCTACAACCCGGCCCTGCTGCCCGATGTCTGGCAGGGCAGGAAGTACGTGCCGCGCGGCTTCATGCTGCGCTTGCCGGCAAGCGTTTCCGACGCTGATGCGGGCGCGCGTCTGGCAGCCATTCCCCGGAGCGAGCAGCGCACGGCCCAGACCCCGGACCGGACACACAAGGTGCGCAAAGGGGAGACCGTGTCGGGCATTGCCGCGCGATACGGCACGTCGTCGGCCCGGATCGCGAGCCTGAACAACCTCTCGAAGCGCAAACTGATCCGCGTCGGGCAGGTCCTTAAATTGCCGGGCCACGCGGGCGCGCCACCCGTCAGTGAGACGGTGGCCCGCAGTTCCGGGAATCAGATCTACGTGGTCCGTCGGGGCGATAACCTGTCCGTTATCGCGAAGCGCACGGGCGTTACGCAGCGCCAGTTGATGGCGATGAATTCCCTTGAAAATCCCAACCGCCTCTACCCGGGTCAGCGCCTGCGGCTGACCCGAAGCACCAAGGGCGGATGACCGGCATCTGGCGCTACGTATGGCTTTTGCTGCTGGCTCTTGCCGGCGGCGGGTTTCCGATGGCCAACGGCTCGGCCATCGAGATGGCCGATCGCGTCGTGGTGCACAAGGCCGAGCGCAAACTACTGCTGATGCGGGGTGATGAGATTTTGCGGAGCTTCAATGTGGCGCTCGGCCTGTCACCGACCGGGCACAAGCAGCGCGAAGGTGACTTCCGCACGCCGGAAGGCAGCTACCGGCTGGCGGGCCGCAAAGCCGACAGCGACTTCTTCCTGGCCATCCAGGTGTCCTACCCCGGCCCCGACGACCTGCGCAGAGCGTCGGCTGAGGGCGTGGCGCCCGGTGGGATGATCATGATTCACGGCCAGCCGAATCGCCCGAAAAAGCCCCTCGAGTACTACAAGACGCGGGACTGGACCAACGGCTGCATCGCCGTCTCAAATTCTGACATGGTAGATATCTGGCTGATGACGCCGGACAACACGCCCATTCAGATCCTTCCCTGACGGCCTGTCAGTGTCTCCGCAGACCTTCATAGAAGTCATGCCAGAGGGCGCGCTCGAGGTGCTGTCCCAGGATGAAGTCAATCGACTGCGCAGCACGGACAAGGGCGGTCATCACGAGTTGCTGCGGCGTTGTGCGCTGGCTGTACTGAACTCGGGAAGCACCACCGACGACACGCGCGAGGTGCTTGAGCAGTACCGCAACTTCGAAGTCAGCATTATCCAGCAGGATCGCGGCGTGAAGCTGGCCCTTTTCGACGCGCCGGGAAGCGCCTTTGTCGATGGCGAGATGATCCGGGGGATCCGGGAGTTGTTGTTTGCTGTTGTGCGCGACGTGGTTTACATCAACAGCCAGATCACCACCGGCCATTTCGACCTGGACTCCAGTCATGGCATTACCAATGCCGTGTTTCATATCCTGCGCAACGCGAGCGTCCTGAAGGTCGGAATGGAACCCAACCTCGTCGTCTGCTGGGGAGGGCACTCCATCAGTCGCGAGGAGTACGACTACACCAAGAAAACGGGCTACGAGCTTGGGTTGCGCAAGCTCAACGTCTGCACCGGCTGCGGCGCTGGCGCCATGAAGGGGCCCATGAAGGGCGCCACCATCGGCCACTCGAAGCAGCGCATCCGGAACGGCCGCTACATTGGCGTGACGGAGCCGGGCATCATTGCCGCCGAATCACCTAACCCGATCGTCAACGAGTTGGTCATCATGCCGGATATGGAGAAGCGCCTGGAGGGCTTCGTCCGGATTGCACACGCGATCGTCATTTTTCCAGGCGGGGTGGGCACTGCCGAGGAAATCCTGTTCCTGCTCGGCATCCTCCTGCACCCGGATAACGAGTCGATACCGTTGCCAATGATCCTGACCGGACCGGAATCCAGCCGGGCGTACCTCGAGCACGTCGATGCCTTCATTAGCGCCACGCTTGGCCCCGCGGCCCGGCAGCGCTACCAGATCATCATCGGGGACCCTGCCGCCGTCGGCGCCTGGGCCACCGACAGTGTGCGCCGCGTGCGGGATTTCCGGTTTGGCAACAGTGACGCGTACTACTACAACTGGCGGCTGCGGATAGAAAGCGTCTTCCAGCAGCCGTTCGTGGCTACGCACGAGTCAATGGCGAACCTCGAAATCAGTCGTGACCTGCCGACCCAGGAACTGGCGGCCAATCTGCGTCGCGCGTTCTCAGGAATCGTGAGCGGCAACATTCGCGAGGACGGGATACGGGCGATCGAAGATCACGGCCCCTTCGAGATACGCGGCGACAAGACCATCATGGCCCGGCTCGATAGCCTGCTTCGCGCATTCGTGGAGCAAAACCGGATGAAGCTTCCTGGCCGAAGATACGAGCCCTGTTTTCGCGTCGTCGTGTGAAATGCGAGCATCGTCTCGCTTCGCTGCCGCTTCTGTCGAATCCGCTTACACAACGAGCGCGAGGCAGCGCACGTATTTCGGCAAGCGCAGCTTGCCTGTGATCCAGTTCCTTCCGAACAGGGGGCTCGCTGCCTAAAGTTTACCCACGCTGACGAAGTGGGAAACTGAAATGAAAATCGAAAAAGATCAGCCATTATCCAACAGCTATCCGACACCACGCGACGAGAAGAGTAACGGCACGGGGAGCTACCCGAAAGCTACGACTGATCGCTCCGGACCGAATCTCGTTGCCCAGGATGGCAGGGACGTAAGTGGCTGGGATGCCTATCGCCGCTGGTTGAACCGTGTGCAATTGCCCGACAAGCGCAGGACGGCGATGGATCCGGCGCTGTACACGTGGAAGGGTTACAGGCACTGGGCGGAGAAGGTTCGCCGGGACTGGACCCCTGAAGAGAAGTAAGCCCTGTAACGGGTGGCGGACTGCCGCTACGAAGCCGGCAAAGACCGGATGCTGGAGTTCCTGATGTTCATGTCGGACGACGACAACGAGTACCCCCTGATTCGCAATGAGGACACGCTGCGGCGCCGCGCATGGATTGACCGCGCCCTGTCCGGTGTGCGCGAACGCCTGAAACCCGACGAGATTGGCGAAAAACCAGTGTCAGCGCAGCCTGGGGTCCCGGTAGGGCCGGTAATGCCGGCGGATCCGGCCATTGACGGCGCACACAGCCGGCCGCGCCTGTACGTGATCCGGAACCGCAGCAACGGCTGATTCGCCACCGCTGCGTCCAGGCGCAACGGGTGGATCTACGCTCCGGCGCTGCCCGTCAGGCGCATCACTTCGATGATGATGCCGGCCGCGAAGATGAGCATGATGATCTCGGCCCCGAGATAGGCCGAGCTTAGATCCTTGATGGCAATGACGACTTCGCGGATGTCCTGCCCCTCGGTGGTGATGATACGGCGGAGATTGTCGAGGGGGCGAATGAAAAGCCAGCCCAGTCCCAGGATCAGGATCGAGGCCGCCAGGCTTATCCAGCGCGCGGTCTCGTCCGTCAGGAGGAACGACTGCACCAGCTGCAGGGCCCCCAGCAGCAGAAAGAGGATGGCTATGTGCTGCAGCTTCCGTCGCAGACTGTCGATGTGACGGTTTTCCTCGTCGCTAAATTCATACTCGGCCATGTTCGTCTCCAGGCATCAACTACAGGCAGCCGGCTTCAGGCGCGGCCGCGGCTCGAATTCAAAAACGCCCAGCTGCCTAACCCAGGCGAGTCAGCACAAATGAGGCGAGTCGGGCCAGCACGAAGGCCGCGATCAGGACCCGGAATACACCGTGGGCACTATCCAGAAAATGCAGGGCATCCATCAGCTTGGTGACGTCACCGCCGCGGCTGCTCGTGATCCAGGTCAGGCTGCCCCGCGGTCGGAGGAACAGGCCTCCGCCCACCATGGCCACCAGACCCAGCACGATCAGGGAGGGACCGGTCATCACCGACCCATAGCCGCCCGTCACCAAGGCCGCGATGCCGAGCCCGGCGAGCGCCAGGCCGACCACGCCGGTCATCATCGAAAACCGGCCCAGACCTTCGGCAAGGCCGATGAGCGTCTCGTTGTCATCGGCGCTAAATTCATGCTGGGTACGCTGCTGCATTCTTTCTTCCTTCATACAAACGCAGGTTCGGGCGGCTATCCGGTATCCGGGACGCTTCGACCGGTCAGATTCCCCGATGGTCTGCCGGGCCGTGCGGCGCCGTCTTCTGGCGCGATTCTAGGCCATCTTGGCCGCCAATGCCCATCCGGCCGGGGCCCGGGTCGGGCCGTACCGGGGCTCCGGCACCGCCCGTCGATGGCGAGCTGGACAGGCGACCTGGAGACGTTGACCTCACTGGAACTCCCGCAGGATGGCAAAGAAATCGTCCAGCTTTGCACGACGCTCGGCGGGCAGGAAGGCGAAATTCGCCCCCCGGTCGTTGATCTCCCAGTAGCTCGACGACACCTCCCGTTCGAGCTCCTCGCGCACCGCTGCCAACAGCTCCGCGCGTTCGCCCGCGAGGTCCTGTGCGATCCGCCGTGCCGGCGCGTCTTCGCCCCGGGTGAGGAAGAACGTTGCCAGTTGCACCTGGGCGCGGCGTACGCCGAGCAGGTGCTCGGCCTCCGCGTGATCGACGGTCAGGACCACGGTGAGCAGCGCGTCGCGAATACCGGGCTTGTGTGCTGCGGCTTCCACCAGGTGCGCTATATCGTAGGCGGCGACCTCCAGCAGGAAAGGTAGCCCGCTGCCGCCCGCGAGACGACCGTAAAAGCGCATGCGGTTAGCCACCTCGAGGACAGCGGATTCGAGGTTTTTCGCGAGCAGCGTCTCGCCGAGCAGCCGGTACTGGTGCAGCACGAAGTAGGCCGTGCGCGGATCGCTGCCATTGATCGCGGCGCGGAGATAACTGTGGAACGCGCGCTGGCACAGTTCCAGCAGGGCAGGTTGCCCTCTGGCAAAGCGCTCGCCGAGCTGGCGCGTGTGGATCGCAATCATGCTGGCGACGTCGCGCGCCACGCCAACGGCATCGCCAAACAGGGCCAGGTACTGGCGCAGGATCTTGGCCTCGAACCAGCTGCGATCGCGCGCGATCTCGTCGAGCGCGCTGTGCGCCAGCGCGACGAAGTCGGGATCTCGTGCGACGGCCTCGTCGATAAGAAACCAGCTTTCCGGCAGCCGCTGGCGCAGATCGGCGACTTCGGCGAGGAGCGTGGCCAGTGACTCCACGGCGGCCATCGCGATTCCCCGGTCGTTATTTTTCATTGCCCCCCGCGCGACGTCCTCGAGATCCTCCACGGCTTCGATCACCGCGAGCTTCGTTTCAAGCGATTCGCTGCCTTTAAACTGGCTGACTTTCTTAAGCGCGTCGGCGCGAATGCGCGCGATCACCCCCAAGGGAGAAACAAACCGGAACACGTAGGCGAAGTACGGCAATAGCGCCAGCATGCTGATCGTCATCATGGCCACGGCGAGCAGGAAGCCGCCGCGCGGGATAACAGGCACCTCGCTCACCTCTCCGGCGAGCACCAGCGCGAGCCAGATGCACAGCACCGTGGTGAGCAGGAAGAATGTCATCACGGCGACATTCAACGGGTCGCGCGCGAAAAGCGCCGTCACCCGATGGGTGTACCGTGTTGCCGACAACTCGAGAACGATGGCAACGACCGTGATCAGGATCGCGAGCATCCCTGCGACGACCTGGGCGGAGTCGCTCATCAGCGACACGGTCGCGTCCTGGTCGAGCGTTCCGAGCCAGCGCACAGGGTGCCGCCACGCGCCGCTGCCCTCGATCCAGCTCGCCAGGGCGACCAGGGCTACTGACAGGACGATCAGCGCTGCAAAGGGCAGGAGTCCAAGGCTCTGTCTCTTCAGCGATGCCGTATCCGTCATGGAATGGACGCTACTCTCGATGCTGTCCATGGGTCAACGTCTGACCCGCGCCACTTGAAATTCCGGAATCTGGCCCTATAAATGCCGTTCCCGGCTTTAAGGTATCCATGTTCATGACAGTCGCTGAGCGCGAAACCCACGGTTTTCAGGCCGAGGTGCAGAAACTGCTGCACCTTATGATTCATTCCCTCTACAGCAACCGGGAGATCTTTCTCCGGGAGCTGATTTCCAACGCTTCCGACGCGGCCGACCGGCTGCGCTTCGAGGCGTTGGCCAATCCCGCCCTGCTGGAGCCCGATCCGGAGCTGAAGGTTCGCGTGGAATACGACGCGACGGCCAAAACGGTGTCGGTCGAGGACAACGGCATCGGCATGACGCGGGAAGAGGTGATCCGGCAGCTGGGCACTATTGCCCGCTCGGGAACCGGCGATTTCCTGAACCAGCTGGGCGGTGAGCAGCGCAAAGACGCCAACCTCATCGGCCAGTTTGGCGTGGGCTTTTACTCCGCCTTCATTGTGGCCGACCGGGTTGTGGTCGAAACCCGTCGTGCGGGACTACCGGACGCCGAGGGCGTTCGCTGGGAATCTGACGGGCAGGGTGAGTTCAGCGTGGAGGCCCTGGAGCGGGCCGGGCGTGGCACCCGGGTAACGCTGCACTTGCGCGAGGATGCGGCGGAATACGCCGACGAGTTCCGGTTGCGAACCCTGATCCGCAAGTATTCCGATCACATCGCTTTCCCGGTCGTCATGACGACCCTTCCGAAGGAGGGTGAGGCAAAGGAAGAGGCGGCAAACTCGGCCAAGGCCCTGTGGACCCGGCCGCGCACGGAGATCAGCGACGACGAGTACCAGGAGTTCTACCGGCACATATCTCACGACTTTCAGGCGCCGCTGACCTGGAGCCACAACAAGGTGGAAGGGAAGCGGGAGTACACAAGCCTGCTGTACGTCCCGGCCCGGGCGCCCTGGGATCTGTGGAACCGGGCCGGCTCCAGGGGCCTGAAGCTCTACGTCAAGCGCGTCTTCATCATGGACGACGCCGAACAGTTCCTGCCGCTTTATCTGCGCTTCATGCGCGGCATCGTGGATTCCGCTGACCTCTCACTCAATGTCTCGCGGGAGCTGCTCCAGCAGGATGCGATCGTCGAGTCGATGAAGGCGGCGCTGACCAAGCGCGTGCTCGACATGCTGGACAAGCTGGCGAAGGACGATCCGGAGAAGTACGCGACCTTCTGGAAGGAATTCGGCCGCGTAATCAAGGAAGGCCCGGCGGAGGACTCTGCCAATCGGGAGAAGATCGCTGGCCTGATGCGTTTCTCGTCTACCCACAACGACAGCGAAACGCCCGACCAGTCGCTGGCCGACTATATCGGGCGGCGGACCGGCGACCAGAAGACCATCTGGTACCTGACGGCCGACAGCTTCGGCGCCGCGCGATCCAGCCCCCACCTGGAGGTGTTCCGCAAGCGCGGCATCGAGGTCCTGCTGCTCACCGACGCGATCGACGAGTGGCTCATCGGCCACCTGGGCGAATTCGACGGCCACGAGTTCCGGGATGTGAAGCGCGGCGAGCTTGAGCTGGATGCTGCCGCTGATGCTGCAGAAGAGTCGCCAAAGCCGGAGCCTTCAGAGCACGGCGCGATCATTGCGCGGCTGAAGTCGCAACTGGCAGACCAGGTCGAGGACGTGCGTGCAACGGACCGCCTGAGTGAATCTGCGGCCTGCCTCGTGCTTGGCGAGCACGAGATGGGTGCGCAAATGCGCAAGCTCATGCAGGCCACCGGGCAGGCGGTGCCCGAGACGAAGCCGATCCTTGAGATCAATCCCGGTCATCCGCTGATTGCGCGACTGGCCGCCGAAACGGACGACACTCGCTTTGCCGATCTGGCCCGGCTGGTGTTCGACCAGGCGCACCTGGCGGAAGGCGGGCAGCTCGCGGATCCGGGTGGCTTCGTGCAGCGCTTGAACCGGGTGCTGCTGGGGTAGCGCCCTTGTACTCCGTAGCCCGCGGCCGCCTGGTAGGAGCGGCTTCAGCCGCGACCCGGTACTCCGTGGCCCGCGGCCACCCGGCGGGAAATCCTGTCCGGCTACCGTGAGTACACGGTGAGCGCCCGGACAGGAGACCCTCCGTGCGGCCGCTGCACCGGGGCGCCAAAGGAACGCTTACTTTCAGTTACCCTCTGCCGATGAGCAGCGGCCCACCGCCACGCGAAGCATTGACGCTCGACGGCCCCGCAGGCTGCCTCGAGGCCCTGCTCGACACGCCTTCCGGGCCGCTGGCAGCGGCGGTGGCCGTGGTGTGTCACCCGCATCCCCAGCATCAAGGGACGATGCTGAACAAGGTCGTGCACACGCTCAGCCGTGCCCTTAACGATCTGTCGATACCCGTCGTGCGGTTCAACTTCCGCGGGGTTGGCGCGAGTGAAGGCGCTTACGCCGACGGGTTCGGCGAAACCGAGGATGTGCTGGTCGTGGCTGACTGGGCTACCGCAAGGTTTCCTGGAGCCGACTTATGGCTGGCCGGTTTCTCATTCGGCGCGGCAGTGGCCATCCGGGCGGCCCTGTCCACGACCTGCGCGCAATTGATCAGTGTCGCGCCGCCGGTGGCCCGCATGGCGAGCCTGCTCGACGGGAAGCGGCCTGCATGCCCGTGGCTTTTGATCCAGGGCACGGCCGACGAAATTGTCGCTGCTATCGACGTGCAGGACTGGGCGCGTACGCTCGATCCACCTCCGGACCTGGTCCTGCTGCCGGATGTCGATCACTTCTTTCATGGCCGGCTAACCCTGCTCCGCGATACGGTGGTTGGCCGCGTGTCGCCGCCGAAGCCGCGCTGATGCTGCGCCGTTTGCGGCAGTTCATGGAGTCAGTTGCCGGCCCGGCCGAGCAGCCAGACCCTGCTGCCAGCGTGCGCCTCGCGGTCGCGGCCCTGCTGGTAGAGATCGCGCGGGCCGATCACGACGAGAAGGCCGTGGAGCACGCCGCGATTACCGGCCTCATCGCCCGGCACTTCCAGCTGGATACGGCGGCGGCAGAGGAGCTGCTCGCCGAGGCCAGGACGGCCGTGGACGACGCGGTATCGCTACGACAGTTCACCGCACCGCTGCACGAGGCGCTGTCGTACGAGGACAAGCTCCGCATAGTGGCCATGCTCTGGCGCGTGGCCCTGGAAGACAGCTCGCTCGACAAGTACGAGGAATACCTGATCAGCAAGGTGGCAGAACTGCTCTACGTCAGTCGTGGTGACGTGGTTCGTCTGCGCTACGAGGCTGGCCAGCCTCGTAGCGGCTAAAGGGCGCGGCAGTTATCCGCCGAAGAACTCGCGCTGGAAGCGAACGGAATACAGGCTGGATTCGTCCTCGGGCGTTGCTTCGACCGTGAACACCAGCGTTTCGTGGTCGGCGACCAGCACATCACCGATGTAGTAGATCGCATCTCCCTCACGGATTTCCCGTAGCGTCAGATCCTTGAACTGGCCATTCAGGTTAACGGCCTGGGCGCTAACCCTGCCAGCCACAGGTACGCCTGACGTGCCCTCGACCTTCTTGACCATCGAGATATTCAGCAGGGCCCGGTTGGCGCTGCGCACAATGTTGTAGATCTTCGCGATTTCGGGGGTCAGCGTGTCGGTGCGAATGGCATTGAAGTGCAGCACGTAGTTGCCGAAGTCGCGGGACGAGGACGTGGCCGGTTCCAGCGCCGGTGCAGCGGCGGCGAGCGGGGGCGGCGGGCTCTGTCCGCAACTGGTCAGGAGGCTTGCCAGCAGAAGAGGCACGCAAGCCAGGCGGGTGATTTTCCGCTTCGTGTTCATGGCGCGTTGCCCTCCCGTGGCGGCAGATGACAAGACTATAAACCCTCTCCCGGTCCCCGCAACACTCAGTTGACAAGGGTCGTGCACAGCATGCCCGAGAGGAGGCTGTTCGTCGGTATCAGCATCGACAGCGCCTGAAGGGCAATGATGGCGAAGAGCGGTGAAAGGTCTATGCCGCCGATCGGCGGGATCAGGCGACGGAACGGCGCCAGGACAGGCTCAACGATGGCGGCCACCACCGCGCCCACCGGGTTGTAACCACCGGGACTCACCCAACTCAGCACGACGTAGAGGATGATCGACCCGATAAATACATTCAGCGCGAGCCTGGCCACGCCGAGCACGGCCAGCGCCAGGATCTGCCACATGGCGGGTTCGCCGACACAGCCTATGCGAACCAGCAGGAACGTCCCCGCAAGCTGCAGGGCTAGCAGGACGACTAGAGTGGCGGTATCGATACGGCCCATCGGCGGCAGCACCCGCCGCAACGGAATCACCAGCGGGCCCGTCACGCGCAGAATGAACTGGACAAGCGGGTTGCGCCTGTCGACCGCGGCCCACTGCAGGACCAGGCGGATGGCAAAGGTCAGAACGTACAGGTCAAACAGTGTGCGCAGGATGAAAAGAATGGCGTTTTGCATGGCCTCAGGTTCCTGACTTGCCGAGCTCGACCGAGCGGTCCCTGGCTGCGGCCAGCGCCGACCGGACGACGGCGCCGAGATTCGCAGTCTCAAACACCCGCAACGCCGCCGCGGTGGTGCCGCCGGGGGACGTGACGGCGGCGCGCAGCGCCGCCGGCTCGGCTTTCGTTTCGCAGACCACGCGTGCCGCCCCGAGAGCGGTTTCCCGCGTCAGCGCCGCGGCGAGCTCGACGGGCAGTCCGAGTTCGACGGCAGCACGCTCCATGTGCTCCATCAGCAGGTAGAAGTAGGCGGGGCCGCTGCCGGACACTGCCGTAACGGCGTCCATCAGCGCTTCATCCTGCAGCCACAGCGCGCGGCCGGTGGCGGCGGCGACATACTCGGCCACTTGCCGGTCCCGTTCGCTGACCACCGCTGACGCGGCGAGACCGGAAATACCCGCGCCGATCGTGGCCGGCTGGTTCGGCATGACCCGGACCAGGGGTGCGTCCGGGCCGAACCAGCCGCGCAGGGAATCCAGCGTGATGCCGGCGGCTACAGACAGGATCAGCTGCCCGGTCGGCCGGGGTCCGGCGGCAATCTCCTTCGCCACGCTGGCCATCAGTTGTGGCTTTACGGCAATCACCAGCACGTCGGCAACCCCAGCCACATCCCTGTTGTTGCCGTGAGTGCCAATGCCGGCGTGCAGGGCGCCCGCCTGTGCCAGCTGCGCCGGATCGGGATCCGCCACTTGCAGCCGGCTGGCCGGATGGCCGGCCTGAAGCAGACCACGAATCAGGGCGCGGGCCATGTTGCCGCTGCCGATCAGTCCGATCGTCAGATTCCCGAAGCTCATGTGCGCTTGCCGAACAACGCCGTGCCGATGCGAATCATCGTGCTGCCTTCCTCAATTGCCAGTTCAAAGTCGTCCGACATGCCCATCGACAGCGTGTCGAGTGCATGACCCCGGGCGTTGAGCTGGTCCTGAGCCGCCAGGGCAGCACGATACTCCACGCGCAAGCCGTCCGCGTCGAGTCCGGCGTGGGGCAGGAGCATGAGTCCCCGGAGCTTAAGGCGCGGCAGACCGGCGATCACATCCGCCAGCGCGGCCACGTCAACTCGCGGGCAGCCGTCACGGGCAACATCCCCGGCGCCCGGCTGTAGCTGGATGCAGACCTGGAGTGGCGGGCCGTAGTGGGGACGCTGCGCCGACAGGCGTTCGGCAATCCGGGCAGAGGTCACAGTCTGGGCCCACGCGAAGCTTTCGGCGATCTCGCGAGTCTTGTTGGACTGAATCCGTCCGATGAAATGCCAGACTGCGTCACGGTTCACGGCAGCAATTTTAGGCAATGCTTCCTGCACGTAGTTTTCGCCAAGGTTCTGGAGCCCGGCCGCGAGGCCAAGCTGCACGGCTGCCACCGGGTGTCCCTTGCTGACGGCCACCAGCGTGATATCGCCAGCCTGGCGCCCCGCTCCCGCGGCTGCCCTGTTCATCCGGGCACGAATTTCGGCCAGATGATCCGTGATTCGCATCACGACTACCCCCTCCCTTGGACTGTACTATGTTCACCGCCGGATTCGGTTATGGAAACCGCGGGCACCGGCTGGGGATAAAAATGGCTGTCGATATCGCGCAACTGCTGGCGTTCGCAGTAAAGAGCAAAGCGTCTGACCTGCACTTGTCTGCTGGTGTGCCGCCCATGATTCGTGTGGATGGTGACGTCAAGCGCGTCAACATGCCGCCGCTCGTGCACAAGGATGTTCATACGATGATCTATGACATCATGAACGACAAACAGCGCAAAGACTACGAGGAGTTCCTGGAGACCGACTTCTCGTTCGAGATTCCGAAGCTGGCGCGATTCCGCGTCAACGCCTTCAATCAGAATCGCGGCGCGTCGGCCGTCTTTCGGACCATTCCGTCCATCATCCAGACGCTTGAAGACCTGAAGACGCCGGCGATCTTCCGCGACATCTCGATGTACCCGCGCGGCATCGTGCTGGTGACCGGGCCAACCGGCTCCGGCAAGTCCACTACCCTGGCCGCCATGGTCGACTACATCAATGACAACAAGCCCGATCACATCCTCACGATCGAGGACCCGATCGAGTTTGTGCACGAGAGCAAGCGCTGCCTTATCAACCAGCGGGAGGTCCACAAGGACACGCTCGGTTTTGCCGAGGCCCTGCGCTCGGCCCTGCGTGAGGACCCGGACGTCATCCTGGTCGGCGAAATGCGCGATCTCGAAACGATCCGGCTGGCGCTCACGGCAGCCGAGACCGGCCATCTGGTCTTCGGCACGCTGCACACGAGCTCGGCCGCCAAGACGATGGACCGGATCGTCGACGTGTTCCCGGCCCAGGAAAAGGAAATGGTCCGTTCCATGCTTTCCGAGTCCCTGCGTGCCGTCATTTCCCAGGCGCTTTTGAAGCGCACCGGTGGCGGGCGCGTGGCGGCTCACGAAATCATGATCGGCACGCCGGCCATCCGGAACCTCATCCGCGAAGGCAAGGTGGCGCAGATGTACTCCGCCATCCAGACCGGCGTGAAGGACGGCATGCAGACCCTCGATCAGTGTCTGCAGGAGCTTCTGAGCAAGGGTGTCATCTCCAAGGAAGAGGCCCGGTTCAAGGCGCAGCACAAAGACAGCTTCTAGCAATGTGGTGGCCCGGGACGGGCCGCCGGGAGTCAAGCCGATGGAACGCGACCAGGCAACAAAGCTTATTCAAGGCCTGTTAAAGAAGATGGTGGACAAGAACGGGTCCGACCTCTTCATTACGACGGGTTTCCCGCCGGCCATCAAGATCGACGGCGAGATACACCGGGCCGCTGAACAGCCGCTGACCGCTGATCAAAGCGCGGTCATCGTCCGCTCGATCATGAATGACCGCCAGGCACGGGATTTCGACGCCTCGAAGGAATGCAATTTCGCCATCAGCCCGCAAGGTATAGGGCGCTTTCGCGTGAGCGCGTTCATCCAGCAGGGCCTCGTCGGGGCCGTCTTGCGGCGAATCATCACCAAGATTCCGACGCTTGAGGAACTCCAGTTGCCGCCCGTGATGCAGGAGATTTCCCTGACTAAACGCGGTCTCGCTATCGTGGTTGGAGCAACCGGCTCCGGCAAGTCAACGACGCTGGCGGCCATGGTGAACCACCGGAACATGAATACCCGCGGCCACATCGTGACGGTCGAGGACCCGGTCGAGTACGTGCACCCGCACGGCCGGTGTGTCGTGACCCAGCGCGAGGTTGGCGTCGACACCGAAAGCTGGCACTCCGCATTGAAGAACACGCTTCGTCAGGCGCCGGATGTCATCCTGATCGGCGAGATCCGGGATCGCGAGACAATGGAGTACGGCATCCAGTTTGCCGAGACCGGCCATTTGTGCCTGGCAACCCTGCACGCCAACAGCGCCAACCAGGCGCTCGACCGGATCATCAACTTCTTCCCGGAAGAAAAGCGGGGGCAGTTGCTGATGGATATGTCGCTGAACATCAAGGCACTGGTTTCCCAGCGACTGATTCCCCGGCAGTCTGGCACGGGCCGTATCGCCGCCATGGAAGTCATGTTGCAGTCACCACTGATCTCTGACCTGATCTTCAAGGGAGATGTGCTCCGCATCAAGGAGATCATGGCCAAATCGACACGCATTGGCATGCAGACGTTTGACCAGGACCTGTTCAACCTCTACGAGTCAGGGAAGATTTCCTATGACGAGGCAATTCGCAATTCCGACTCGAAGAACGAACTGCGGTTGCGCGTGAAGCTCGAGAGCAAGCGCGACAAGACGGTCGCAAATGACGACGCCGGTGATTTGACGGTCCTGGAAGACGAGAAGAAGGCGGCGCTTTTCTAGGCGGCACACATGAACGTCCAACCACTGTTCCATTTGATGGTTGAGAAGCGGGCGTCGGACCTGTTTCTTACCTGTTTTGCCCCGGTCAAGATCAAGATCGACGGCAAGATCATTCCCGTGAACAAGCTTGAGTTGACGCCACAGATGGTGCGCCAGGCGGCCATGGAGCTGATGACGGGTGAGCAGCTTGAGGAATTCAATCGCGAGCTGGAGATCGACTTCGCCGTGTCGAAGCCTGGCCTGGGCCGGTTTCGCCTGAATGTTTTCCACCAGCGCGGCAATGTCGCAATGGTCATGCGCTACATCACCCATGACCTGCCCGACCTCGACGCACTGGGTATGCCGCCGATCGTGAAGGACCTGGTGATGTTTCGCCGTGGCCTGCTGCTGATGGTGGGCGCCACGGGGTCCGGCAAATCCACGACCCTCGCCGGAATGATCAATTATCGCAACGAAAAGACCGCCTCCCACATCATCACGATTGAGGATCCGATCGAGTTTCTGCACTCGAACAAGAAATCGATTGTGAACCAGCGGGAAGTAGGGATGGATACCAAGTCTTACGCCAGGGCGCTGAAGAGCGCGATGCGCGAAGCCCCCGACGTGATCCTGGTGGGCGAGGTCCGTGATCGGGAAACAATGCAGACCACTATCGACCTGGCCGGCACGGGCCACCTCGTTGTCGCAACCCTGCACTCGAACAATTCGCCGGAAACCCTTGACCGGATCATCAATCTGTTTCCCGAGGAGCAGCACGCACAGGTTTTTATGGACCTGTCCCAGTACCTGCGGGCGATCATCTCCCAGCGGCTCATTCGTAGTACGGACGGCCAGCGCGTGGCGGCTGTGGAAATCATGCTGAATACCCCGCGCGTTGCAGAGTTAATCCAGCGCGGTGATGTCAGCAAGGTGAAAGAATCTTTCGCCGATAGCACCGAACAGGGCATGCAGACCTTCGACCAGTCACTGCTAAAGCTCTACAAGGATGGCAAGATCTCGATGGAAGAGGCGCTGGCCAACGCCGACTCGCGCTCTAATCTCGAGGCGCAGGTTCACTTCGCGTAGGCGCGGCCGTAGGAGCGCCTTCAGGCGCGACAAAGTACTCCGTAGTTCCGCGGTCGGTGACGGAACCGGTCTTGGCCGCCGGTCGGGAAGACCCGCTGAGGGCTGGCCAAGACCGGTTCCGCCACCGACCGCTGCGACCGAGTGGGTTTCCGGTCGCGGCTGAAGCCGCTCCTACCGAGCGGGCGTGGGCGGGGAGGGTTTTGCAAGCGCTCACCGTGTACTCACGGTAGCGCAAAACTCTTCCCCGACCGCGACCGCGGGCCACGAAGTGCAGAGTCGCGCCTGAAGGCGCTCCTACGTAGCGTTCCTGCTCGGCGCTCCAGCGGGGTGTGGCCCTATACTGCCGGCCATGATTCCGTCGGCAACGAAGTCGTTCTCCACGCTTTCACTCGCTCCGCCGCTCGCGCAGGCTATCGATGTGCTTGGCTTTGCCCAGATGACGCCCGTTCAGGAGCACGCCCTGCCGGAACTGCTCGCCGGCAAGGATGTAATTGCCCAGGCGCGAACTGGCAGCGGCAAGACCGTTGCGTTCGGGCTGGCGCTGCTGGCCCGGACCGATGTCAGTAGTGACAGGATTCAGGTGCTGGTGCTCTGCCCAACCCGCGAGCTGGCCGATCAGGTGAGCGTCGAGGTGCGGCGTCTGGCACGTTTCATACCCAACCTTCGGGTCGTGACCCTGTGTGGCGGAGTTCCGGTGCGGACGCAGACGCCGTCGCTGCAAACTGCTCCCCATATTATTGTCGGTACACCGGGACGAATCCTCGACCACCTCCGGCGAAAGACGATCGAGTTCAGCGGGCTGCGAGTGCTTGTGCTCGATGAGGCCGACCGGATGCTGGACATGGGCTTCCTGGAAGCCATCACAAACGTCATCGAACACGCCCCCGTGGACCGCCAGACACTCCTGTTCTCGGCAACCTACCCGGATGAGATCCGGGCCCTGAGCCGGAGGCTGCAGCGCAGACCCGTCGCAGTCACCGTTGATAACGTCGTCACTGCTGCCGACATCGAGCAACTGTTTTTTGAAGTCGAGCCCGCGCGCAAGGGTGAAGCGCTGGCGGCGCTGCTCCTCCAGCATCGGCCGGAGTCGGCGCTGGTCTTTTGCCAAACGCGCAACGACGTCCGCGAGGTCGCTGCGGAGCTTGCGGAGCGCGGCTTCTCGGTACTCGCGCTGCACGGCGAACTGGAGCAACGCGAGCGCGACGAAGTGTTGCTGCGTTTTTCGAACAAGAGTTGTGCGGTACTCGTGGCCACGGACCTCGCTGCCCGCGGACTCGATATCAAGGAACTGTCAGCGGTCGTCTCCTGGGAGCTGCCCACCGATCCGGATGTGCATATACACCGGATCGGTCGCACGGGCCGCGCGGGACGGAAGGGTCTGGCTCTCGCACTCTGTTCGGCACGTGAGATGCCGCGGATCGCGGCCCTGGAGCTGAAAGCCGGAGTGTCCGTGCAGTGGGGCCAGTTGCCCGCACGTGACGACCGCAGGCCGCAGCCGCCATTAATGACGACGTTGATCATCGACGGCGGACGGCAAGACAAGCTGCGTGCCGGCGATCTGCTGGGGGCCCTCACGGGTGATGTTGGCTTGCCGGCTGAGGTCGTCGGCAAGATCGATATCACCGCTCGCCACACCTACGTGGCGATACGCAGTGACCGGGCGGAAGCCGCACTGCAAGGCCTGCGTGCCGGCAAGATCAAGGGGAAGGCCTTTCGCGTGACCCGGCTCGGGACGCGGCGATGACCACGAGGCCGCAGCCCGACAATCCACTGCACGGCATTACCCTCGAGGCTATCGTCAACGAGCTGGTGGCCGCTCTCGGCTGGGAGGAACTGGGCCAGCAAATTCCGGTCCGTTGCTTCAACAGCGACCCGAGCGTGGCCTCGAGCCTCAAGTTTTTGCGCAGGACTCCCTGGGCTCGCGCGAAGGTCGAGGCCCTCTATCTCGTCGTCCGGCGGGCAGAAGCCGATGACGACACCAGCGCCTGAGCAGTCGGCTCCGCCCTGCGTTGTTCATGAAGACGACGATCTGCTGGTCGTCAACAAGCCGCCAGGCTGGAACACCCACGCCCCGGCCGTCCACGCGGGCGAAGGGATCTACGACTGGCTGAAACATCGTGAAAGCCGTTGGTCGCGGCTTGCGATCGTGCATCGTCTCGACAAGGACACCAGCGGGTTGATGGTCTTTGGCAAGACCGCGCAAGCCAATCGGTCCCTGACCGGACAATTCACGAAGCGGCGGGTGCGAAAGCAGTACACGCTGGTAACCGACCGGCCAGTGCCCCGAGACACCTTCACCGTGCTGTCGGAAATTGTGCGAGACGGGGACCGCTACCTGGCCCGGCCACTGACACAAGAGGGTGACCGGGCGGAAACGCATTTCCGGGTGCTGCGCCGGGAGGGAGCGCAGACGTGGCTGGCGGCGGAACCCGTCACGGGGCGGACTCACCAGATACGCGTGCACGCGGCCGCCGAGGGTCTGCCCATCCTGGGCGATCGGCTATACGGTGGAAGTGCGGCTTCCCGACTCCACCTGCACGCAACGGCCCTCGAGTTTGCGCATCCCCGGTCGGGAGATACGGTGCGCCTGACATCGCTGCCTGATTTCCTCACGCCGGCCTCCCGGCAATTGCGGGAGGCCGTAATCGGGAGATCCTGCACGAACACATTTCGGGAGATACATGGAGCGGCGGACGGCAAGCCCGCTAGTTACCAGGAGCGACTCGGTGCATGGTTGCTGCTGGACGGTGAGGAAGCGCCCGTTGCGAGCGAGGCGAGTGCGCTTGTGGGTTCTGGTGGGGGAACGCTGCCGGTTCGCGGTGTGTACTTCAAGCGGCTGTTGCGTCAGGTCACACGTGCGTCAGCAACGGAGGCCGCACCACAGCTGCTGGCGGGCGAACCGGCCCCGCCGCGTTTTCCGGTGCGCGAACACGGCGTCAGCTATGAACTCAGCGTGACCGAGGGCTATTCAGTTGGGTTGTTTCTCGACCAGCGGGACAATCGTCGGCGACTTCTTTGCGGCCATGTGGCTGCCGAATTTCCGCTGTACGCCGGGGAGCAAAACCCTGCGCCGGAAGTGCTCAATTGCTTTGCCTACACCTGCGCCTTCAGTGTGTGCGCTGCGCTGGGCGGGGCCCGCGTCACCAGTCTGGATCTGTCCCGCAAATACCTGGACTGGGGGCGGCGCAACTTCGAGTTGAACGGCCTTGATCCTGCCGCCCATGACTTCATCTACGGTGACGTCTTTGACTGGTTGAAACGACTGGCGAAGAAGTCGCGGAGCTATGCGGTGATTCTGCTCGATCCCCCCACGTACTCACACTCTCCGGGCCATGGCGATTTCCGTTGCGATACGGATTACGGACGGCTGGTGTCCCTGGCACTCCCGCTACTGCAACCTGACGGTGTGCTGCTGGCCTCGACGAATATGGCCAGGCTGATGCCGGAGCCGTTCATTGCGCAGGTTCACGCGGCGATTCGGGGCGCCGGACGACAGATCATCCAGGAACACTATGTGCCCCAGCCGCCCGATTTTCCCGTAACACGGGAGGAGCCCGCTCACTTAAAAACCCTCTGGCTCCGGATTTCCTGATGCGGTGTGCAGCGAAAGTGGCGTAGGCCGGGCGCTATTTCAACGGTCGGGGTGATGCCGCCACACCCTTAATGTGTCGCGGGAAGCCGCTGGCGTCGATGGTCGCAAGGTAGCCGTGCCAGGTGGCGTGGCCCAGTACAGGAATCGTCACGATCAGCCCGAGAAAGCCGGTGACAATTCCCAGGCTGATGCCGAGCAGAATGATCCCGGCCCACACCAGCATCGCCATCCGGTTGCGCAGTACGGCATTGATGCTGGTTACCACCGCGGTGACCACATCCACGTCCCGGTGCATGATCATGGGCAGCGAGAAGGCGCTGGCGGCAAAGGTAAACGCTGCAAAGACGGCACCCACCGCAGTGCCAACACCGAAATAGGCCAGCATGTCGCCGAGGTTCGGGTTCGCTTCTGCCGGAAAGAACACGTGGACCATGGAGCCGGCCCGTGCCCAGACCATGAAGACCACGAGGAGCATCAGCGCAAAGACCATCTCGGTGCCCAGGCGGTGGGTGCCGACCTCACGGAATGACGCGCGATGGCTGGGCCGCTGGTCGCGTTCCAGCTGTGCGCTGATGGCGTAGAGGCCGAGGCAGAGCACAGGCCCGAGGAACACGAAACCGGACAGCGTGGCGAGCAGCAACCAGTAGCTGCCGAAGCGGATCGCGACGAAGGCCATCAGGAGGCAGAGCACGGCTGTGAACAGGCCGTAGGACAGGCTCAGCAGGGGCGCTGCCCGAAGATCGGCCCAGCCCGTCGCGACCCAAGCCAGAGGCGCCAGGGGCGCCAGTGTCCGGCACGGCGCGACGAAGGGCGCCGGCAGCGAGCCAGAGCCCGCGGGTTTGATCCATGGATCGTCTTCGTTAATGAGCTATTGCCGGGAAAGCGTCCGACATTCCGGACTACGGTATGTGCAGCGTGGGCGAGGCCGGCCGCTTGGCGAATACGTACTTCCCGCTAGTCGAGCTGCCATGATGTGCCGAAGCCGGCGTTGATTGAGGGTTATGCGGTGCCTGACGTGTCCAATTCTGCCGCCAGGCTGAAGGTCGGGCCGGTACTGCTGGCCGACGGCGTCCGGAGGTTCAACTTCTGGACGTACATGTACGCGGCGTTCATCTGCATCGGGATGCTCGCCGGCATGAATTTCCTGCAAAGCTACGTGCTAACGGAACACCTGCACATTCCGGCGAATCAGCAGGGCGAGGTAACGGGTAACCTCGCTTTCTGGACCGAAATTGTCGCGATCATTCTGATCGTGCCGTTCGGGATCCTCTCCGACCGTATTGGCCGCCGACCGGTGATGGTGTCGGGAATCCTGTTTCTGGCCCTTGGCTATGCGTTGTTTCCCCTAGCCACCAGCATTTTTGAACTGACCCTGTATCGAATTGTTTATGCCGTCGGGGCGGCGGCGCTGTCCGCGCTGATCGCGATTGTGGGCAATGACTACACCGAGGAAGCATCGCGGGGCCGCCTGTTCGGCTTTACCGGCCTCATGAATGGCCTTGGTGTGATCTTCATGAGCGTGGTGATCGCGGCAATTCCCGCCGCACTGACCTCGCGCGGTGTGGAACCGGTTGCGGCGGGAATCGCGATGTTCCTCACGGCCGCCGCTCTGTGTGTCATGGCGGCAGTCATTTTCAGCTGCGGTCTCAAGGGCGGCGTCCCGGTGACCAATACGTCGCCCCCGCCGATCCGGGCGTTGTTGACCAGTGGGTTGCGGGCTGCAACTAACCCGCGCATCGCTTTGTCCTACGGTGCCGCGTTCGCCGGCCGGTCGGATACCGCGGTGAAGGGCCTGTTCGTGTCGTTGTGGGTCCTTCAGGTGGCGCCGCTGGCGGCAAAGAACCTTCCGCTATTCGTTCTTCTTGCCGTCGGTCAGGGCAGCGCGATCATTGCATCGGTCACGCTGGTGGGGCAGGAAGCTCCCGCAAAGGAGCGCGGTACGATCGTCGCGACCAGTGGCCTGTTTGGCGCCATCGGCATTCTCGGTGCGGCGGTAATCGGTGGGCGCCTGTTTGATTCGGTCGGGCCGTCGGCGCCATTCGTGATGCTCGGCTTGTTGCAGTTGGTGTTATGCGTGGCCGCGGTGCTGGTCAGGGTGCTGTCGCCCGGCGCGTCCAGGGCGCAGATTCACGCGGCATAGACTGCCGCCCCGTCAAACACGGGCCCGTCCACGCAGACCCGCTTCATCTGGCGCTGGCCGTCAATGCGCACCGGTACCACGCAACCGGCACATCCGCCGACGGCGCAGGCCATGAATTCCTCAAGACACAGCTGGGACGGGATGGAAAACTCGTCCGCGACTTTCTGCACTGCTTTCAGCATTGGCGTGGGTCCGCAGGAGTAGATGACCATCCGGGCGCGTTCGACAGTCGGCCGGGCTGCGATCCACGTGCAGGCTAGTTCCGTGACGAACCCGGGCCGACACCCGGCAAGGCCCGAGTTGCTCGCGAGTTGCGATGGCACGTGCCAGTCGTCGAGTTGCGTGAGCGTGCCGCCAGCCACATTGACCGCAAATGGAAACGGCAGTTCCGAGCCGAAGAAGGCAGTTGGCTCCCAGCGCACGCCGGGAGAGTGCGCCAGAACTTCGGCCAGAAACATCAGCGGTGGAATTCCGACGCCGCCACCGATCAGGATGGCGATGGGGCGCGCCGGATCCGGCCGGAAACCCTGGCCGATGGGTCCGAGGAAGCTCACGGTTTCGCCGGGTTCGGCCCGGCTGAGCGCTTGCAGGCCGGGCCCCACCACCTTGTAGAGAACCTCCACCCAGCCCTCGGCGGCATTGGCCCGCAGGATCGACAGGGGCCGGCGCATCGGAATGCCGGGGGCGCACTGCAGGTGGACGAAGGTACCTGCGCTGGCGGTGCGGGCGCACGCGGGCGCACGCAGGCGCGCGATGAACTGGCCGCCGGGGTAGGCCCGATGTTCCAGGATTTCCGCATCGATGGCGTGGATCGTGCCACGGTGGGGTTTGTTCATTATTGAGCCAGCCACATTTCTGCAATTACACAGGCGGCGAGGGCGTCCACGTCACCCGTTCGGACCTTCTTTGTGCGTGTTCCGCTTCGCCGCTGCTCCCGCAGTCGCGACTCGGCCTCAACCGACGTCAATCGCTCGTCGATGCGGATAACCTTTAGCGGATACCGGGCTTCAAGTTCGGCAGCGAAGCTTTCGGCGGCGGACTCGCTGTCGGAACGTTCACCGGCGCTGCTACCGGCAATGCGCGCGCGGGCGCCATTATAGGGGACGCCCACCACCAGCTGGCCCGGTCCCCATTCCTTCACCAGCTTGTCGAGCTCCGCCCAGTCGGGCACGCCGTCACGCGCGGACAGTGTCAGCAACGGGGAGGCCAGTCGCGGGTTCTGGTTGGCCACCGCCACCCCAATGCGCCGGCCGCCGTGATCAAAGACAAGGGCCGAGCCATTCATAGCTGGCATAGCGGGCTTGCGGTCCGTCAGGCGTGGCCCGCCTGGTGACTCAGAGTGCTGGGGTCAAAGCCGAGCAAGCGAGTGGACTCGCGCCAGCGCAGCTCAAAGGGTGTGTCGAAGATGATCTTCGGCGTGGCCGGCACACTGAGCCAGGTGTTCTGGCCGAGTTCGCTTTCCAGCTGACCAGCACCCCAGCCGGCGTAGCCGAGTGCGACCACGGCGCGCCGCGGCCCGATTCCCCGGGCCATCGCACTGAGAATGTCCTGCGAGGTGGTCACGCGGATCGCGTCGGTCACCGCCAGGGTCGCGTCGAATTCCCGTTCCGCGGCCTCCGGGGGCTCATGGAGCACAAAGCCGCGCTCCTGGTGCACCGGGCCGCCCTGCAATACGGGCTGTCGGGCCAGGGTCGGATCGGTGGAGTCCAGCGACAGTTGATCGAAGATCGTGCCGAGATCCATGTCGAGCGGGCGGTTGATCACGATGCCGAGCGCGCCCTGCTCGGTGTGCTCGCAGATGTAGGTCACGGTACGGGCGAAATTCGGATCCTGCATGGCCGGCATGGCAATGAGCAGGTGGCCAGTCAGGAAGGTGGTGTCGGTCATGACGCCAGTATCGGTGCGCGGGCCGGCCCTGGGAAGCCTATTGTGCTGCCGCAGTGCGTGCGCGCACCGCACCGGCCGCGTCCGAGAACCGCCATTCGTAGGCAAAACGCAGGACGTCGTACTCCGCCCGGAGTCCCTCCGGGAAGGGCTGGAAGGGCGCGGCCAGCCGCAGGATTGCCATGGCGGCCTGATCCAGATCGAGGCGCCCGGAGGACGTGCGCACGACAACTTCGCGCAGCTGGCCATCCGCCGCGATGGCGACTTCGAGGACCGGGTACTGGCTGTTGGCAGTTGCGCCGGCGGCGAACGGAAAATTCAGTGTGCCGACCTGTTCGACCTTGTTCTTCCAGGCGCTGAGATAGGTAGCGATGCGTGCTTCGCGCGTGTTGGCGCTGATCAGCAACTCCCTTGGCCGGGCATCGGGAATGGCCGTTGTGGTGTCGAGTCGGCCCACGATCTCGATGGCATTGCTGATCGACGGCAGCATGCTCCGCTGCGCTTCGGGCGCGCGGTCTGGCTGCCCTTCATCTGGCACGACACTGTTGGAATCCCGGGCGATCAGCACGGGCTCGGGGTTCCGGACCGGGCTTCGCTCACCCGGCCGTGCTGGCTTGTCGGTACCGTCCTGGGCAGGCCCGAGCACGTCGGCGAGCTGCGCCAGCCCCGGTGCGGTACTAACCGCCGTATCGGGCGCCGCATTGCCGACCCCCGCCAGATTCTGCTGGGCCAGCAGCACCGCTGTGTCGGATGGCGCGCGATCCTCGTATTCCGAAGTCACCAGCACGACTTCCATCGAGCTGGTGAGATTTTCAGGGTCGAGCGAGTCCGCGCTGAAGGTAACGCCGAGAATGAGGATCCCGTGGAACAGGGCGGCTAGAAATGCCGTGGAAGACAGACGATCCCGGGCGGCTTCGGCAGTCCAGGTGGTCTGGCGTCCGGTTCGCGACGGCGTTTGCTGCATGCGGGGGAAGCCGATTCCGGTTGCCCAGCGGGGTGACGTCCTGATTATACGCGCCGCTGTTGCAGGGGCCGGGGCAAGCTCACAGATCCGGTAGCCGGCCATTATTGTCGCGCCGCAGGCGTGCCGCCATGCCTGGCGTCGTCAGCAGTTCACCGCTGGTTGTGATCAGCAGTGCGTCGACGATCCCAAGCGCTGCGCTGACGCCGCGAAAACGCGTCGGCCCGGCCACCATCAGTGCTGTCGTCGCCGCATCCGCCAGCTCGCCGTCCATGGCCAGCGCGGTGACACTCGCGCTACCCGTTGTCGGCTCGCCGGTGCCCGGATCCAGGATGTGGTGGTAGCGGCGGCCGTCACTGGTGAAGCCGCGCTCGTAGTCGCCAGACGTGGATGCGGCTTCACCGGGCCGCAGAGTCAGGCGGGCAATCACCCGATCCGCGCGCGGGTCCTTAAGGCCGATGACCCACGGGCTCGCGCCCTTTTGCCCGATCGCGAGCTGACTGCTGCCGCCGATATCGATCAGCGCGTTGCGGATGCCGTGTTGCGCAAGCGCGGCCCGCGCCTGCTCCAGTGCCGTGCCCTTCGCCATGCCGCCAAGGTCGATGCACAGTGGCCGGCTCGCTGATGCGGTTCGGCCGTCGAAACGCAGGTTGGCCAGGGTGCCCTGGCTGGCAAGGAGCGCCTGGCGCGCCGCCTGTGGTGGTGGCCCTGAAGCTGCTGCCAGGTCGTTCGCACTGTCGAACTGCCACAGGCGAACGAGCGCGCAGACGGCGGGATCGAACAGGCCACCGCTTAGTCCGTGCAGGGCGATGGCACGGTAGATCAGTGGCGCCAGGTCAGCACTGATCGGCGCCGCCTGGCCCCGGGCGAGCAGGGAATTCACGGTTGCCAGTTCGCCGGTACCGAAGGCGTACCAGTCCGTTTCGGCTTTTCGAAACCGGCTTTCGATGTCACGGGTGGCAGCCGCCGCGCTGCCGGGTTCCGCCAACACGATCTCGATCCGGACGATGGTGCCGAAGGCCGGGAAGCGATGGTCTGTGACGGGCGGTGGTTTACAGGCAGCCAGCACGGCGGTCAAACCCACCAGCGCGATGCCGGCGCGCCAGGTATTCAGGCGCTTATCGTCCGCGTAGCCGGCCTCGCCGCAAGGCGCGCGTCGAGGGCATCGAACAGGGTGCTGGCCACGTCCAGATCGCCGAGCTTGCGAAGCTCACAGATGCCAGTCGGGCTGGTCACGTTGATTTCAGTGAGGTAGTCGCCGATGACATCAAGCCCGGCAAATATGACGCCAAGATCGCGCAGCACCGGACCGACCTGCGCGCAGATCCACTGATCACGTTCTGTCAGTGGACGCACCTCCGGCTCTGCGCCCGCCACGAGATTGCCCCGGTTGTCGTCGGGGGCGGGGATGCGGGCCAGAACGCGGCTCACCGGCCTGCCATCCACGAGAATGATGCGCTTGTCGCCCCGGGCAATTTCGGGAATGTAGCGCTGGGCCATGGCGTGCTGCTGGCCGTAGTCGGTCAGCGTTTCAAAGACCACATTGGCGTTGTTGTCGCCCTTGTTCACTGTGAAGATGGAGCGACCCCCCATGCTGTGCAGGGGCTTGACCACGATGTGCCCCTGTTCGGCGAGAAACGCGCGCATGTCGGCCATCGACCGGGTGATCAGCGTGTCGGGGCAGCACTGGGGAAACCATGCCGTATAAACCTTCTCGTTCATATCGCGCAGGCTCCGGGGCCGGTTGACCACCAGCACGCCACAGCGTTCGGCGCGTTCCAGGATGTAGGTCGTGTAGATAAATTCCGTGCTGAAGGGCGGATCCTTGCGCATGAGGATGAGATCGAGTGCCGAAAGCGGCATCTCCTCCGGAGGCCCGAGTTCATGCCAGGCGGTCTTGCTGTCCTTGACGCGCAGGGCTCTGGCCTGGCCCTCGGCCACGCCGTTCCGGAGCCGCAGGTCGTTTTGTTCGAAATACCAGAGCGCGTAGCCGCGGCGCTGCGCTTCCACGAGCATGGCCAGTGAACTGTCCTTGGCCGGATTGATCCCTGAGATCGGGTCCATGACCACGCCCAGCTGCGGCTTGCGCATCGTTATTGCTCCGTTGTTAGGTCAAATACTCGCAGGTGTTGCGTCCCGGCAGCGTCTGGCCGCGTTTTGCGACGCTGTGCCTATTCTGGCGTGCCGGTGCTGAAATGGCACGGGAGGCGGGAGTATCATCCGTGTGCGGGCTTTCCGTGCAGGCGGGCTTCAGGTGGGCGCCGGCGCGGGTAATCAGGGTGGCTTTTTTTGCGGTGATCCGGCCCTGGGCCCGTCCTTCCCGTGGTGGTGGTATCCGCATGGCTGGGCCTTGATTGTTATGTTAAAAGTTCATGGTGCGGCGGGCGTTGGAACGCCTGGCCTGGAGAACCCTGTGATAGATAGCGCCGCGCCTGAATTGCACGGAATAAAAGTGCTCGTGATCGATGACAGCAAGACCATCCGGCGGACCGCGGAAACGCTTCTGTCCAAGGAAGGTTGCACGGTCTACACGGCCGTAGACGGCTTCGACGCGCTGGCCAAGATCGCCGACTACCGGCCCGACATCATCTTTGTCGACATCATGATGCCGCGGCTGGACGGGTATCAGACCTGCTCACTCATCAAGCACAACCGCACGTTCCGGGACACCCCGGTCATCATGCTGTCAAGCAAAGACGGCCTCTTCGACAGGGCGCGGGGCCGTATCGTTGGGTCAGAGCACTACCTGACCAAGCCCTTCACAAAAGACGAATTGCTCGGCGCGATCACGATGCAGACGAGGTCGTAACAAACATGCCACTGGTATTGATCGCTGACGATTCACCCACCGACCAGCACATCCTGTCCCGGGCCCTGGAAAAAAATGGCTTTGAGACGCTCGTGGCCAAAGATGGCGAGGAGGCGATCCGGCTCGCCGGAGAGCGGGCACCGGACGTCATCCTGATGGACATCGTGATGCCGGGTATGAATGGCTACCAGGCCACGAGGCAGTTGGCCCAGAACCCGGCTACGGCGGCTATCCCGATCGTCATCATCTCGACCAAGACCCAGGATGCCGATCGCGCCTGGGGTCTGCGGCAGGGCGCCGTGCACTACCTCACCAAGCCGGTCTCGGATAACGACCTGGTGGCCGCCGTACGAGATGCCCTCAAGCTCTGATGGTTGTCGCGACGCAAGGCAGCCTGCGCGCCCTCCGGGAGCACCCTTTCGAGCTCCTGCGGGAGATCGAGCGTCGCAGCCGCGCTGCAGCGGCCGGCGCCCACGGCGAAGACACCGGCCTCGTGGAATGGGTCGGCGTTGGGTTCCGACTCGGTAACGAGCGCTTCGTGGTGCCCCGGGATGAGGTCCGCGAGGTCCTGATGGTGCCGCCGGCGATCACCCGCGTGCCGGGCGCGAAGTCCTGGGTGCGCGGGCTTGCCAACGTGCGCGGCCATCTGCTGCCGCTCGTGGATTTGCGCGAGTTTCTCGGTTCCGGTGTCGGGGGCACCGAGCGCACCGCGCGGGCGCTGGTGGCGAACAGCAGCGAGTTTCCGGTCGGCCTGGTGGTCGACGAAGTGTTCGGTTTCCGTCGGTTCGTCGACCGGGAACTGGCCGACGAGGCGCCGGCCACCGCGATCCGCGCCGATCGATTTCTGGCTGGCTGCTTCCGCCGTGGCGGGGACGTGTGGCCGGTCTTCAGCCTGAACCGGCTGCTGGAAGCCCGCGATTTTCAGCGGGCGGCCGGCGAGTAGCAGAACGCGTACAGCGAGGCGAGCCAACAATGACAGAACAATCTGGCGGAATCCGCCTGCTGCCCACCCTGGGAGTTGCCCTGATCCTGGTACTGGTCGGGGCCCTCGCGTTGCTCACCCTGCAGCCTGGCGATCCGGCGCGGGGATTAGTGCCGGTGCCGGGCGCTGTGGCGTTCATCGAGGCGCACGCGGCCTACCGGATGGCGGCCGGTGCGATGCGCGGTGACGCCAGTTCGTTCACCGGGCTGGCAGCTGCCAATCGGCGCATTGATGCCGCCGATCTGAATGGCGTCGATGCTGAGACAAAGCGTCTTGTAGAGCAGATTCGCGCCAGCTTCGGCACGATCGAGGCGGGTCGCGGCGAGCTGGTCGGACTTCGATCCGCGGCCGACCAGCTGGATCGACTGGTACCACGGCTGACTGACGAGATTGATGCGCTCGAAGCCACGGGCGCGGTTCGCGGCCAGCCGGCCACGATGGCCCAGTTAGAGCGCCTGCGCTCGTTGGCCGACGGGCTGCGCCGGGATGTCAGGGGACTCTCGCAGGGCACGGCAGCGGCGGCAGTCCGCAATCCGGCAATGCTGGACGCCGACCTGGCGCTGACCCAGATCGTCCGCGGACTCGGTGAAGGCGATGCCGGGCTCGGCCTGAAACCGCTGGCCGGGGCCGACGCCATTCGCGCACTCGACGGCTTGCGTCAGCTAAGCGGCACGCTCAGCAAGACCTTGCGCGATGTCCTGGCCAGCAGCGACCGGCTCGATGCGCTGCGTAAGTCCCTGTTGCAACTTGATGACCTGGTCAGCGAGCTTCCCGTCGAGGTCGTTGGCGCTGCCGCCGTCGGGCCGGCGAGCCTCGCCAGCCTCATGACCACCGGACTGCTGGTTTTCGCGATCGGCTTGGCGCTGGTGATGGGCTGGATCTATCGGCGCGTGGCGGATACGAGGCGGTACGTCGCCCAGCAGACGGAACACAACGAACGTAACCAGCAGGCCATCATGACCCTGCTGGATGAGATGAGTAGCCTTGCCGATGGCGACCTGACGGTGCACGCCACGGTGACCGAGGACATTACCGGCGCCATTGCCGACTCGATCAACTACGCCATTGAGGCGCTCCGTGAGCTGGTAACGACCATCAACGAGAGCGCCATTCTCGTCGACGGCGCTGCCAGGCAAACCGAAGGCTCCGCCCATCAACTGGCCGCGGCCAGCGAGGCGCAGTCCAAGCAGATCGAGTCTGCCTCGCGCGCCATCGGCCGTATGGCCTCGTCCATCGAAGAGGTGTCCGGCAATGCGGAGCGCTCCTCCGACGTCGCCCGGCATTCGGTGGATGTTGCCCACAAGGGCGGCGATGCCGTGCGGCGCACGATCGCAGGCATGAACGTCATTCGCGAAACCATCCAGGAGACCTCCAAGCGCATCAAGCGCCTCGGCGAGAGCTCCCAGGAGATCGGCAACATCGTCGAACTGATCAACGACATCGCCGACCAGACCAATATCCTGGCCTTAAACGCCGCCATCCAGGCCTCCATGGCCGGTGAGGCCGGCCGCGGATTCGCCGTGGTGGCAGACGAAGTGCAGCGGCTCGCTGAGCGCTCGGCCAACGCCACCAAGCAGATCGAATTCCTCGTGCGCACCATCCAGACTGACACCAACGAGGCCATTGTCTCGATGGATCGCAGTACCACCGACGTGGTGGGCGGCGCCCTGCTGGCCGAGAACGCCGGCGCGGCGCTCGAGGAGATCGAGCAGGTTTCCAACCAGATCGCGTCGCTGGTGCAGAATATCTCCAGCTCTGCCCGCGAGCAGGGCAAGGCAGCCTCGGCCGTCACCCGCAGCATGGACGTACTGCAGGAGATCAACTCCGAAACAGCAGCCAGCACCAGCGCGACGACCAGCGCGATCAGAAAGCTGGCCGAACTCGCGACGCAGTTGCGCCGATCAGTCGCAGGCTTTCGTCTGCCGCCGATCACCTCATACGCCCGGTCAGGCCTGATGAGCCTGGACGATGAAGTGCCGGCCGATCCCGACGAGGTCTTCGATCCCGGCACGCCCGATGGCGAGCCAGAAGGTGCGCACGCCAGCACGGCCCGGTTTGACGAGCCGGTGTCCTTCGCGAGCAAGCGTACCGCCTGATCGTGACGGCCATTCCTGAGCTCAGCCTGGCAACGGATCCGCTTCGCGAGCCGCTGCTGCTCGTCGCCGATGAACTCGCGGTAACGCTGAACGAAGCGCGCGCAGCGCTGGAACAGTACGCGGAAGGCGAAGTTGGCAATCAACCGCTGGAGCGCTGCACGGCGCTGCTGCATACCGCACGAGGCGTATTGCAGATCACCGAAACCTGGGGCGCCAGCCTGCTTGCAGAGGAAATGGAGCAAACCTGCCGGCACCTCATGAAGACGCGGCGGGACGCGCAGTCCGACGACGCCATAGAAGCCCTGTCCCGGGCCGCCGTGCAATTGCCATCCTACGTGGAGCGACTCCGGGACGGCGCCCGTGATGTGCCGCTCGTACTGCTGCCGCTGCTGAACGATCTACGGGCAGCGCGGGGCAGGCCACTGTTGTCCGAGAGCACGCTGCTCCTGCTGAACGTTGCGCCGGGCGCCGTCGGCGGCCCGCGGGCGGTTACCCCGATAGGCGCCGCGGCGCCAGCCCGGCACGCGGCGACCGGGGACTCGGCCGCCCTGGCCAAGGTTCTGCGCCCGCGCTTTCAGCTCGCCCTGCTCGGCTGGATCCGCGGTGAAGGAGGTGCCGACTCATTGGGCCGCCTTAAAGACGTCGTGAACAGGCTGGAGGAAGTATCCGACAACGAAGTGGCGCATCAGCTCTGGTGGGTTGCCGGCGGTGTGCTGGAGGCCCTCGCGGACGGCGGTTTGGACGCCGGTGTTTCGGTCAAACGACTCGTCGGCCAGGCGGACCGCGAAATGAAACGGTTGCAGCTGCTGGGTGAGCGCAAGTTTGCTGCGGAGCCTCCCGTTGAGCTCGTCAATAACCTCTTGTACTACGTGGCCAGGGCCACCAGCACCGGAGCACGGATCACAGCGATACGCGAAGCATTCAACCTCTCCGGGCTGATTCCCGGGGACGAGCAGATCGAGGTGGCCCGACAGAGCCTTGCCGCACCCAGCGTCAAGCTGATGCAGACCGTGGCGGCGGCAATTCGCGAAGATCTGGCCCGGGTGAAGGACGTTCTCGATATCTACGTCCGCACCGGCATGGAGCGCATGGAGGAGCTGGCGCCACAAATCGAATTGCTGAAGAAAATCGGCGACACACTCGGCGTGCTCGGCCTCGGCGATTTGCGTGAGGTTATCCAGACTCGTCGGGCCCAGCTCGAAAACCTCATCGTCGGCAAGCGCAAGCCCGACGAACAAACGCTGGTATCGATGGCTGCGGCACTCCTTGAGGTGGAAGACCGGCTGGAGCACCAACTCATCGGGTTGATTTCCACCGACAAGTCGGAGGCTCATGAGGCACCCGGGGAGCAGGAGAACGCTGACCGGATTGTCGTGACCCAGGCCGTGATGCGGGAATGCCTGTCCAATCTTGCCCGCGTCAAGGAAGCCATCAGTGTGGTGACGGAGCGCTCCGGTGACGGCGCTGCCCTGGATTCCATTCCGGCGCTGCTCCGTGGAATCACCGCGGCACTGCTGATCGCCGAGAAGGAACGTGCAGGACGTGTCGCGGAGCGCATTTCAGCGGCGGCCAGCGAAGTGGTCCACCGCGGCACCGGGCCGGAAGCGCGGGCCGCCCTCGAGCGGCTCGCGGACGCTATTGTCAGCCTTGAGTACTACATGGAGACGCTGCAGGCTGGTCGGAAGGAACCCGGCTGGATGCTGGACAATGCCGCCCGATCGCTCGATGCACTCATCCTGCCCACGACGCTCCGGCCCGTTGATGTGCAAGCCGCCGATCAGGCATCCCTGGAAGACCAGCAGATCACACAGGTCGCCGATCCGTCGGAAGGCGGAGTCCTTATCGATTTTCCGTTGCCCGAGGAGTTCCCGCCTCCCGCGGCGTGGCAGGGGCCGTCGGCCGACCGACCGGTGGTTGCCACTACCGGCCAGGACATCGATCCGGAGATCCTCGAGCTGTTTATCGAAGAGGCCCGCGAAGCCATTGAAGCCATCAACGTGCATTTCCCGGCCTGGGAACTGGACGAGGGTGAACGGGATTCACTGCTCACGGTTCGCCGCGCCTTCCATACGTTGAAGGGCAGCGGGCGCATGGTGGGTGCCGAACTTGTCGGCGACTACTGCTGGAGTGTCGAGCACCTGCTGAACCGCGTGGTCAACGCCACGGTGCCGCGTACGCCGGAACTGGTCAGTTACCTCCGGCGGGCCATTCCCGTGGTCGCCGAGTTGATCGAACAGCTTGAAGTCGGCACGGTGCCTGCCAGCGATATTCGTGCGCTTATTGCCGAAGCGGACGCGCTGGGCCGTGCTGTCACGCCTGTTCAGGCCGATGCAAGCTCCGACAGCGGCGATGCCACCGAAGTGCTGTCCTTGTCTGAGATCGACAGCGTATTGGCATCGCTGCCGGAGCTGGAGCCGGAACCAGAATCGGAAGGCCTGCTGACAGGCGCCGCCGCGCCGCTGGCTGTGCACGTGCCGTCTGCCGAGTTGCCCGCCATCGTGGTGGCCCCCGACAACGACGCCATACTGGCGCCGTCACCGCCCGCAGCGCCATCAATTGACCCGGTACTACTGGAGATTCTGTCGCGCGAAGTGGCCGTGCATCTTGGCACCATTCGCGAATTCGTGGCCAAGGCCGGGGAGGCGACGTCGCAGCCGCTACCCGAGCACATCTTCCGCGCTTGTCACACCTTGCACGGCAGCCTGACGATGGCCGGTGTGACCGCTGCTGTGGAAGTCGCGGAACCATTGAACGAGCTGATGGCCGTGCTGTACACGGCGCGGATCCCGGCAGATGCCGCAGTGATTGCCGCGGCCGGCGAGACCGCCGAGCTTGTCGCCCGGATCGTCGGGCAACTTCACGACCCGGAATCGACCCCGTCGTTGCCCGCGGCGGACGTCCAGACCCTCACCGCGCAACTCGACCGGCTGCTGAAGCAGGCGGGAGAGCGGGCCGCGGCGTTGTCGGACGACTCCGCGGACAGTGGCACGATGTCCGTTCTGCTGCCGGACGAGCCGGAACCCGGCCCCGAGCTGACGGAAGTCGTCGAGGTCGGGGAGATGGACCTCGACGATGGTGAACCGGCACCGGATTTCGAGCCGCAGGTGACACACGACGGCGGGCAGGCCCGTGATTTCGACGTTATTGCCGTCGAAACTACCGTGGGCTGGGACACCGAGGTTGCGGATATTTTTGCCGAGGAGGCCAGCGAGATCCTCGAAGTGTGTGACCACGCGGTGGCCCGGTTGGCCGCTCGAGAGGACGAGGAACAGGCACTCGCGGATCTGCAGCGCGGGCTGCACACGCTGAAGGGCGGGGCCCGCATGGCGGGCCTGGCCGCCATGGGCGATCTGAGCCACGACCTGGAAACAGTGCTGTTGCACATGGCCGACGGGTTGCTGCCGCGTACGGCAGACACCTACGGTCTTGTCCAGTCGGCTTTCGATGAATTGCACGTCCTGCGCGACCAGATTTCGGGCCGTGTGGCGGCGACGCCGTCTCCGGCCCTGGTGGCGCGGCTGGCCGCCGCCTTGCGCGGCGACGTACAACCGGCACAAGAGCCGGCAACACAGACGGAACCGGAGTTGGCATCCGAGCCGGCGACCGGGTTGGAGTCGCCGCCGCCGACAGAGCCCGTGCCGGAGCCCGTGCCAGAGCCCGTGCCAGAGCCCGTGGAGGAGCTGCCCGCGCAGGTCCCGGATGAGACTTACCCGGAAGTTCTGCTGCCGGAGTACGCGCCAGAGGCCGAACTGCCGGTGCCCGATCCGGTCGAGCCACCGTCGCTGCCCCTCCCGCCGTCCATTCCACCCGCGCTGGAGCGCCTCGGCGAGCTGGCCCGGGCCCTGGAGGCCCCGCCGACCGCCGAGCCCGAGCTGCCGGGACGGCTGCCGACACCGGAGCAGGATGCTGAACCGTCGCGTCTCAGCGTTTCGCGCGAGCGTTCCGCGGAACCACGCGACTTCGCCCGCGTCGACGCCAGCGTCCTGGAGCAGCTGCTCAACGGCGCCGGCGAAATCAGCATTGCCAACTCGCGCCTCACCCAGCAGCTGTCCCAGATCCAGTTCAATCTGGATGAACTCAACCAGACCGTGGTGCGTCTGCGGGATCAACTGCGCAAGCTCGAGATAGAAACGGAAGCGCAGATTCTCTACCGGCATCAGGACGGGCCGGAAAAAGTGACGGACTTCGATCCACTCGAACTGGACCGTTATTCCAGCATCCAGCAGCTGTCGCGTGGCTTGGCTGAAACGGCCAGTGACGTCAGCAGCCTCAAGGATCTGCTGCAGAACCTGAGTTCCGATACCGAAGGGCTGCTCGTGCAGCAGTCCCGCACCACCACCGAGCTGCAGGACCAGTTGATGCGCACCCGCATGGTGCCCTTTGATCAGCACGGTTCGCGCCTTGCAAGGCTGGTGCGTCAGACGGCGAAGGACCAGCGCAAGCAGGCCGAACTCGGCATTGTCGGCACCGGAGACCTCGACCGGCAGGTACTGGAGAAAATGCTGCCGCCGTTTGAGCACATGCTCCGCAATGCTGTTATTCACGGGCTGGAGTCTCCCGCCGACCGCGAGGCGCTGGGAAAACCGCCTGTCGGCACGATCCGCATTGCGATCCGCCGCGAGGGCGCCGAGGTTATCATCGATATCGCCGACGACGGCCGCGGTCTCGATGTTGCCGCCATCCGGCTCAAGGCGATCGAGCTTGGCTTCGTCGATCGCGACACGACGCTCACCGACGACGAGGCGATGCAGTTCATCCTGCGCTCAGGGTTCAGCACGGCCGACCAGTTGACGCAGGCCGCCGGGCGCGGCATCGGCATGGATGTGGTGGCGAACCAGGTCGCAAAGCTCGGCGGCACGCTGTCGATTGCCTCCCAGCGGGGTAAGGGCACGATTTTCACGCTAAGGCTGCCATTCACCCTGGCGGTCACCCAGGCGCTGATCGTTCGTGCTGGTTATGAGATGTACGCTCTGCCGCTGCCGACCGTCGAGGGCATCATCCGCATCGCGCGCAGCGATTTCGAGGAACGGATGGCACGGGCCGAGCCGGACATCGAGTACGGCGGGCAGCGCTATTTCTTCCGCCACCTCGGGCAGTTTCTCGGTCTCGGACCATCCCGGCTTCCTGATGAGCAGAGTCGGGTATCGATCATCCTGGTCCGCGCCGGAGAAAACTCGACGGCTCTGATTACCGACGAGATGCAGGACAGTCGCGAAATTGTGGTGAAGCCGGTGGGTGCCCAGCTCGCCACTATCCGTGGCATTTCGGGCGCTACCATTCTCGGCGACGGCCGCATCGTGGTGATCCTCGATGTCGGGGCGCTGGTGCGATCGTCGCGTCCGGCGCCCGATGCCCCGACACTCGAGCCCGAGCCGGTACAGAAGCAGACCGTGGCCCTGGTGGTCGATGACTCGATTACCATGCGCCGCGTGACACAGCGGCTGCTCGAACGGAACGGCTTCCGCGTGATCCTGGCCAAGGACGGCTTGGAAGCCATCAGCATGCTCCAGGACCACCGGCCCGACATCATCCTGCTGGACGTGGAGATGCCGCGCATGGACGGTTACGAGTTTGCCCGGCACGTGCGCAACGACCCGGTTGTCAGCAACGTGCCGATCATCATGGTCACGTCCCGCGTCAGCGAGAAGCACCGGGCACGGGCCATCGAGATTGGCGTGAACGACTATGTTGGCAAGCCCTACCAGGAGCGTGAGTTGCTGGAGGCGGTCCAGCACCAGCTGGCGTCCCCACAGAGCGAGGTCCGATGACCACCGCGCATGACGAGCTCTACAGCCTGCTGGTACCGCTGAACCAGGAGCGGCTGATCGTGCCGCGGGCCTGCGTAGCCGAGGTAGTCCGCTACGCACCGTTGCCAACCGACGAAACAGCACCAGCGTGGTTCAAGGGTGTGATTTCCTGGAACGGGCGGCAGGTGCCCGTGATCTCCTTCGAGGAACTCGCCGGGCTGGCGCCAACGCAGCCCGGTGGCCGCACCCGCGTTGCGATCCTGAATGCCATAGGTGGCCGGCTCGCCGGTGGCTTCTTCGGCGTATTGACTGAGGGTTTTCCGCAGTTAGTGCGGGTGAACCGTGAAGTCGTTCAGCCCGCTGCCCGGCAGGCGTGGCCCGAGAACGGGCCGGTGATCTGCCAGATCCGGATGATCAACGAGTATCCACTGATTCCGGACCTCGAGGTGATCGAGGACATGATCGAGGAAGCGCTGGGCCCGCGCGAGGAAATCCTCTCGTAGCAGCGGCCGTAGGAGCGCCTTCAGGCGCGACTCTGTACTCCGTAGCACGCGGTCCCCCGCGGGAAATCTTTTCCGCTACCACTCTGCTCGGGCGCATCCAGTCGTTCCGGTCCTCGGCCGGTGTTCCGGTAGTAGGGGTTGCTCTCGCCGAGAGCCTCGTCGAGCCAGGTGGTTAATTCTGAAAGATCCTGGGACGGTGTGGCCACAAACACCCGGCGTCGCCACAAGGCCCGTCGCGGCTGTCCGGACCCTCAGCTCTGAAGGAACTTAAGCGCCGCGATCATCACCCCGAACCCGACCACCAGCATGGAACCCAGCCGGACGGTCATGGTGGTGGACAGAAGTTCAAGATCCTTGTGAAAGCCGGTGGACTGGACGTCCAGATCCTTGTGAAAGGCGGTGGACTGGACGTCCAGGTCCTTGCGAAAACCGGTGGACTGGACGTCCAGGTCCTTGCGAAGGCCCGCCGAGAGCACCTCAAAATCCTTGCGCAGCAACGCGAACTCCTGGCGCAGGCCGGCCAGATCGACTTTAGTCGCCATCTCCTGCCGGAGAAGCTGGAGGTCGGCCTTGGTGGCGATCGTGGTGCCCATGTCCCGCTCCATCGCATCGACGACGGCCCGCGCCTTGTCGTTGGGGACGTGGATGCTGACGAGGGCATCATACAGTGAGTAGAGATAGTCCACGGGGCATAAGCTACCCGGTGGCGCGAGGCGGGGACACCTGAGTTTCTGCACCTTTCATCCGGGTTCAGTCGGCGTTCCTGATCCGCAGGTAGTGGCCGGATTGGTGGCTGGCGTGGTGCCGCTGCTCCTCGCGACGCTCCGGGCATGGAGCTCATGCCCCCGCTGGCGCCCGGGCCGGTGCGTTACGAGCGCCACCGCCCGGAGACGACGCTGCTTTACCAGCTCGTCGAGCGCCACTACCCGGATTTCCTGGTAGCGCTCGCCGAGCGCGACCGTCACCTGCCGGCGTACGTCCAGGAAGAGTTTGTGTCCTACCTGAAGTGCGGTCGGCTGGAGCACGGCTTCCTGCGCGTCCGCTGCACCACCTGCCACGCGGAGCGGCTGGTGGCCTTCAGCTGCAAGCGCCGGGGCTTCTGCCCGAGCTGCGGCGGGCGGCGCATGACGGAGAGTGCCGCGCTGCTGGTGGATGAAGTGCTGCCGGCGGAGCCGATCCGCCAGTGGGTGCTCTCCGTACCGTT
>JAQBGF010000107.1:0-5268 GCA_032122615.1 Gammaproteobacteria bacterium | reverse complement strand
AGCGTGACCCGGGTCATGAACGATAACTTCGGATCGGTTGACCGGCGGGCTGCGAAAAATACCCCCATGTCGGTACCAACCCAGAAGACGAACATCAGAACGTGGGCATACTTCCAGATCACGTATTCAGTCATGGAGATCGTCTCCGGCGAGCCATAGGCGGGAACTTTACCCCAATCGCAGCAAATGACCGCAAGGCGGCGGGCTCGCCAGTACGTTGAACGGTCGTTCCTTGGTATTCTCGCGTTCAGACTTGATCTGGCCAAGGAGAAGCACTGTGCGACCCCACGTAGAACTAGTTCAGGAAGCCGACCTTTACTGGCATGCCGCCGAACTGCCCAGAGGTGAGGGCAAGGCCCGTCAGCGCAACCTGTCTTACGACGAGGAGAACGGTGCTGGCTCGACCAAACTGATTTTTGAATCCGCCTGGCACCGACCAGCCGGTTACCACCAGGCTGATACCGAGTGGTATGTGCTCTCCGGCGAGGTCCGGCTCGGCAGCAAGAAACTCGGCAAGGGCGCGTACTTTCGCGCGCCCGCTGGCTTGCGCGTCCCCGCCATGTCCGTCAAGGAGGGAACGCAGGTCCTGCTGTTCAGGGAGCTGGAGGACTCCGGTTTCAGCGTGTCTGCAAAGGACCGCTCCGGTTTCATCGGCCGCGGCCTCAATACGGCATCCTCCGAGCGCGGCGAATTAAGCCTGGTCGACACCACCCGCATGGAGTGGATGCCCAACATCTACGAGGGGGACCAGCAGCGTTTCCTGAAGCTGAAACTTCTGTACCACGATCCCGCGCCCAAGAACGATCCGGAAAAGGGCTTTGTCACGATGATGTGCTGGGCGCCACCGGGCTGGTCTGACGACCGGATGGTGCATCACCCGGTCTTTGAGGAGGCCTACACCATTGACGGGCACCTGGACTATAACTTCGGGCGGCTGGATGCCGGTACGTACTTCTTCCGTCCTGCGCGCGTAAAGCACGGTCATTTTGTTTCCGGTGAGGAGAGGGGCTTCACAGGCATCTTCCGCATGGACGGATCGATCATCAACTGGATCACCATCAACGAGAAGGTCACAGTGGAGGGTACGCCGCTGAATTACGACCCGCGGACCCAAGGCCCCCTGATTGCCGGAATACCGGTGCGCTCTCGCACGACGGGCAACTGGGACATGGACGGTTGGTGAATTTCGCTTGACGGGCTCGATCGACATAGTCTGCAACCTCTTCACCCCGCAGGAGGTTGCCAACGGTCATACTGGCCTCGACGACGCTTTCAAGGCCCAGGTCCGGATGCCGCCGGAAATCCGGGGCGGAGTGACGGTCGAAAATTACCTGCAGCGCATGGATCGAGCGGGTATCGAGAGGTCCCTGCTGATCGCGGTTCGCGCCGGTGACATCAACATGAAGGGTGGTTTTGAACTGCCCTACGAGCGGGTTCACGAGGTCTGTCAGCAGTACCCGAAACGTTTCTCGGGGCTGGCGGGCATCGATCCCTTCCGGGGCATGCAAGGGCTGCGTGATCTGGAGCGGGCGGCGAAAGTTCTCGGCTTTGTCGGCGCTCACCTCTACCCGCACTGGTGCGGGCTGGCACCAGACCATGCCAAGTACTATCCCTACTATGCCAAATGCTGCGAGCTGGATATTCCCATCATGATGCAGGTGGGGCACAACCTGATTTACTCGCGGGAACGGCGGTTGCCGTCAGTCGGCCGGCCCATCTGCCTGGACCAGGTGGCTATCGATTTTCCAGAATTGCGCCTGATTGGCATTCACATCGGCATTCCGTGGACTGACGAAATGATCTCGATGTGCTGGAAGCACGAGAACGTCTACGCTGCAGGCGATGCCTATGCGCCGAAGTACTGGCCCGAGGCCTTCGTTCACTACGCCAATACTTTTGGCAAAGAGAAAATTCTTTTCGGAACTGACTGGCCGGTGATTGATCCCGAGCGGGCCGTGCGGGAGATCGACGATCTCAACCTGCGTCCCGAGTCTCATCGCCTGTTGATGCGCGACAACGCCCTGCGCGTTTTCAAGCTGCCCGCCTGAGCGGCTCCCGGACGGCCACAGCAATGCACGCGGGCCAGCAGCCACTCCCGCCGTCCTTTCAGCACTTGTCCCTGGTGGCGGGCGTCCGGGCTGCCATGCACCGGGCGCCCGACAAGATAGCGTATCGGCATCGTGAGCAGACCCGGACGTATCGTGACCTCCTGAACCGGGTGGACCAGGTAACGGCCGCCCTCACGGGCGACCTGCGTCTTGTGCCCGGACAACACGGCGCCATCGTCGGCAAGAATTCCATCGAGTACATGGAGATCGTGCTCGGTGCTTCACAGGCGGGGGTCGCACTGGCCACCGTCAATCCCCGGCTTTCGGTGCCGGAAATCGTGGCCATCTGCGACGATGCCGGGGCCCGTGTCATCTTTGCCGATCCGGAGGTTGCGGCGGCCTTGCGGGATACCGCCCTGGCTGCCAACCCGGCGGTTATCACGATCGGTCCCGAGTTTGAGAAATGGCTGTCGAAGGCCAGGCCGGGTACTGCAGTTCCCCAGGTGAAGGAATGGGACGACTTCACGATTCCCTATACCTCGGGCACGACCGGCAAGCCGAAGGGCGTCCAGGTGCCGCACCGATCCCGGATCCTGACCATGTTTGCCATGGCCGTGGAGTACGGCTGCTACGCACCGGACGACCGGTTTCTTGCCATCGCACCCATGTGCCACGGCGCCGGCATGATCTTTTCTCTCGCGCCCGTGTTTTTCGGTGGCTATGCCGAGATCATCGACAAATTTGAGCCAGAGCAAGTCCTTGAGCGCCTGGGTAGCCAGAATATTTCCGGCTTTTTTGCCGTGCCTACGCATTTTCACGCGCTCCTGTCCGTCGGTCCCGGGGCGCTGGCAGCCAGCCGCAGCCCCAGGCTGAAGACCGTGATTTCGAATGCGGCGGCGCTGCCGCAGGCCATGAAGGAACGGCTGGTTGCGCACTTCGGGCCGGGGCTGCTGCATGAAACCTACGGTTCAACGGAGGCCGGGATCGTCTCGAACCTGCGTCCGCCGGATCAACTGCGCAAACTGCAATGTGTCGGCCAGCCCTTTCCCTGCACGGAAGTCGAACTGCGGCGGCAGGACGGTGCGATATGCGATCCCGATGAAGTGGGCGAGCTCTACTCCCGCAGTCCCTATTTGTTCAACGGCTACTGGGGGCGTCCACAGGAGACGGCCGAGGCGTATCGCGACGGGTGGGTAACGGTCGGGGATCTGGCCCGGCGCGACACGGAGGGCTATCTCTACATTGTGGATCGCCTGAAGGACATGGTTATCTCGGGTGGCGTGAACATCTATCCGCGCGAGGTGGAGGAAGTCATTTTTCAGCACCCCGGCGTACAGGAAGCGGCAGTCATCGGCGTTCCGGACGAAAAGTGGGGCGAAGTTCTGAAGGCATTTATTGTGCCGCGGGCCAATGCAGATCTCAGTGCCGATGTGCTGCTGGAATTTCTGGGGTCACGCATTGCCCGGATGAAATTGCCAAAGCACGTGGAATTTATCGAGCAGATTCCGCGCAACGCCAACGGTAAGGTACTCAAGACAGCGCTGCGGGCGCGCGGCTGAGCGCTCATGGGAGGTGTTAAAAAAGCAGCCGTCCAGTACTTTTTCGACACCTCCTGTCCCTGGTGTTATCTGGCGCTCGATAGGGTTCGGGATGCGGCGATCCGGACTGGCAGTCGGGTCGTCTACCGGCCTGTAATCGTCGACGACGTGATCAGGCTTACGAATTCCGGATTTCCCGCTGACCGCACCGACACTGTGGCAGTCCGGGCTCGATACCAGGCCAAGGACCTTGCGGACTGGGCCCGCTATTGCGGCCTGGTTATGCGGCGGCCCAGTCCCTGGCCGCTCCGGGCGGAGTGGGCACAGCGCGGCGCCGTGGTTGCCGCCGAGGACGGTCATGGTGCAGCCTACCTCTCGGCTGTGTTTGCTGCGCTGTTTGCGGATAATCGGAACATCGGTGACCTGATGGTTGTGCAGGATCTGGCAGTTGCGGCCGGCCTGGACGCAACACTGTTCGCGTCACGCGTTCAAGAGGCGAGAACCCTGGAGCAGCTTAAGGTGAACGCGGCGGAACTCGTTGCGCGTGGTGGATTCGGGACGCCAACCCTTTTGGTCGGTGATGATCTCTATTTTGGCAATGACCGCCTGCCACTGGTCGAGGCGGCGCTGGCCCGACGTGGTGGTATGCAACTCGTATTGCCCGGAGCGCACGGAGCTTGAGCCATGTCTGATGCAGATGTTATGACCGGCGCCACGTCGCGTCGCCACTTTCTGGCGAGCTCGGGAGCTGTCGCGCTTTCGCTCAGCCTGCGCTATGCGCCGGGCTCGGCCGCCGCGATCGACGAACCCCAGGGGGCCTATGGGGCCTTCGAAGACCTGATGCGCCGGAAGTGGACCTGGGACAGTGTCGTGCACGGTACGCACGGCACAAATTGCACCGGCACCTGTGCCTTCAATGTCTACGTCAAGAACGGGATCGTCTGGCGTGAGGAGCAGCAGGGCGAGTACGGCCGCTCGGAGGACGCTCCCGACTACGGACCGCGGGGTTGTCAAAAGGGCCTGCGGCACGCCAAATACATGTACGGCAAGCAACGCATTCTCTACCCGATGAAACGCGTCGGTGAGCGTGGCGCCGGCAAGTGGGAGCGCGTGACCTGGGACCAGGCGATGGCGGAGATTGCTGATCGCTTCATCGACCACTCGGTAGAGCACGGCCCGCGTTCGATCAGTTTCGACCTCGGCACGCAAATGGTGTTGAAGCGTGCCTCGTTTGCCGCGCTGGGCCGCTTTGCCACGATCAGCGGCATCGAACTTCCCGAAGCCTTTGCCGGTGTTGGCGATTTGCCCACAGGCGTGCAGATGACCGTTGGCGAGCCGCTGCTCGGCGACACCATGGCCGCGGTTTACAAGTCAAAGTGCTGCCTGGTGTGGTTCTGCAACCCGGCAGTCACGCGGATTCCGGACGCGCACTTCTTCTGGGAGGCCCGGTACAACGGCACCGAAGTCATTGCCATTTCGCCGGAGTTCACGCCGAGTGCAATGCACGCCAGCAAATGGGTCAATCCGAAGCCCGGCACGGATATCGCGCTGGCAATGGCCATGGTGCAGGTGCTGCTGACCGACGATCTCATCGACCGCGACTATATTCGCGAGCAAACCGACCTGCCGTTTCTCGTGCGGATGGATAACGACCGCTTCCTGCGCGAGAGCGATATCGTCAC
>JAQBGF010000106.1:0-6841 GCA_032122615.1 Gammaproteobacteria bacterium | reverse complement strand
TTTCTTCCCCCTATAGCCGCCCCGCACCCCCCCCCACACAATCGGGGCGCGCCCCCCCCCCCGATCCTACACCGCCGCCGGGAACACGCGCCGGTAGTCCCCGATCTGCTCGTCGAGAATCACGTCCCGCTCGCGGACCGGGTGGGCCAGCGCCAGCCCCGCGAGACTGCGGCAGCGCGAGAGCGCCACGTAGGTCTGCCCGTGGCTGAAGGCGCCACGGCCGAGGTCGATGTACACCCGGTCGAAGGTCTGCCCCTGGCTCTTGTGAATCGTGATCGCCCAGCCGAGACGCAGCGGCAGCTGCTTGTAGGCGCCGATCTGCTCACGAGTGATCTGCTTCGACGCGCGGTCGTACTGGTAGGTCATGTTTTCCCACGCGGTCTTGCGAACATCGTGATCCGTGCCGTCCAGAAGCTGCACCCTCGGACCGTCAGCGCCGAGTTTCGTGACAATGCCCCAGGAGCCGTTGATCCAGCGCTTTTCCGGATCGTTTTTCAGAAACATCACCTTCGCGCCCACTTTCAGCGTCAGCGCGGGCTCAGTCGGAAAAGCGCCGGCGTCGAACTTGCCGGTGACCTCGGCAGTGTAAACACTGGCCTTGCCCGGCAGAGCGGCGAGGCGCCGGCTGTTTTCGCGGAAGGCGGCGTCGTTGGTGGCGGTGAGCACGATGTGGCTATCCGGGTCTGGCAGACTGGTCTTTGGCAACACGCGGGCATTCAGCGCGTCGAGGATTTCCTCGCCTGGCTCACCGTCGCGGATGTGCTGGAGGATATTGCGGAAGCCGGCGTCGTCCTTTTGCCGGTAGATCTTGTCGAGATCCACGGAGCGCCCGGCGCACTCGCGCCAGACCAGCGCCTGGAAAAAGTACGGGCCGCCGTAGGTTTCGTCGAAATACTCCTTGAGCTCGGCCTCGCGCACCACTGGCGGCAATTGCCACAGGTCGCCGAACATCGCGAGCTGCACGCCGCCGAAGGGCTCGTCGTTGCGACGGTTCAGGCGCAGCATCTGGTCAATGCCGTCCATCAGGTCGGCGCGCACCATCGATACCTCATCGATGATCAGCAGGTCCAGGGCTTTCATGACCCCGGTATTGCGCATCGCGCGCAGCTCGCGGGTATCAACGAAACGTGGCGGCAGGCGGAAGAAGGAATGGATGGTCTGCCCGCCCACGTGGATCGCGGCGAGGCCAGTGGGTGCAACAACGGCGACATTGCGGATCGTTTCATCGCGGAGCAGGTGAAGCAGCGTGGTCTTGCCGGTACCGGCGCGGCCCGTGATGAAGACGTGCTGGTCGCCGCCTTCGATCAGCGCCAGCGCACGGTCGAAGTCGGCGCTGGGTTCAAGGCCGTCGCGAACGGGGGGTTTGCGGGGGATCTGAACGGGCTTCTGGCTGGGGGTTGAGTTCACGGTATGAGATTAAGGCATGTCACCGCGGACTAACTTCAATCGAGGTGCAAAATCGTCAAATCCCGGCGACTGCGCTGGAAACGCACCTGGCGATCCGCCCTGGCCGCATCAAAGACTGTGTTTCCCGCCATACCCCCGTTGACACACAAGTCCTTGCCATCGGGTGGCCTTGTATATACATTTCGTAGTGACGACGTCACGATTTGCCTGGGATGTATCCAAGCGCCGTGCCAACTTGCGCAAGCACGGCCTGGATTTTCGTGACGCGGAACTAGTCTTCGGTGGAGTCACGATTAGCTTTGAGGACAACCGCTTTGCTTATGCAGAACGACGCTTCGTAACGATTGGCCTCCTCCGTGGAGGTCCGGCATCCATCGTTCACACGGAATCCCCTCATGAAATCCGCATCATCTCGTTCCGCAAAGCGACCAAGCGCGAAGCGGCGCTCCTCATCGACAAAATCACAGACTGACTGGAACCGGATCCGTGCGCTGAAGGACGAGGACATAGTCGTCGATGATGAGCACCCCGAAGCAGAACTCAGGCAGGTGATCAAGGCCGTTGTCAGGGTTCGCCTCAAGCCCCTGCCGCCGAAGTCGTCCATCTCGCTGCGAGTCGACCAGGATGTGCTCGACTGGTTCAAGGCCCAGGGGCCGGGGTATCAGACCCGCATCAATCTGGTCCTGAGAGCCTATCGGGACGCGGTGGCGAAACGGTAGTCTTCCGCAAAACCAATTCAAAGGAGCCCCACCATGCCCGAGAAAAAATCCACCCCGGTCTCCCGCCGCAATCTCCTTGCCGCCGGTACGGGCCTCGCGGCGCTGACCGCCGCCGGCGCAGGAAGCGCTGCAGCGGGACCGAAGCGCCTGTCACTCGATGAAAGCCGCTTCCGCATGACTAACACCACCGTCATGACAATCCCGAAAGACCCGCGCCTGGATCTGGACAACCCCGAGACCAACTACCGCGCGATGCTGAAGCTTCGCGCCGACATCGCCGAGAAAGACTGCCTGTTCGCCTTTCCCGGCGAGGCCTGGGCGATGGTGCCGCAGGAAAGGAACTACCGCTGCTTCAAGACCTTTGGCATCGGCGCCTCGCGCATCGAGGAAGTGCCCGAAGGCTGGCGCATCTACAGCCGCGAGGTGTTGTATTACCTGGACCCGGACACCGGCGCGATTCTCGAGACGTGGAAGAACCCCTTCCTGGGTGGTCGCGAGGTGGAAATGGTGCATGTCGCGAACGACCCGGTGAACGGCGTGTTCACCCGCCAGGGGCACCCCGTGCTCTCGCCGCCCTATCCCTACGTCTCCCAGGGCGACGACGTGGTGTTTCAGTGGAACTTCTTCATCTTCAAGCCCGCCGAGCTCACGCGCTCCGAGTACCCGCTGTACTCCAGCGGCGACAAGGACCAGCACGCCGAACTGTGGGGCATCAAGGGACGCAAGAGCGAGATCCTGGACCCGAAAGTCACCTCCGCCTCCTGCGTCATGTCGTGGTCACGAGTCGCCGGCTGGCTGCCGTTCATGGAGATGGGCGCAAGCCCGGGAAACATGGTCTTTCACAGTCACAGCATGAAACTCATGAACGGCTTCGACGATCTGCCGCGATATATATTCGACTACACAGCAAAAAACTTCCCGAAGTATCTCGAGGCGCCGAAGGAATGGACAGGACCAAAGATGACGTCCACCTTTGGCGAGTTCAAAAAGCGCATTGATGCGAAGCGCAAGGCTCAATCGGAAAGACAACCGTAGGAGCGGCTTCAGCCGCGACCCGAGCCAACATGATGCGCCAACTCCTTGAAACCACAGCCCAACGCGCCATCGCCTACCTCGAAGGCCTCGACAGCCGCTCGGTCGCACCCCCACCCGAGGCGATCGCCGCGCTCACCGCACTGGACGAACCCCTGCCCGCCGGCCCCACGTCTCCCGAGCAGGTCGTCGAATTCCTGGACCAAGTGGTCTCCCCTGCCACCATGGCGATGGCCGGCCCGCGCTTCTTCGGCTTCGTGATCGGCGGTTCGCTGCCCGCAACGCTCGCCACCAACTGGCTGGTCCAGGCGTGGGACCAGAACTCCGCACTCGCCAACGTCACGCCAGCCACCGCGCGCGTCGAAGCGATCGCGCTGCGCTGGCTGCTGGAACTTCTCGGCCTGCCAGCCACCTCGGCGGGCGCCTTCGTTACGGGCGGGACGATGGCGAACTTCAGCTCGCTGGCCGCCGCGCGCCACAACGTGCTCGCACGCGCGGGCTGGAACGTCGAGGCCGACGGTCTCATTGGCGGGCCACCGATCCAGGTCATCGTCGGCGGCGAGGCCCACCCGACGCTTTTCAAGTCGCTCGGCTTGCTGGGCCTTGGCCGCAACCGGGTCAGCCGCGTACCCGTGGATGGCCAGGGCCGGATGCGCGCCGATGCGCTGCCGAAGATCACCGCTCCCACGATCATCTGCACCCAGGCCGGCAACCTGAACACCGGCGCCTTCGACCCAATTGGCGAGATCTGCGAACGCGTGGCCGGCACTGGCACCTGGGTGCACGTGGACGGCGCCATTGGCCTGTGGGCAGCCGGCGTGCCGGCGCTAAGGCACCTGCTCCCCGGCATCGCCAAAGCGGACTCCTGGTCCACCGACGCGCACAAGTGGCTCAATGTGCCGAAGGACTCCGGTCTCGCCTTCGTCCGCGACGGTGCGGCGCTGCAGGCGGCCATGGCGATCACGGCCGACTACCTGCCGAGCGCTAGCGCCGCGCGCAATCCGTGCGACTACACGCCGGAACTTTCGCGGCGTGCCCGCGGCGTGGAAGTCTGGGCTGCGCTGCGATCACTCGGGCGATCGGGCTTCGAGGACATGATCAATGGCTGCGTTGCTCACGCGAAGCGCTTCGCCGAAGGCCTGCGCGCCGCCGGCATCGATATCCTGAACGACGTAGTGCTGAACCAGGTGCTGGTGTCCTTCGGCGATGCCGAGCGCACCAACCGCGTGACGACGGCCGTCCAGCAGGACGGCACCTGCTGGTGCGGCCCCACCGTCTGGCAGGGCCGGACCGCGATGCGGATCAGCGTGTCGTCGTGGGCAACGACGAAGGCGGATGTGGAGAAGAGTCTGGAGGCGATTGTGCGGGTGGCGCAGGCAACACGGTAGGAGCGGCTTCAGCCGCGACCCAACTCCCGCGACACCAGCGGAAATCGCTCCGGATGCCGGATCGACTCCACTGCAAGATCAATATCGAGGGACGGCCAATACAAGTGATCCGGCGATGGCCGCTCAACGTCGGCCAGCTCCGCGACGGTCGCCTTGCGGAACCACGGAAACTCTGCAAACGCGACCGTGAGCTCTTCATCTCCCAGCCGCAGGCAAAAGCCGTTGGTGGAAAGGTTGGAAATTTCAACCCGGGAAGTGCCTGGCCCAGGCCCGACGAATGTCATCAACGTGTTCCTCAATGAGGCGGCGGGTGGTGCGAAGCTGGCGTGCGTTAAGGCCATGATTCTGCGCCAAGTGCACCACCGGCTCAAGCCAGAACTTGGCCTCGCCGTTCGTGCACTGCACGTGAACGTGAAGGCGCGATTCTTCGCGGGAGAAAAAGTAAAACCGGAATCCGCCGTCGCGGAAGATGGTGGGGCTCACCGGGCCTAGCGTAGGAACACCGGCCGGATTTAGGCCATCGGAGAAACTCAGAGCTACGGCTACTTTCGCCGCGGACACATGCGCCTCATTACGACACCCCGCTTAATGCCCCCCGCCACACCCTGACCTTCTCCTTAAGGCGCATCGCGGCATTCGCCGGACTGGAACTCGGCAACCGCTCATACCGAAGCCTGTCGTCCGCGCCGTCCAACGCGGGCACCACCAGCCGCTCGTAAAACTTGTGCGCCGTCGCCCCGTTGAAGAAGACCCGCACGACGGCGGGATGTGCCGAAAAGAATGCGCTGAAGTCATTGGCCAACGCATCCCCGGTGCGGATGTCGGCGTCCATGCTCCCGGGCCGATAACACGAGGCCAGCACGTCCCACAGCGCGATTCTCCGGTCCATCAGAATCCCCAGGCGCGACTCGTAGGGCACCTCCTGGTCGAAGCCGTAAAGCTGGCCCATGATCTGCCAGAACGCGTTGCGCGGCTGCGCGTAGTACTGCTGCTCCTGTAGCGAGAGCGTGCCAGGCATCGAGCCGAGAATCAGAATCCGGGCGTCGGATCTCGCGACGGACGGCAGGCTGTGACGCTTGGCCATGGCTATCGCGCGCCGGCCCGGGTCAGTGACTTCATGGCTTTCTCGAGGCCACCGAGCGTCAGCGGGAACATCCGCCCGTCCATCAGTTCGCGGATGATCTCGATGGTGTAGTGATGGCCCCAGCCCTCCTCCGGCGTCGGATTGAGCCACACGGACTTTTGATACACGTTGGTGAGGCGTTTCAGCCAGTCGGCGCCCGCCTCCTCGTTCATGTACTCCAGCGAGCCGCCGGGCCGCAGGATTTCGAAGGGGCTCATCGTGGCGTCGCCGATAAAGATCAGCCGGTAGTCGTGATTGAACTTGTGCAACAGATCCCAGGTCTTCGTGCGTTCGCCGTGGCGCCGGCGGTTGTCGGCCCAGACGAAGTCATAAACACAGTTGTGAAAATAGTAGAACTCCAGATGCTTGAACTCGGAACGGGCGGCGGAGAACAATTCGGAGCACAGGCGCGAGTGCTCGTCCATCGAACCGCCAATGTCGAGCAGCAGGAGGACCTTCACCGCGTTGTGGCGCTCGGGACGGAGCTGCAGGTCGAGAAAACCGGCGTTGCGCGCCGTCTTGTCGATGGTGCTGTCGAGATCGAGTTCCTCGGCCGCCCCCTCCCGCGCAAAGCGACGCAGGCGGCGTAGGGCAACTTTCATGTTGCGCGTGCCGAGCTGCACGTCGCCGTCGAGGTTCTGGAACTCGCGCTGGTCCCAGACCTTCACCGCAGAGCGGTTGCGGGAACGATCCTGGCCGATGCGAATGCCCTCGGGGTTGAAGCCGTAGGCGCCGAAGGCCGAGGTGCCGGCAGTGCCGATCCACTTGTTGCCCCCCTGGTGCCGGCCCTTCTGCTCCTCGAGGCGCTCCTTGAAGCGCTTCATCAGTTCGTCCCAGCCACCGAGGGACTCTATAAGAGCCTTCTCCTCCGGCGACAAATGGAGCTCCGCCTGCTTGCGCAGCCAGTCGAGCGGGATATCGTGCTCGGGGCCGGCCGCCGCTTCAATGCCCTTGTAGAAAGCCGCGAAGGCGCGATCGAACTTGTCGAAGTGGCTCTCGTCCTTCACCAGCGACGCGCGCGCCAGGTGGTAGAACTCGTCGATGTTGGGGCCGATGACGTCGTGCTTTAAGGCGTCGAGCAGCGTCAGGTACTCGCGGATCGAGACCGGCACCTGGTGTTGCTTCAGTGTGAAAAAGAAGTTCGTGAGCATATTGCCTGCCGTAGGAGCGGC
>JAQBGF010000105.1:0-4453 GCA_032122615.1 Gammaproteobacteria bacterium | reverse complement strand
ATCGCCGCTCCGAGCGGTAGCGGCAACGGATACGGGAGAAGGCGTTAGCTTTGCAGCGGGTCCGCGTCCGCTGGTGCGCTACCCGGGCAAGCGAGAGTTGATCCTCGTGCACTCCCGGCCGCCGCATCTGGAAACGCCGTTCGCCACGTTCAACGAAGGCGTAGTCACCCCGAACGATGCATTTTTCGTGCGCTACCACCTGGCCGACTTTCCGACCTCCATCGATCCTGCCACTTATCGCCTCACGGTCAAAGGGAAGGTGAAGACACCTCTTAGCCTGTCACTCGGCGAACTCAAGGCGATCGCGCCAATGGTCGAAGTGGTGGCGGTAAACCAGTGTTCCGGCAACAGTCGCGGGTATTTTTCTCCCCGGCTGTTCGGCGCGCAGCTTGGCAACGGCGCGATGGGCAACGCGCGCTGGACTGGCGTATCGCTCAAATCCGTACTGGAGAAGGCGGGCGTGGCCGCAGGCGCCAGGCAGGTGACCTTCAATGGCCAGGACCAGCCGGTGCTGGCGAGCACCCCGGATTACCGCAAGGCACTCGACATCGAGCATGCGCTGAGCCCTGAGCCGCTGCTGGCCTGGGCCATGAATGGGGAAGACCTGCCGTTTCTCAACGGCTATCCGCTCAAGCTGATCGTGCCCGGGCACTTCGGCACCTACTGGGTGAAACATCTGACGGAGATCGAGATCATCGATCACGAGTTCGACGGTCACGACGCCTATTTCATGACCAAAGCGTATCGCGTACCCGACAACGACTGCACCTGTGTCGCGCCGGGCACGGCCGCCGCGAAGACGCGCCCGATCTCAACCCTTCCGATGCGCAGCTTTATCACCAGCGTGATGGCCGGTAGCGTGCTGCCAGCGGGCCGCGCGGTGGAACTCAAAGGCATCGCCTTCGATGGCGGTGCTGGCGTGAAGGAGGTGAAGGTGTCAGTCGACGGCGGACAGAACTGGCGGGCAGCAACGCTTGGCCGGGACCTCGGACGCTTCTCCTTCCGCGAATGGCGCCTACCCGTGACGTTTGCCAGGAAGGGCAAAGCGGTGCTGATGGTACGCGCCACCGGTAACCGGGGGGAGGTGCAGCCGATGACCGCTGACTGGAACCCATCGGGCTACCGGCGCCGGGTCGTCGAATCAACGTCCGTCACCATCGCATGAGGACGGCGCCATGAATCGCACCACAATCATCACGCTGGGTCTCGTCATCGGCCTGACGGCGGCTTCAATAAGCGCCGCGCCCACCGAAATCAAGCTGCCGCCGGATACCTCCACGCTGCGCGCCTCCGAGTTGCCCGGGTATGCCGTGGCCCTGCAGAAGTGCAGCATCTGCCATTCGGCTGACTACGTCAGCTTTCAGCCACCGAACATGAACCAGGCGCAGTGGACGGCCGAAATGACGAAGATGCAGCATTCGTACGGCGCGCCGCTCAGCGACGACGAGGTCAAGCTGATCGGCGCCTACCTGGCGGTCGCCTATGGCGGCGCTAAAGCAACCGATCCCGACGTGGTGGCGTTGTCGGCGACGGCAGCCGCTACCGGCGGGGCGGCCATCGATGTGCAGGCTCTGCTGAACTCCAACGCCTGCCTCGCCTGCCACGCCATCGACAACAAGGTGGTCGGGCCGGCCTTTCGCGACGTGGCCACCAAGTACAAGGGCGACACGACGGCGCAGGATAAGCTCGCCGCCTACATTCAGAAGGGCGGCGTCGGCAACTGGGGCCAGGTCCCCATGCCTCCGATGGCCGGGTTGAACGACGCCCAGGCTAAGGCGCTGGCCACGTTCGTGTTGAAACAGTGAGTGTACCGGGTCGCGCTGTATTTGGCCGTGATCCAGAATTCAGGCTGGAGTGGAACGCATGATTGAGGGTGAATGTTTTTGTGGGGCCGTCAAATATCGCATCGACGGTAAACTGACCAACGGGAGATCCTGCCACTGCTCACGGTGCCGAAAAGCATTTAGTGGCGCAGCGTCTGCCTACGCGGAACTGGAGAAACCAGAAACATTCGCCTGGATATTGGGTGAGCACAATGTGAGCCGTTACACTTCGCAGGGCGATTGGGGTCTCGGATTTTGCAAGACGTGCGGCTCGACTTTATGTGGCTACTTCCAGGATACCGTTCATGGGGTCACCTTGGGGTGTGTGAACGGTGATCCCGAAGTTGAAATTCGTGCTCACCTATTCGTTGCCTCGAAGGCGCATTGGGACCACGTTGGGGGCGTTGCCCCTCAGTACGACTTCCACCAGCCTGAGGCTTAACAACAGGCGGCAACTCGTCGCCAATGCAAAGGAGCTTCAATGAAGGCAACCTGGAATGGGGCTGTGATAGCCGAGTCTAACGAAACGGTGGTCGTAGAGGGAAATCACTATTTCCCACCCGGATCATTGGCCAGGGAATATTTCCAACCGAGCGACCATACTTCGCATTGTCCATGGAAAGGTACCGCCAGCTACTACTCGATCAACGTAGACGGAAAAGAGAACAAAAACGCAGCCTGGTATTACCCAGAGCCAAAAGATGCGGCAGCTGAAATACGCGGCCGAGTCGCCTTTTGGAAAGGCGTTCAGGTTGGTGGCGGGTGACGCTCAACCGTAATGAACATCGCAGAGAATCAGTACCAGCACCTGGCCGCGTTCATTCGCCTCAATGAGGAATGGATTTCCCGGTACTTTGCCATCGAAGACGCGGACCGCGCCCTGGCGGCGAATCCCCGCAAGGTCATCGACGATGGTGGCTACCTGTTCAGCCTGACCCTGGGAGACGACGTGGTTGGCGTGTGCGCCCTCTTCAATGAGGGTGCCGGCACGTACGAACTGGCCCGCATGGCCGTGTCGGGCGCCCATCAAGGCCGGGGTTACGGTCAACTGCTGATGCAGGCCTGCCTGTCCAAACTCGTGGCCGTTAAAGCGAGGAAGGTCTACCTGGTATCGAATACGAAGCTGGCCCCCGCCATCGCCCTGTACAAAAAGCACGGCTTCGTGACCATCACGGAGGGGCCGCACCCCGTGTATTCGCGAGCCAACATCGTCATGGAACGCGATATTCCGTAACAGGGCGTCGCTCGCCCGCTTGGCAATTCCCCTCTTCCCGCGCAATGATGGTGATCGGCGCGAATTTCACCCAGCGAGGAACTGTCATGTCGAGTGTTGGATACCACGAACCCATTGAGGAGCTATCGGACAAAACCCGCGACATGCACCGGGCCATCGTGTCGCTCATGGAGGAACTCGAGGCGGTGGACTGGTACAACCAGCGGGCCGACGCCTGCACGGACCCCGAACTTAAGGCGATCCTTCAGCACAATCGCGACGAGGAAAAGGAACATGCGGCGATGGTCCTGGAGTGGATTCGCCGCAATGATCCCGCGATGTCAAAGGAACTGAAGGACTACCTCTTCACAGACAAGTCCATCGCCCACAAGTAATGCCACGCGGCTAGTCAGCGAAGACCTCGGCCATGGGCGCTTCGTCCGCGGGTGAAGCGGGTGTCATATCAGAGTTCCAGGTGTCGCGGATCAATGTCCAGCCATCACCCGTCCGGCTGTAAACGGACAGGAACTTGCCCTCATCCACAATGGCTCCGGACCCGTCCGCAGCGGAGAAGCTGCCGCTGAGCCAGCCGGTATCACCGGCCACTCCAACGCCTGTCACCTCACCAAAGTTCAGCACCAGGCCGCTGGACTTCGAACTCGCGATATCCGACGCGATGAACTCACGAATGGCCGCCCGGCCGACCACCGCCGGTGCACCGGGTGCCATCAGGATTGCGTCTTCGGCGTAGAGGTTGGCCACGCCATCTGCATTCCCGGCGCCATAGGCTTCAAACCAGGCCCCCGGATCGGCCTTCAGCGCCGCTACATCGGCCGCGGTATCCGGTGCCTTGGGCGCGCACGAAGCCAGCACCACCACACTCACCGCGAGTAACATCAGTTTCCCAAACGTGTTCATGATTGCCCCCTGTTTTTCCCCAGCCACGAAACCCCGTGGCGAGAATCGATCCTACTCCGAATTCACCAACACCTCATCAGGCACCGCAGTGCATACAGCCCACCATCCCAGCGGGCGGCTGGCCAACACGCCCGCTTTTCGCCGATCATGGCGCGAATCGGGCGCCGCAGGACAACTGGAATGGTCGGGTGATTGACGTCGGCTCCACGGCAGAGGCTGTATTGACGGTGAGTCAGGGCGACTCGGCACAGGCCCTGTCCCTCTCCGTGGATGACTCATTTCCGGCCGTGTTTGCCACCTCCCGGATGATTGCCCTCATGGAACTCGCTGCTGCAAGACTGATGAAACCACTGCTACAGCCAGGTCAGCTGTCGGTCGGTGTGTCTGTCCACGTCAGGCACACGGCCGCCACGCCCGTCGGCTGCAGGGTCCGGGCGGTTGCCACCTACCTCGGCCCGGACGGCAAGCTCTCGCGCTTCAAAGTCGAGGCGTATGACGA
>JAQBGF010000104.1:0-20003 GCA_032122615.1 Gammaproteobacteria bacterium | reverse complement strand
GGACAAGTCCTGGCCAGCCCTCAGCGGGTCTTCCCGACAGGCGGCCAGGACTTGTCCCGCCACCCCCGCCGCGGACCACAGGGCACGTTGCTCCCGCTTTCCGGTAGTCTATCGGCCCTCAAACAAGCCCCGGAACGCAGGAACGCCCCATGACGAAGTCTGACCGTAAAGTCGCCATTATCACCGGCTCCGCCACCGGCGTTGGCGCCGCCTCCGCCATCCTCCTGGCCGAGCATGGCTGTAACGTCGTAATCAACTACACGCGCAGCAAGAACGAGGCCGAAGAAACAGCCGCCACCTGCCGGGCGAAGGGCGTGGAGACGATCGTGTTTCAGGCCGACGTGTCCGACGACGACGCGTGCCAGGCGATGGTCAAGGCAGCCGCCGACAAGTGGGGCCGCATCGACTACCTGATCAATAATGCCGCGCGCACCAAGTTCAATCCCTACAAGAAGCTGGACGGCGTGAGCAAGCAGGATTTTCTCGACATCTACGCGGTGAACGTCGTTGGCGCCTACCAGATGATCCGGGCGGTTACGCCGTACATGAAGAAACAGGGCCACGGCTCTGTTGTGAATGATTCGTCGATCGGCGGTGTTACCGGTATCGCCTCCTCGATCCCCTACGCCGCGTCCAAGGCCGCACTCAACCTGATGACGAAATCACTGGCCCACGTTCTGGCGCCAGAGATCAACATCAACACCGTCGTGCCCGGCATGATCCAGACGCGCTGGCTCAAAGGCGGCATGGGCGACGAGCAGTACGAGGCGATGATCAAGACGCAAGGCGCGCAGCTGCCGCTTAAGAAGGTCGCGCAGCCGGAAGACATCGCGGCTGTATTGGTCTGGTTCCTTGAGTCCGCTCACCTGATCACCGGCGAGACGCTGATCGTGGACAGCGGGATTCATATCGGAACCCTGCCACCGTACTCGAGCGGGGATGCTTACTAGAGAGGCGTCAGACTGTCGCGCCTGAACGCGCTCCTACAGCGGGAGCGGGGTTTCCCACTTCCAGCCGAAACCCTTCGTGCTGTCGATCAACCGGAGCCACGACGGGGTCAGCCGCCAGAACGGTGCCCGCTGCAGTCGTTCGGCAATCACCCGCTCGCTGGCATCCTTTGGCTTGTCGAAGAGTCGCTGCACGTCGGGGAACTTTTTAAGGTAGGTGTCGAGCGCATTCAGTCGCCCCTCGCCCTCCAGCACCACTGCGCGGCCCTCGATTTGCAGGCCAATAACCTCGCCCCAGGTGGACACGTCGTGATTCACGGCGCCGGTCACCCGGGCATCGTGGTGCAGGTCGCGGCCGTGACGGGTCTTGAGGTCGGAAACAAAATAGAGATTGAGATCGGCGTCACTGGCGTAGAAGACGGCTGCGGCCCAGGAGTGGCCCTCGTGTACGGTCGCGAGGGTGATCGTACTGTGCCCGGCAAGCAGTTCCCGTACGCGCGCCATGTGTGCTTCAGGCATGGGGACTTACCTCACTTCCGCGGCTTCGGCCTGTTCCGCACGGACTCCCGTGCACCCTTCCAGCGCTTCACCAGGCCGCTCTCGATGTCGAAGAGGTCGAGAACCCGGCCGATGTTGTGATTCAGCAAGTCATCAATAGTGTGGGGATCGTTGTAGAAGCCCGGCATGGGCGGCGCAATGACCGCGCCCATCTCCGCGGCCTGAAGTAGCAGCCGGCAGTGACCCACGTGCAGCGGGGTCTCGCGCGGCATCAACACCAGCTTGCGCTGCTCCTTCAGGATCACGTCGGCAGCCCGCACCACGAGTGTGTCAGCGTACGAGGTGACGATACCCGACAGGGTCTTCATGGAACACGGCGCCACGATCATGCCGTTGGTCCGGAAAGAACCGCTGGCGATGGTCGCTGCCAGGTTCTGGTCGCTGTGCACTTCGTGGGACAGCGCTTCGACGTCCTTCAGTTCCCAGTCAGTCTCCAGCGAGATGTTCAGCTTTCCGCCATTGCTGATGACGAGATGGATCTCGGCTTTCGGGACCTCCCGCAGTGCCTCCAGGAGGCGGATGCCGTAGATGGCGCCGCTGGCGCCGGTGATGGCAACGATGAGCCGCATGGCAACTCCCGGAATACAGGTCAGTGGCATGATACTGGCCCGACTCCAGAGGCACCACCGTGAAACGCGTCTACTCCTCCACTTCGCTCTGGCAGGCCCGGGAAATCCTGACGCTCCTGGAGCAGCAGCGCATACCCGCGACTCTACTTAATGAGTACGCCGCCGGTACGCCGGGCGTGCTGCCCTTCAACCCGAACATGGCGGTCGACGCGGAAGTCTGGGTGCTCGACGACGGCCTCGCCGAGCGCTGCCTGCGACTGATCAGCGAGTTTCATGCCGCACGGCCAGTACCCGGCGCCGGCGGTGACCTGGCCTGGCGGTGCGCCAGCTGCCGCGAAGACAACCCGGCCGGCTTCGAACTCTGCTGGGCCTGCGGGCAGGCCCGGTAATCGCCAGTCCGATTTCAGCCGGGGAGCCGCAGGCGTGCTGTGGCCCCGACGGCCAGCGTGCCGCCCCGCTTGACCGAGCAGGTCACCCCACCCCGCCAGCCGTCCGCGAGGGCCAGCCGGAGGCCGGGCGAGGCTTCGTCCATTCGCTCACAGGGTTCCAGCTCACCGGTAACCAGCAATTCGATGTCATCGCCTAGATGAAGCACCGCCCCTTCACAGAAGCGGAGGTCCAGCCCGTCGACCAGCACGTTGGCCCGGCGGGCCAGCCACGGCTGATCGGTATTGGCCAGGTCGCAGGCCTCGACCCAGGCGCTGGCAGACAACACAGTGACCTGCCGGCGACCCGGCTTGCCGCGGGTGTCGCCATCAACGCCCGCCGCAATGGATATCCCGGCCTGCTCCAGCAGCTGCATCGGCCCACGCTTCACATTGCGTCGGGCTATGCCCAGCACCTGCCCCTGGCTCGCGCTGCCCGTCATGGCTACGTGCCTGGTGCCGGCCGCTCGAGTTGCGCGGCACCGAACAGGATCTCTTTCGCTTTGGCATCCGGGGTGAACCTCTCCGGAAATCCGTCGGCCAGGATCTTCCACGCTTCCGGTGTGGCGGGGCGTTGGCCAATTCGCGCCACCCAGTCGGCAACGGCGGGCCAGGCAGCAGGTGTTTCCTTCCGGATGTCGGAGCCCACCACCCAGGGGTAGGTCGCCATGTCCGCGATCGTGTACTGCGCCGAACCAAGATAAGGCGACGCCGTCAGTCGTCCTTCCAGCACCTTGAGTAACCGCTTCACCTCGTTGGTGTAGCGATCCACGCCATAGGCAATTTTCTCGGGCGCGTACCAGCGAAAGTGATTGGCCTGGCCAAACATCGGCCCAACCCCCGCCATCTGGAACATCAGCCACGAAAGCGTTGCGTAACGCCCGCGCGGATCGTCCGGCAGGAAGCGCCCGGTTTTCTCCGCCAGGTACCAGAGAATGGCGCCGGACTCGAAGAGCGACATCGGCTTGCCGTCGGGGGTGTCGTGATCCTCGATGGCCGGCATGCGCCCGTTGGGACTAAGCCGCAGGAACGAAGGCGCGAACTGCTCGCCCTTGCCGATGTGGACGGAATGCGCGCGGAAGGCCAGGCCACACTCCACCAGCATCAGGTGCACTTTGCGGCCATTGGGTGTGGGGAAGCTGTACAGGTCGAGCATATTCGGCACCGTCTGAGATCAAGCCTATTGTGCCGGGTCGCTGCCGTGCCGGGGATTCCAGCTCGTGCTAACCTGCCGGGCGTTCCTTCGACTTGGCGGTAATTACATTAATAAATCATCATAACTAATTGATCATGATCGACCTTCTGACTCAACCCGAGGCCTGGATTGCGTTCCTCACACTGACCGCGCTGGAACTCGTCCTCGGCATCGACAACATCATCTTCATCTCGATCCTGGTGGACCGTCTGCCGCGGCAGCAGCGTGATCTGGCGCGCCGCATCGGGCTGTTCCTCGCCATGTTCATGCGCATCGCGCTATTGATGGCGCTGGCGTGGATCGTCGGTGCCACGGCGCCGCTGTTCAGCGTCCTGAACATGGAGTTTTCCTGGCGGGACATCATCCTGACTGCGGGCGGGTTGTTTCTCCTCTGGAAGAGCACCAAGGAAATTCATCACCTGCTTGAAGACGAAGAACACGTTAGCGACCCGACGGCTGCCTCCACCTTCGGCTCAATCATTTTCCAGATCATCATCATTGATATCGTGTTTTCACTGGACTCCATCATCACCGCCGTGGGCATGGTCGATGAAGTTCCGGTAATGATCGCCGCCGTCGTCATGTCGGTTGCCCTGATGATGGTGTTCGCCACGGCAATCGGCAATTTCGTCTCTGATAACCCGACCATCAAGATGCTGGCATTGTCATTCCTGATTGTCGTCGGCATTGCACTAATCGCCGATGGCTTCGACACTCACATACCCAGGGGCTACGTCTACTTTGCCATGGCCTTTTCGGTGGTCGTGGAGATGCTTAATATCCGGCTACGAAAGAAGAAACCCCGAACAGGGAGCAACTGACAATGAAACTTCGCACGATCTCCGCATTCGGCACTCGCGCCGCCCCCGGCATGCAGCTGCGCGCGGTAAACGGACGGCACTGGTCCGCCAGCCGCCTGCGAGACGCAATTGCTGCTGCACAAGATGACGCCGATGGTGGCCTGGCGCTGCTGGTCGAGTACGGCGATCGCTTCGAAACCCTCGATCTGCGTTACGCTGGTGGCCTTCGGAAGCCACACCTTGAGCGGCTGCCGTCCGGACCTGATCGTCTCGGCGCGAGTATTGCGCTCCGCACCCGCTGAATTTATGGACATTGCCCGCGACCTGTTTTCCTACCGCAAGTACTGGGCCAGCCGGCTCACGCCCGCTCCCGTACTGCCGATGTCCCGCGCAGAGATGGACACGCTCGGCTGGGATGCCTGCGACGTAATCCTGGTGACCGGCGATGCCTACGTTGACCACGCGAGCTTCGGCATGGCCGTAGTCGGGCGGCTGCTGGAAGCCCAGGGCTTTCGCGTCGGCATCATCTCGCAGCCGGACTGGACTTCCACCGCGGCGTTCACCGCGCTCGGCGCGCCGACGCTGTTCTTCGGCATCACGGCCGGCAACATGGACTCGATGGTGAACCGCTACACCGCGGATCGCCGCATTCGCTCGAACGATGCCTACACGCCGAACGGCGAAGCCGGCCGCCGACCGGATCATTCCGTGATCGTGTACGCGCAGCGCCTGCGTGAAGCGTACAAGGGCGTGCCGCTGGTAGTGGGAGGTATTGAGGCCAGCCTGCGGCGCGTCGCACATTTTGATTACTGGTCGGATACGGTGCGGCGCTCCGTGCTCTTCGACAGCAAGGCCGACCTGCTCGTCTACGGCAACGGTGAGCGCCAGATCGTCGAGATCGCGCACCGGCTTGCGAAAGGCGATGCGATTACGGACATCACCGAGCTCCGCGGCACGGCGTTCCCGGTGAGCGCGCTACCCGACGGCTGGACCGAGATCGACTCGACCAGCGTTGACGAGCCCGGCCGTATCGACCCGCCGAAAGACCCCTACGCGGATGACAGGGCACCGGTTGCCGGTGGCGCTGCCTGCGCCTCCGGACCAGCAGCGCCCACGGGCGGAAACCCCGGCGGCGAGAAGGTCATCCAGTTCCTGCGCCGGGCGCCGAAGCTGGACCGCTCGCACAGTGTCGTGCGCCTGCCCGCCTTCGAGGCCGTGCGCAGCGACCCCGTGCTGTATGCACACGCGTCCCGCGTGCTGCATCTCGAAACCAACCCCGGCAACGCACGGGCACTGATCCAGCGCCACGGCGACCGGGATCTCTGGCTGAATCCGCCACCGATCCCCTTGCAGACGAAGGAGTTCGACGCCGTCTACGAACTGCCCTACACGCGGCTGCCGCATCCCGCCTACGGTGACGCGAAAATTCCGGCGTGGGAAATGATTCGTTTCTCCGTGATCATCCAGCGCGGCTGCTTTGGCGGCTGCACCTTCTGCTCCATCACCGAGCACGAGGGCCGCATCATCCAGAGCCGCTCGGAGGACTCCATCATCCGGGAGGTCGAGAATATTCGCGATCGCACCCCGGGCTTCACCGGCGTGATATCCGACCTCGGCGGCCCCACCGCCAACATGTACCGGCTGGCCTGCAAGAGCCCGAAAATTGAATCTGCGTGCCGGCGGCCGTCGTGCGTGTTCCCCGGTGTGTGCTCCAACCTCAACACGGATCACTCCGCACTGATTGGCGTGTACCGGCGGGCGCGAAAGCTGCCAGGCATAAAGAAGGTGCTGGTGGCCTCCGGCGTCCGTTACGACCTTGCGGTCGAGTCGCCGGAGTACATCAAGGAACTCGCCACGCATCACGTCGGCGGCTACCTGAAGATTGCGCCGGAACACACCGAAGACGGGCCACTCAACAAAATGATGAAGCCGGGTATCGGCAGCTATCACCGCTTCAAGGAACTCTTCGACAAGTACTCGAAAGCGGCGGGCAAGGAACAGTACCTGATCCCCTACTTTATTGCGGCCCATCCGGGCACCACGGATCAGGACATGCTCAATCTTGCGCTCTGGCTCAAGGCCAATCAGCTGCGCGTTGACCAGGTGCAGAACTTCCTGCCTTCGCCGATGGCCACTGCAACGGCGATGTTCCACACCGGCAAGAACCCGCTGCGCCGGGTAACGCGAACGAGCGAAACCGTGGATGTACCACGGGGCATCAAGGTGCGTCGATTGCACAAAGCCTTTCTCCGTTATCACGATGCCGAGAACTGGCCTGTGCTGCGCGAGGCGCTGAACCGCATGGGCCGGGCCGACCTGATCGGTAATGGCAAGAACCACCTCGTCCCGGCCTGGCAACCCGCCGGGACAGGGCTGCGGGGCACCGGTGCGCAGCGTCCCGGCCGGAAGGCGGCCGTCAGAAAGCCCGCCAGCAAACGCCCGGCAAAACGCCCCCTAAAGAATCGGTAGCTTCTGACAAATCCGGCTGACGCGGCCCGTCTTCTGGGCTAGTGTGTTCCAAACGGCCGGAGAAGCCGCATGCCTATCACGCTCGAAATCGCGTCGGCGGCGAACGCCGACGCACAGATCATTGCCGAAATGTCCCGACGCCTCGTCGAAGTCGGACTGCCGTGGACGTGGACACCCGCCCGCGTTGCGCGACATATTCACCACCCGGAGTCGATGGTAATCACGGCTCGCTGTATCAGCGGCACCGAACCGGCGGTGGCGGCGTTCGCAATAATGCATTTCGGCGACGACATCGCTCACCTCAATCTGCTCGCCGTCGACAGCCGCTGGCAGCGTCGCGGCCTCGGCCGTCGCCTCGTGCAGTGGCTGGAACAATCGGCTATCACTGCCGGCACATTCACGCTGTGCCTGGAGGTGCGGGCACGAAATCCTGTGGCGCTGCTGTTCTACCGGGAACTTGGCTTCGACGAAGCGGGGCGTGTGCCCCGCTACTACAGTGGTCGCGAGGATGCCATCCGGCTGACCAAGGATCTGCGCCACCCGCTCTCGCCGGGTTGCCCGGCAGCGCCGCGCGCAGAAGACGGCGAAGACCGCGGTACGGGGCCGACGCTATCGGCGGCCGAATGGGTCGCGACGCACATCAAGAAGCAGGAGTCTCAGGACTAGGGGCGTCCCGGGGCGACATTGTCCTGCGCAACAAAGCCCGCAGGGCCTTGAGGCGCCGCGAGTTCAGCACGTCCTTCTTCCCGAGCCAGCCACGCCGTGCCTGCCCAACGCCGTAAACCAGGTTATCGAACTCGTGCACGCCGTGGGCATCGGAGTTGATGGCCACGAGAACGCCCTCGTCGCGGGCCATCTGGCAGTGGATGTCGAGCAGGTCGAGCCGGTCGGGATGGGCGTTCAGTTCCAGGAAACAACCGCGCTGACGGGCATGGCGGACGATGCGCAGCACGTCCACGTCGTAGGGGTCGCGGGTGTCGATCAGCCGCCCGGTCGGGTGGGCGAGCAGGCTGAAATGCGGATGATCCATCGCTTTCAGGATGCGCGCTGTTTGCCTGCTCCGGGACAGGTTGAACTTCGAGTGCACGGCGCCCACCAGCAGATCGAGACGCGCCAGCACCTTGTCCGGCAGGTCGAGATCACCATTTTCCAGAATATCCACTTCGATGCCCTTCAGCACGGTGACGCCATTGAGGCTGTCGTTCAGGGAATCGATGTCGTCGATCTCGATCAGGGACGGGAGGTCGCCGGCGCGGGCGGCCTCGATCTCGCCACGGTCCTCGCGAAGTTCCGGCGGTATCCAGGGCAGGCCGACGGCGGCGGACCGCAACGGTGTGGGCCCGGGAACCGGTGAAGTAATGGAGTGCCGCACCCATCGCCCGGGGCTCGACGACGCGCAGGTCGACCAGGATGCCTGACTTCAGCGTGACACTGGAACGCGTCGGCCCCTCCGCCAGAATCGTTGCCACTTCATCGTACGCAATGAAACCGCGGGTGACGGCATCGGGGTCAGTTGTAGTGACTACCAGGTCAAGGTCGCCCACCGTTTCGCGCATGCGCCGGAAACTGCCGGCCACCACCACCTCGCCCACGCCCGGAATCTGCCGCAGGTAATCGGCCAGCCCCTCGGCGTACTGCGCCGTCACCGCCAGCTTGTAGCGGCGCGGCGCCGCCGCGTGCGCCGCCAGCGCCTCCACAAGGCGCTGTTCCGTCTTCGGGCCGAAGCCGTGCAGCGTTGCGGTAGGCGCGCACCCGGAAGGGATTGGCGCCGTCGATCTCGAGCAGATCGGCGATCTCCCCGAAGATGTCGGCGTTGTGGACTGGCGCGGGCTAATTCACCAGGGTTTCCCAGCCATTTTTCTACCATCGGCCGACAGCTTCCAGAGCACAATAGGAAGATATACGCGCACCGTCGCCGCTCGTGCCCCCGCTTGTCTGGCATCGGGCCGATCTGGTGTTGGCGGCAACGCCGGTCCAGAATCAACTGCTCCATTTTTTTCGACACCAGGAAGCGCGAATGACGCGAAGAATCGCGATCACAGCCGCAGTGGCAATGATGTTGGTCGGCGTGCTTGTTGCCCGGTGGTGGCTGCAGAGAGATCGCCCCGTCGATGCCGAAAATATCGAGCTTTCCGGAAACGTCGACGTCCGCGAAGTCGAGCTGGCCTTTAACGGCACTGAGCGCATCGCAACCCTGATCGCCAAAGAGGGCCAGCGCGTTAAGGCCGGCGATTTTCTTGGCAGCCTCGAGACCGTGCGGTTTGAGGCCGATGTCGCTCGCGCCGCTGCAAACCTGGAGGCGCAACGACAGATGGTATCGCGGCTCGAAGCCGGCAGCCGGCCGGAAGAGATCCGCAAGGCCCGCGCCGACGTGGTTGCCGGTGAGGCCGAGTTGAACAATGCACGTATTCGCCTCAGCCGTGCCCGGGAACTCGTCGCCCAACGTCTGGCCCCGCAAGCACAACTCGACGACGCACAGGCCGCCGCTGACTCAGCGAATGCGCAAGTAAACGCGCTGAGGGCCGCGCGCGATCTGGTCCTCAGCGGCCCGCGCGTGGAGGATGTGGCGGCGGCCCGGGCCACGCGCGACGCCCTGGTTGCGACCCTGGCGCTGGCGAACCGGCAACTCGAGGATGCTCGCCTCTACGCGCCAGCCGACGGCATCATCCGCAACCGGGTGCTGGAGCCCGGCGATATGGCATCGCCTCAGCGACCCGTCTACACACTGGCGCTGACCGATCCCATGTGGGTGCGGGTGTACGTCGAGGAACCGGATCTCGGGCGAATCCGCGAGGGGCAACCCGCGGAAGTGCTCACCGACAGCTTTCCGGGCAAGCGCTACGCCGGCTGGGTGGGCTACATCTCGCCCACGGCGGAGTTCACACCAAAGCCGGTGGAGACTCGCGAACTGCGTAGCCAGCTTGTCTATCAGGCGCGGATTTACGTGTGCAATCCGGAAAGTGAACTGCGGCTTGGTATGCCGGCCACGGTCACCTTGCAGCCGGCCGCTCCGGTGACGGGAAATCCCGGCTGCCCGGAGCAGTGAGCGTGCGGGCCTCGGATGCGGTGCCGGCTCCGCCAGACGGCATCGCCCTGCAGGCTGACGGGCTCACCAGGCGCTTCGTAACGGAAGGTGCTGCAACCACCGCGCTGGATGACGTCACGCTCAAGGTCCGGCCAGGCCAGGTGACCGGCCTCGTCGGACCGGATGGCGCGGGCAAGACTACTTTTATGCGGCTGGCCTGCGGCCTGCTGCGGGCGGATGCCGGGACGCTCCGCGTGATGGGAATAGACGTAGCCGCCGACCCCGTCGCCGTCCAGGCCGAAGTCCGCTACATGCCCCAGCGCTTCGGCCTCTACGAAGACCTGTCGGTGGCCGAGAACCTTGAGCTTTACGCCGACCTACAGGGGTTGCCGCCTGCAGAACGCTCCGCCCGCTACGAGTCACTCATGCACATGACCGGTCTCGCCCCGTACATCCAACGTCTCGCCGGGAAATTGTCCGGTGGCATGAAACAGAAGCTCGGCGTGGCCTGCGCGCTGCTCAAACAACCGCGACTGCTCTTGCTGGACGAGCCCACGGTGGGCGTGGATCCGGTCTCGCGCCGGGAGCTCTGGGAAATCATCAGGCGCATGGTCCGGGAAGCCGGCACCACGGTGCTTCTCAGCACTGCCTATCTTGATGAGGCCGAAAAGTGCGCCGAGGTCATCCTGCTTCACGAGGGGCGAATCCTCGGTACGGGAAAGCCCGGCAGCTTCAGCGAGTTCCTCGCCGGCCGGACGTTTCTCACCTCCGCCCCGGGGATCCGACGCCGCGCGCTGGCCATGAAACTCGAAGACTCGCCGGAGGTCCTGGACGCCGTCATCCAGGGCGACAAGGTACGAATTGTCACTGTCGGCAGTTCCGTGCCGGACGGGACCGCATTGGGTCTGTCGACTGCGTTACTGGTAGATGCCGTCGCGCCACGCTTCGAAGACGGATTCGTAGCCCGCATCAAGGCTGCGAGGGGTGCGACGTCCGCCGCCGCCCGCGTTGCAATCAAGCGGGTGGCCTCGACCGGCAGGGATATTGTGATCAGCACGGGCGGCCTCGAGCGGCGCTTCGGCGACTTCTATGCCGTTCGGGACCTCAGCCTCGAAGTCCGTCGCGGCGAAGTCTTCGGCCTGCTGGGGGCGAATGGTGCCGGCAAATCGACGACCTTCCGCATGCTCTGCGGGCTGCTGCCCCCGACCGGGGGCAGCCTTGAGGTTGCCGGCTTCGATCTCCGCACGGCGCGGTCTGCCGCCCGGGGACACATCGGCTACATGGCCCAGCGCTTCTCGCTCTACGGCACTCTCACCGTCAGTCAGAACCTCCATTTCTTTGCCAGCGCCTACGGACTTGCCGGCCGCGCGCGCCAGCAGCGGATCGACTGGGCACTCGACGAATTCGGCCTTGCTGAGTACGTTAATGCCGGCAGTGAGGCCCTGCCGCTCGGCTTCAAGCAACGCCTGGCGATGGCCGCCGCGCTGATGCACGAACCCGAGATCCTGTTCCTGGATGAACCCACGTCAGGCGTCGATCCGCTGGCACGACGGGACTTCTGGCGGCGGATCAACGCGCTTGCCGAGGCCGGCGTGACGGTGCTGGTAACGACGCATTTCATGGAGGAAGCCGAGTACTGCGACCGCCTCGCGATCATGGCCGCTGGCCGGTTGCTGGCCCTCGGCTCCCCCGCCGACGTGAAGGCGCAGACCGGGGACGCGAGTGGGCCAGCGCCGGATCTGGAAGAAGCCTTTATCAGGCTGGCCACCTCGACCGCGGAGGCAGCATGACGGGCAATCGGCGGGTGCGTGGCCTGATCCGCAAGGAGTTCCTGCAAATACTGCGGGACCCCAGCGCCATCGCCATCGCTTTCCTGATGCCGGTCTTCCTGTTGCTGCTGTTCGGATACGGCCTTTCCCTCGATGCAGAAAACATTCCGCTGGCGGTGGTCGTGGAACAGCCCTCCGCCGCGACCACGCGCTTTACCAGCCAGCTGAACGAGTCCCGTTATCTGGCGTCGCGCAATTTCCCCAGCATGAACGAGGCGGAATATGCGCTGCGCACGCATGAAGTGGATGGCATCGTGCATCTGCGCGCTGATTTCGGCGCAGACCTCACCGGACGACGCGACACGGGCATCCAGGTCATCGTCAACGGCGTCGATGCCAACACCGCCCGGATGGTGCTTGGTTATCTGAATGGCGCGTGGAAACTCTGGCTCAAGCAGGAACTGCTGGGGACGCAGGCAATGGAGGTACCGGGCGTCGAGGTGCAGCCGCGCATCTGGTACAACAGCGAGGTTTCCAGCCGCAACTTCCTCGTACCTGGCCTGATCGCGGTCATCATGACGCTGATCGGCGCCCTGCTCACGGCACTCGTCATGGCCCGCGAGTGGGAGCGCGGCACAATGGAAGCCCTGATGGTGACGCCAGTCACCATGACCGAGGTGTTGCTCGGCAAGCTCATCCCGTATTTCGCCCTGGGGATGGGCGGCATGGTGTTGTCGGTGGCTATGGCCCTGTGGCTGTTCGACGTGCCGCTGGTAGGATCGCCCGTTGTACTCTTCGCCGCCGCCGCGCTTTTCCTGCTGGTAGCCCTGGGAATGGGCCTGGCGATTTCCATCACGGCGCGTAACCAGTTCGTGGCCGGCCTTACCGCCATTATCGTCACCTTCCTGCCTGCTTTCATACTCTCCGGCTTTATCTTCGATATCGAAAGCATGCCCGGCCCGGTGCGGCTCATAACCCACCTGGTTGCGGCCCGCTATTTCATCGCGATCATTCAGACCGTTTTCCTGGCTGGCAATATCTGGCCAGTGATCCTGCCCAACGCGGCCGCGCTGCTGCTGATGGCCGTCGTGTTCCTGGGTATCGTTCACGTCCGCTCCCGCAAGCGGCTGGACTAGACCATCATGCTTCGTCAGGTTCTTGCACTTGCGTTGAAGGAGTTTCTTGCCATTCTGAAGGACAGGCGCAGTCGCGCTGTAGTGATTCTGCCGCCAATCGTGCAGACACTGGTGTTTGGCTATGCCGCAACCTTCGACCTGAACAACGTGAGCTACGCGGTGTACGACGCGGACCGTTCAGGCCTGTCCCGCGAGCTGGTCGCACAGTTTCACGGCTCGCCGGTCTTCCGGGAATCGGTGATTCTCGAATCAGAGCGGGACATTGCGCCTGCTGTCGATCATCGCCAGGCGGTGCTCGTCCTGCGCATCGATGATGGCTTCGAGCACGACATACTGGCCGGCCGGTCAGGACGGGTGCAGCTGATCATTGACGGCAGAAATTCGAACACGGCGCTGATTGTGCTGAACTACGCACAGGAGATCACTAGCAATTTCGCAGCGCTGCATCAGCCCGGCACCGGACCGCCGGCGCGACTGATCGCCCGCGCGTGGTTTAACCCCAACCTGGAAAGCCGCTGGTTCATCGTCCCCGGAATCATCGGCCTGCTTACGCTGCTGGTCACGATCATGGTCACGGCCCTGTCGGTGGCGCGCGAGCGGGAACAGGGCACATTCGATCAACTCCTCGTGACGCCGCTGCGGCCGATGGACATTCTCCTTGGCAAGTCCCTGCCCGGACTGGTTATCGGGTTTGCCGAGGCGACTCTGATGGTGCTGATCGTCACCCTGTGGTTCGAGGTTCCGTTGCGGGGCAGTCTGCTGACCTTCTACGCCGGACTCGGCTCGTTTCTCCTGTCGGCGATCGGCATCGGGCTGATGATTTCCTCGCTGTCGGTAACCATGCAGCAGGGCCTGCTCGGCGCCTTCCTGTTCATGGTTCCGGCCATCCTCCTGTCCGGTTTCGCCACCCCGGTGGCGAACATGCCCGAATGGCTGCAGACCCTGACGCTGCTCAACCCGCTTCGCTACTTCATGGTCGTGCTGCGCGGTGTATTCGTGGAAGGTGCGTCATTCAGGATCTTGTGGCCGCAATTCTGGCCAATGCTGCTGATTGGCTCCGTGACGCTAACAGCCGCCACCCGGCTGTTTCGCTATCGACTGTACTAGCCCTGTGCTGGTGGCTTCTTCCGCTCGGCAACATGGGCACTTCTGCGGGTATGCCAGCATTCTTTGGCTTTGCCGACCGGGCGAGCGATGGCAACGCACGATTCCTGACACGATTCCTGGCGAAGCCTTAATGGAGATCCAGTCGGACGCTCAGGTTGACTTGGCCCGCCGTCGACGCGGCTGAGCAGGTTTGGGGGGTGCGGGTGGCATCGCACTGAATTCCGCCGCTTCCTGGATAGACGATTGCCCGAGCATCCACGATCGTGGCCGGCAGATGGCCGCCACGGTCGTCACGAAATCCCGGTCCAGGCCCTTCGTTTCGCCAGCCGACGCCGTGTACCGCGCCACGTCGGTCAATGACAACAGCCCCACGAGCCGGCCAGTGTCATCCACGATCGGCACCCGCCGGATCTGGTTATCGCGCATCAGCACTTCGGCAGCCTCGATGGATTCGTCCGGGGAGCACGAGTGCACCTGCGTCGTCATCGCGTCCGCGACGGGTATCTCCAGTAGCGTCCGGCCCTGGGTGTACGCCGCCATACAGATGTCCCGGTCAGTGATCATGCCGACGAGTTTTCCGTCACCATCGGTGACCGGAATCGCGCCGCAGTCATGCTCCCACATCAGCTGCGCCGGCGTGTTGAGCGTATCGGCCTCCCGGCAGGTCACCGGCGGCGTACTCATGATCTTCCGAATCTGCATGGCGGTCTCTCCTGGTGGGCCCGGCGCCGCAGCGCGCTGGCGTCTGTCGAAAAGCATTACGATAGCGGCCGCCAGGCGGCCCGCGACTACCCCGGATCATTGTCACTTAAACGGTCACTTAATGGCAATCTCCTTCGCGCCGGTGGAACCTCACGCCCTTTTCTTCCTTCTCCTCGCGGCGTTCGCCCTGGATCGTCGGCACGCCATTCTCCAGCGTGACGTGCAAACGTCGACCAGCGGGATGGGGGTGACAACACCGGGGGTCGCCCTGCCAGATCGCCCGCCGCACCGCACAGCTGTACTCTGTAGGTTCACAAAAGCACGGAGATCACCCATGTCTGAACCCGGTTCGGCTGCTCCACAGATTCCCATCCCGCCGCCGGCCCAGCACCTTAAGCGGCGGGAGCCGTTGCCCTGGCAGCGGCCCAAACCCGCCGAGGACGACGTCGACGCGCCGGCGCGGCTACAGGCGATACTCGACAGTCCCAGCTACTGCGAGGCCGATCAGGACGTCGACTTCCTGCAACTGGAAGAGACGCGCGGCGTGCGGCTGCAAATCGATTACGCCAAGCCGGAGATGCTGCTCCGGAAACACGGCATCACCCACACTATCGTTGTGTTCGGCAGCACGCGCATCACCGAGCCGGCGGCCGCGCGGCGCACGCATGAGGCTCGCTGTGTCGACTGCACGGCGGATCCGACCGATCCCGAGCGGCAGCATCGCCTGCGCATTGCCGAACGCATCCTTGCCAAGAGCCGGTACTACGACGTGGCGCGGGAATTCGGTCAGCTCGTGGCCCGCGCGAACAGGGGCGAGAACGGGTCGCAACTGGTCGTTCTAACGGGCGGCGGCCCGGGAATCATGGAGGCTGCCAATCGCGGTGCTTTTGACGCCGGCGCCAAGTCTGTCGGCCTGAACATCCGGCTGCCACACGAACAGTACCCGAACCCGTACATCACGCCGGATCTCTGCATGCGCTTCCATTACTTCGCGCTGCGCAAGCTGCACTTCCTGTTGCGCGCGCGAGCTCTGGTCGCCTTCCCTGGTGGTTACGGCACCCTGGACGAGCTTTTCGAGACGCTGACGCTGGTGCAGACGCGCAAGATCAAACCCGTGCCGGTGGTGCTCGTGGGACGTGACTTCTGGCGGGGAGCTTTCAATCCCGATTTCCTGGTCGATGAGGGAGTTATTGACCCGGAAGACCGGGAGCTGTTCTGGTACGCCGAGACCGCCGAGGAGATCTGGAGCGGGATCAGGCGCTGGTACGAGGTCAACGGCGAACCACTGGTCTGACCGGGAGGAAGCAACATGAAACTGTCATTCCACGGCGCTGACCAGGGTGTCACCGGTTCGTGCCATCTGGTCGAGTGCGCGGGCAAGCGGGTACTGATCGACTGCGGCTTGTACCAGGGTGGGCGCGAACTCGGCGAGGAGAATGCCGAGCCGTTCGGCTTCGAGGCCGCCGATATCGACTACGTGCTGCTGACCCACGCCCACCTGGACCACTGCGGGCGGCTGCCGCTGCTGGCCAAGCGCGGCTTCCACGGCGAAATAATCACCACGAACGCTTCGCGCGAACTCGCGCGCCTGGTGATGCTCGATTCGGCTCATCTGCAGGAGGAAGAGGCCAAGTGGCGTGCCCGTCGCGCCGGTCGGCACGCAGACAACCGTGAGAGCGGTCCGCTGTACACGACCCTCGAGGCGCTCAATACGCTCGATTTTTTCGGCCGAAAGGCCACCTACGGCAGGCCGCTCGACATTGCCCCCGGCATTCGCGCCACATTTATTGACGTAGGCCACATCCTCGGCTCCGCGAGCGTCCTTCTTGAACTGAGCGAAGGCGGCAGTTCCCGACGACTGCTGTTTTCGGGTGACATCGGCAGCAGCGGCCGCCCGATACTCCGCGACCCGACCCCGCCACCCAGGGTTGACGCCGTGGTCATGGAAACCACCTACGGCGACCGCCAGCACAAGCCGATCGCGCCATCGATCGAGGAACTCTACGTGGCCATCGAAAAGACTTTTGAACGGGGCGGCAACGTGATCATCCCGACCTTCGCGCTGGAGCGTGCCCAGGAGCTTCTCTACCACCTTCGCGAGGCGGTCGACAGCCGGCGTCTGCCGAGGAGCATGCAGGTCTTTCTCGATTCGCCGATGGCAATTTCCGCCACGACCATCTTCCAGAACCATCCGGAGTGCTACGACGCCGAAGCGAAGGAGATGTTCCGGAACGGCCGCGATCCCTTTGCCATGCCGGGGCTGCACTACACCCAGGAATCCGCGGAATCCATGGCGCTCAATCGGATCGAGGGCGGCGCCGTGATCATGGCGGGATCTGGAATGTGCACCGGCGGACGGGTGCGACACCACCTCAAGCACAACCTCTGGCGGGAGGATTGCGCCATTGTCTTCGTCGGCTTCGCGGCGCGCGGCACGCTGGCGCGGCGAATCATCGACGGCGCGAAGAGCGTGAAGATGTTCGGCGAGGAGATTCGCGTCAAGGCCAGCATTCACACGATCAACGGCTTTTCGGCGCACGCCGACCAGGCCGAATTGCTCGCATGGCACGCACACACGGCCGCGAAACGCACTTTTCTGGTTCACGGCGAAGCGAACAGCATGCGCGCCTTTGCCGGGCGGCTATCGGGTACGGAAGTCGAGATGCCCGAATTGCACCAGTCCTTCACGCTGTGATGTCGTGCCGTGCGCTCCGGCTGCGTAATCCCCGTATTGCAATCGCGCGGGCAGGGGCGTCGTCAGAAAGCCATCAGCCAAAGTCTCTGATGGATATCACCGCGCACATTGAAACGTCGCCAGTAAGTCCGGCGGATTTGCCACCTCCGGGCCGCATCACCGAGGTCCATGGCCCTGTGGTGGTGATTGAGTGCGCCCGGCTGCCGGCGCTCCGTCAGGCAGTCTGCGTCAGGAGGAAATCATCGAGGAGATCGAAGTGATACTGCTGAACGAGGCAAGTCCGCCGGCGAGCCGCGCGAGATTGCCCTCTTTATGACGAGGCTCGTTCTGGTGCCGGGGAGAGGAGTCGAACCTCCGACCCCCGCATTACGAATGCGGTGCTCTGCCAACTGAGCTACCCCGGCGACCGCGCGGAAGTATAGGGAAACGGACCCCGGGCTTCAAACGAGTTGGTCGCGCCTGAAGACGCTCCTACAAGCGGCGGCGAACCCGGATAATGACTTCGACGCTTGAGGCCTCCGTACCTGCAGGCAGGGGGGGCAGGCGGGCCAGCTCGACCTCGGCGGGATCGATGTCCAGAAGCTCGCCAGTGTCCTCATTGAGGAAGTGGTGGTGGCGGGTGGTCGTGGAGTCGTACACCAGGCGGCTCGGATCGACGGCCACTTCCCGGATGATGCCGGCCCGCGAAAACACGTTGAGCGAGTTGTAGACCGTTGCCTTGGAGATGCGGCTGCCCGAACGCCGGAGCGACTGGAGAATCTGGTCGGCCGACACGTGGCACGGCCCGGCGAGCAGCAACATGCCCACCTCAATCCGCTGTGGCGTCGGTTTCACCCCGTGGGCACGCAGCGTTGCGTCAACTTCAGATCTCAAGGTCATGGCGGAATTCTAGCGCAAGTCCCGAAACCCGGCCCTAAGCCCGGATTGTGCGCTGGCCGCATCCCTCTTCGATCCTTAAGGTAGCGACCCATCCATAGTCTACGCAGCGTTGCCATCATGCCTCGCACCGCGGGTTTTACGGCCCTCGAATTACTGATCACCATCACGATCGGCGCCCTGTTACTCACCCTCGCGGCACCCGCGTTTACCACGATCGTGCTCGACTCGCGGCAGACCGCGGCGGTGAACCGCTTCGTCCACGGCATGCACGTCGCCCGGCACGAAGCGCTGAAGTCGGAGGTCGACGTGGTGGTGTGCCGCAGCACCTCCGGCCGGCAGTGCGTTCACTCGGGGACCTGGGACGCGGGGCTGATCGTGTTCGTCAATCGTGACCGCGATGACCCGCCGCGGGTCGACGCTGGCGAACCGATACTGCAAGTGGAATCCGGCTTTATGGTTAATCCCATCCTGGCCAATCGCCGGGCCTTCATCTTCCGGCCGTGGGGGCTCCGCTCCGTGAACGGGACGCTCACCTTCTGTGACCAGCGAGGCACGGCGCGGGCAAAGGCTGTGGTCGTGAGCTACACCGGCAGGCCCCGCGCCACCTCAGCCGCTGCAGCTACGGGCGCCTTGAGCTGTCCGGCCTAAGGAACTGAATGTCCGGCAAAAATCCTGATCGTCCCCCGTATCGGCCCGGTTATCGGCCAAGATCCCCCTGCACGCCGGATTACGGCACCATGAGCTTTGCAAGCGTTGTGTGTTTCCGGCTACTGCGGTGCTTCTACAAGAACAAAAACAAAGAGGCTTCGGTCTCATTGAAATCCTGTTTGTGCTGGCCATTGTTGCCATTGCTCTCGGCATCGGCGTGCCTGCGTTCAACACGCTCATCGCCAATCAACGCATGAGCAGCGCCACCAATGACCTGGTTAGCAGCCTGCACGCGGCGCGCAGCGAAGCGATCAAGCGGCAAGTGACGGTCACGGTGTGCCCCACTGTCGAAGGCGACGGGCCGTGCCTCCCCAACGGCAGTCTTGCCTCAGGATGGACGGTATTCGTTGATCAGAACACGGCTGATGCCGCCATCGGCGCCGACGACGTGGTCGTGCAGCGTCACGCCGCCTTGCCGGCGGAACTGTGGGATGGCCTTGCTGTTAACCCGGCCGCGGCATCTGGCTACATCGTATTCAATGGCAGCGGATCGGTCGGCACGCCAGAGCTCCCCGACTCCCTCACCGACATCCAGTTGTGCGACAGTCGCGGCGACGTAGACACTGGCGGCGGCGTGGCAGCTGGCCGCTGGATCCATATTCACCCGGCTGGCCGACCCGAACTGCACCGCAAGCGCGACGACGTGCAAGAGCGCTCACCGTTTGAGGGTTGCTAGGTGGCCGGCAAGCGCAGCAGAGGCTTTTCGCTCGTGGAGGTGCTGGTCGCGCTCGTCGTGATGTCCGTCGGCATGCTGGGCATCGCAGCCCTCTACCTCGAGGGTCTGCGCGCCGGGCGCACGGCCCTGTACCGGACCACGGCAGTCACTCTCGCCGCGGACATGGCCGACCGGATTCGGGCCAATAGCACGGCTCAGTTTTCGTACGCGGGCACGGGCCCGGGTACTGACAGCGCGTGCGTCAACGGCGCCAGCGACTGCACGCCAGACCAGCTCGCCGATGACGACTGGCTTGACTGGAATAACCACCTCGCGGCTCAATTACCCGAAGGAACCGTCGGCG
>JAQBGF010000103.1:0-19484 GCA_032122615.1 Gammaproteobacteria bacterium | reverse complement strand
CCCGTGACGAGCATGCGCAAGGAACTGGAACGGGCGGGGGCGATCACCGCCCTGCCCGACGGCACGCTGCGGGCGGAGCGCCGCTACTTCATGCCGAAGCGCTTCGATCCCCAGTGGATCCTGAATGCCGGCAGCATGCTGAGTGATCTGGGCGCGGGAATTACGCACAACCTGGATGCCGGTGCCGTACCCCTGTCGTCCGGCAGCGATTCGCCCGCCCGGCGGTTTATCGGTCGGGCAACCAACGACAGTGTTGATGTGGCAGCCATGCCTGAGTTCGAGGCCTTCGTCGAGAAAAACGGGCAGGAATTTCTTGAGCGGGTCGACAAATGGTTGACAGAGCATGAAGCAAAGCCGACTGCGGGCGGTGCCCGCAAGCGCGCGCGGCTGGGGCTCGGTGTGTTTCTTATAGCTGGAGATTAAGGGGTTAATCAGTCATGCAGAATTTAGCGCGTGGGATTGTGGTAGTCGGCCTCGTGGCCGGCCTGGTGGTCGCTTGCGGCGGTGGCGGGGGTGGCGGCAACGTTGCAGGCATCGATCGCCTCGGCGTTACGACCGGCACCATCAATGGCTTTGGCAGCATCATCGTGAACGGTGTGAGGTACTCGACCACCGGGGCCACTTTTGACATCGATGACAGCGGTTTCGGTAGCCAGGGCGACCTGGAGGTTGGTCAGCAGGTGACGATCCAGTGGCGCAGCACCGATGATGGCGTTACGCGACGCGCCGAGACGGTCGCCTATGACGACACCGTGGAGGGGCCGATCGCCAGCATTGACCTGTTGACCCAGAGCCTGGTGGTTCTGGGCCAGGTGGTCCTCGTCGATGGCGCAACGTCGTTTGACGACGGCATCTCGCCGCGGGATCTCACGGGCCTTAATGTCGGCCAGTTCGTCGAAGTGAGCGGCCTGATCGACGGTAACGGGGACGTCCGGGCGACCCGGATTGAGCAGGTCAACCAGAGTGACGACGACCTTGAGGTGCGCGGCATCGTGAGTGCCGTGACCGCGACGACCTTCAATATCAAGGCCCTGGTCATTAACTACGCGACCGCCACATTGAGCGACTTCCCTGGCGGGCAGATTGCCGAAGGTGACTTCGTCGAGGCCAAGGGCGCGCTCGTCAATAGCAGTAATCAGCTCGTTGCAACTGAAGTGGAGCTCGAAGACAACGATCTTCCGGGGGCCGACGACGGTGACGATGGCGAGGTCGAAGGCTACATCACGCGCTACGTCTCACCGACGAACTTTGACGTGGCCGGCGTCCCCGTCACCACCAATGGCCAGACGGTCTACGACCCCGAGGACGGTGCTTTCGATCCAATCGCGGCCAACAACGTCAACATCAAGGTCGAGGTCGAGGGCGAAGTGAACACATCAGGCGTGCTCGTGGCCCGCAAGGTCGAGTTCAAATCCGGCGATAGCGACGATGACGGTGACGACGACAGCATCGACGGCCGTGTGGCCGCTAATGTGACGGCCGTTACCGCCAGCACGCTCACCCTCGCCGGGGTTACCGTCACGGTGACTCCCACGACGCGCTTTGAGGACCAGACTGGTGTCGTCGACCAGACCTTCGGTCTTGGCGACATTACGGTTGGCAACTACGTGGAGGTTCGCGGCACTCCGGGCGATGGCGCTACGTTGACGGCGGTGATCGTGGAACGGGACGATGACGGCGATGGCAACCTGGAGGGCCTGCTGCGCGGCCCCGTGACCTTGATTGCCAACCCCAACCTCTCGGTGCTTGGGGTGCCGGTCATCACTGGTGGTGGTACGCAGTTCCGGGACTCTGCCGACAATGCCTTCCCCGATGCCGCGGCATTCTTCGCCGCCATCAGCGACGGCTCCGAAGTCCAGGTGCAATTCACCCAGGGCGGTGGCACGATCGTGGCTGACGAGATCGAGTTGGAGGACTAGAGGACTGCGTCCGTCGGACTGCCAATTGCCCACAAGCAAACGGGGCGGTGCTGATGCACCGCCCCGTTTTTTGTCAGTGACCGGCCGCGCCTAGAAGCTGTAGGCCAGGTCGTAGTTGGTCTTCGGCGCGTAGGCAGTTGCCGTCGCATTGCCCTGGACGGAGCCCGCGCTCGGGTTGCCGTCGTCACCGCGCGCCTCGAGGATCTGGACCACGTTGCCCTTGAGTTTGCCGAACACGATCACGTGGCCGCTGAGGTTATACAGGCCCTGTTCGAAGCCAATCTGGCTGCCGAAGGTGTGGGCCGGTTGCTGGTAGGCAGCTGACGTGTCGTCCACGGGCCCCTTGAGGAAACCGGATCCCCGCAGGTGCTTCCAGATCTTGCGGGACTCCTGATCGTTGTTGTCGCTGTTCCAGGCGCCGGCAATGACGCCATTGCCGTTGCCATTGTCGGCTGCCGTCCAGACGCCCGGAAAGCGGGTGGCTGCCGCGGGATCATCGCCCGGCAGCACGCCATAGCGGTCCTGATAGGCCAGGATGGCGGCGGAGATGCCCTTCAGATCGTTCTCCACCTTGCGCACCTTGGCGTTCGTCAGCATCTCCTGGCCTTTGAGTACACCGCCGATCATGAGACCGATGATGACCAGTGCGATGGCGATTTCGACCAGGGAAAAGCCCTGCTCACGGGACTGCGCGATCATGTGTTGCTCCAGACGACGATTCCGCACCGGAACCTACGGGAGCCCCGGGCGTGCCCTAAAACCTGTCGGGAGTTTGCGTGATGCCGTCCGGGGGTTCCGTAAAGCCGGTCACAGAACCTGGCCCTCAGGGCAGGCGCCACGCCACCAGCGAGTCGCCGATCTTGAAGGAGTATTGCCACATGTGGCCGCCGGCGGCGACGACGACGAATTGCTTGCCGGCAACCTCGTAGGTCATCGGCGTGGCCATCGCCGCGGTGGGCGTCGAGGTTTCCCAGAGCTCCTCGCCGGTTTCCACATCGAAGGCGCGGAAGCGCTCGTCCATGGTGGCACCGATGAACACGAGCCCACCCGCGGTGACGATGGGGCCACCTGAAGTTGGTGTACCCCAGCGGAGCGGCAGCGGCAGGCGCACCAGCTTGTCCAGCACGCCGAGCGGCACTCGCCAGCGCGTCTTGCCCGTGGCCAGGTCAAGAGCCACCAGCTCACCCCAGGGCGGCGCATTACACGGGGAGAACAACGGTGACAGCAGTGGTTTGAAAATCTGGGCGTAGGGCGTGCCATCGAGACGGCCTGGAATCCCCATCAGGCCGGCCATCGGGTTGGCGAGTACAGTCGGGTCAACCTCGTCAACGGGGAGCAGTTGCGTGAAGGTCGGGGCGCGATTGACCGGGACGATCAGCAGTTGTCGTTCCGGGTCGAAGCCACCACCACCCCAGTTGGTAACGGCCATGCCGGGAAAATTCACCGTGCCCTCGCGACTGGGCGGCAGGTAGTACTGCCCGTGACGCGCGCCGGCGATGGCCCTGCGGCACACGGCCTGGTCGATAAAGGTGTAGCCCCAGGCATCCTCGGGAGTGAGTCCAGGCTTGACGAGCGGGGGGATGGTGACGGGAAACGGCTGCGTGGGCGACAGCTGCTCACCGGGAACGCCGCCGCCAGGCACGGCGCGTTCTTCGATCGGCAGCACCGGTACGCCGCTGGCGCGATCGAAGGCGAACACCAGGCCCATCTTGGTCAGTTGAACGACTGAGGGCACCCGGCGGCCTCCGAGCTCAAGGTCGAGCAACATTGGCTGCGCCGGCAGGTCGATGTCCCAGACGTCGTGATGCACGAGCTGGTAGTGCCAGGCCACTTCGCCGGTTGCGGCGTGCAGGGCGACGACTGAATTTGCGTAGTGGTTGTCGCCCGGCCGTGTGCCGCCGAAGAAATCCGGCGACGCGCTGGCAGTGGGCAGAAAGACCAGGTCGCGCGCCGCGTCGTAGGACATGATGCTCCAGACGTTGGCCGCTCCCGTGGTGGCCAGCGCCTCGGCGGTCCAGCCAGCAGCCTCCGGATCACCGGGTTTGCGTGGCACCGGATCAAAGGTCCAGCGCAGCGCACCCGTACGCAGATCGAAAGCGCGCACGGCGCCACTCGGCCCGTCATTGCGCCGGAACTTGGTGTTATTGGCGGAGCCCAGCACAACCACGGCACCTGCCACGGTGGGTGGCGAGGAGAATTGCGCATCGCCGTGCCGGTAATTCACGGGCCGGCCGATACGTTGCGCGCGGCTTTCGGCCTCGGCGAGCACCAGCGCCTTCACGTCCACGCTGCCACCGGTGCCGAAGTCCGCGCAGGCACGACCCGTGCGGGCATCGATGGCGAAGAGTCGCAGGTCGCCCGTGCCCATGTAGAGTCGGTGTGCGCAGGCGGCGGCATCGGCCGCGTCGGGATCCTGCCAGTAGGCGATGCCGCGGCAGTTGTAGCGGGTGCCTACCGGTCCGGGATCCAGCAGCGGGTCGAACACCCACCGTTCCTTGCCCGTCGCGGGGTCCAGTGCGACCAGGCGGTTAAACGGTGTACACAAAACCAGTGACTGTCCGGCGCTTGACGGCAACAGCAGCGGCGTGACGTGAAAGCTGGCGAAGGCCTTGCGGTCCGGGTGCCGGTCCAGATCGCCCGTGCGGTATTCCCAGGCCCTGACGAGACTCCTGACGTTGCCGCGGTTGATCTGGTCGAGCGGGGAGTAGTGGGAGCCGCCGGCGTCGCCGCCGTAGTGGGTCCAGTCAGCGGCGGGCGCTGCTGCGCTGATCAGCAGGAGGAAAAGGAGCGCCTTCGGGGACAAAGGGGGCATGCCCCCTTTCTTTGCCAATCAGCGGCTGCCAAACTGGTAGTTGAGGCCGAGTCCCACGGCCCAGAAGTCCGCGCCATCCAGGTCGTACCAGTCACCCTCAAGACGTATTGCCAACTGCTCGGCCACGGCGAAGTCTGCGCCGATACCGAGCGTGATGCCGTCAGCGCTGCGCGAGCTGCCGCTTTCTCCGTCGATTTCCAGATCCTGGTCAAGGTTGTAGTAGCCCGCCTTGCCAAACAACTGAAAGTTATCCGTGGTCAAAGGCAGATAGCCAACGGCATCCAGGCTGAAGCCAGTGGCACTGATCGTTGCCTTGCCACCCGACGATGCAGGGGTTGTATCTTCGTCGAATTCGCCGGAGTTGAGGAACGCGCCCTCAATTCCGAAGTACTTGCCGAAGCGATACTGCGCGTAGCCCTTGAAGCCGACCGCGCTGTCGTCGATAGCGTTGTTATCCAGCGAGTACTCGCTGAACAATACGGCGCCGCCGATCCGCCAGCCCGCATCAGAAGGCCCGGCGTGTGCTGGCATCAGCAGCACGGCGAGAAGCGTGGTGGACGCCAGCAAGTGGCTAAGACCCGAGTTGAAGTTAGCTTGCATGAATCTGGCTCCTGATGAATTTGGTTTTTTGAAGTCTGTGCGCTTCAGTCTGTATCACCCGCCGGAGCGACGTCCCTGGCCGGCCGGCCAAACCGATACTCGAAACCGACATTCAGCGCCCAGAGGCTGCCGTCGTCGATATCGAACCAGTCAGCTTCACCACGAATGGCAAACTGCTCGCTGATAAACAAGCGTCCACCAGCCCCGAGCAGTATGCCGTCCGGTGAATTGCTGGCGGCTACGGTGTCGTCGACGACCACCTCCTGATCAAAGAAGTAATAGCCAGCCTTGCCGTAGGCCTCGAAGCTGTCACTCTCGATCGGCGCATAGAGCAGCACCGAGCCGCTGAACCCGTCAATGTCGGCCGTGGCACTGCCGCCCGGGTTGGGCGGGTCCAGGTCTTCGTCAAAATCGCCGAAGTTGTGATACGCGCCCTCGAGCCCCAGCCACTGGTTGACGCGGTAGCCCGTGAAGAGCTTGAAGCCGGCGGAACTGTCGTCGAGTTGAGCGCTGTCAAACGAGTACTCGCCAAAGCTGGCAGCCAGACCTGCGTTCCAGACGCCGTTGTCGTCTGCGGCCAGGGCTGAGCTTGCGGCCAGCCCCAGTACGATTGCCGTCAAACACCGATTCATCACGCAGGCTCCTCAACAACTGGGTTTGGTAACTAGAGACTTTAGATATCAGGGACGCAGTTTGCACCTGGGCAATCGTCTCGGTTTCGGGTGTTGGTGCGTTGTCCCCGCAATGGACACCATAGTTGTTGTCGCGGAGCCACGGCTCGCCCCCTGAACGGACCGTGGAACTACTCACAAACGCTTCGGCAGTATACGACCGACCGTCAATGCGTCAACTTGCAGGCTGGTTCGGCGCCGATGAAGGCGCCAGAATCTCGGCCCAGTTTCCGGGCGCCTCGTCCTGCCTGATCACCCGGAGTCCGGGCGATTCGCCAGATACCCCGGGATAGCCCAGCGCGTCGCGGAGGAGGGCTTGCCAGGTCCCGCATGAGCGCAGGAGATCCCGGACTTCCAGCTGGATGCGGTGGTCGTCGAGATCCGGCTCATCATGGCGAATGCCGCCACGCTCCCGCCGGAACCAGGGCTTGAACAGCCGGCTGTCGCGCACCATGTGCCAGGCCTCGAGCAGATGACCCCCGGACCAGACCGGTGTGAGCGCCGGCAAGCCGTGCTGCAGCCACGCCTTTATGTCTGCCGCGGACCAGGCGGGTGGATCGAGCAAGACGATGCTGGCCTCAATGTGGTGTCGCGCGCGCAGTTGCCGGGCAAGTTCGATGGCCACAGGAGCGCTGTTTCCTACCCCGAGGATGCTAACGCTATGGCCGGCCGGAGCGGCGGCCGAGTTTGCGGCCGACAACGGTAACAGGGCCGCGGCCAACTGCCTCGCCGTACTGGCCACGGCACCGCCGTCGTCGGATCTCGCCGGATCGCTGGCGCCGTGACCGGGCAGGTCCACGGCCAGCACCTCGGCGTGGTCAGCGAGAGTGCAGGCGAGCGATCCCAACGCCGCCGCGGAACTACCCACCGCGTGCAGCAAGATTACGGTGCGCCGTGCGTTGGTGCTTCGACACGCTGTTCGCACGAAGCGGACCTGCTGCCCGGGCGCGCCGCGATATTCGCTCGCGGTCGGCTCGGCCGACGGCGGAGCACTGTGCGAAGCCGGCACGTTGCCCGCATGCTCGCCCAGGTGTGCGAACGCGCGGTTCACCGCGTCACCCGCATCGCTGGCCGGTGCAATCTGCACCGTGGCCGAGCGCTTTTCGATCCGGGCAAGATGACCTGCCAACGGATCCCGTGCCGACGCGGTGACCAGCACCGGAACGGTCAAAGCGGGCAGGCGGCGCTCCGCGTGACCGCTGAAGGCGGCGCCGTAAGCCACGTGGTAGTAGTCGCCGGCGGCGAGGAACTCCTGCAGTCCCTGTTGCAGGCGGTCTGCCGGCGGCATGTCGAAATCCATCCGTGTCGTGGCCCGGTGCTCGTGCCACGGAAAGAAAATCGTCTGCTCCCGCAGGCGAGCCCACAACCAGGCCAGGTGGCTGCCGTCCCAGCACGGGACGAAGGGCGGCAAGTACTCGCGGAGAATTGCGGCCAGTTCCTCCTCAGTGAGGATCACAAGACCGTTGGCGGCAACAGCGGCAACGCGCTCGGGGAATCCCTGCGCGAGGGCAACGCCAATGCTTGCACCCGTGTGAAAGCCATAGACGCCGAATCGCGGAAGGCCCAGGGCATCGGCGAATTCCAGCGTCGCGGCCGCGAAGTCGTCGATGCTGGCGGCTTGCAATGGCTGTCCCGAATTGAGCAGCGGCTGCGAGAAGCCGTAACCCGGCGCATCGGGGGCAATCAACGTAAACCTGCTGCCCCACGCGTCGATGATGGGCTCCATTTCCCGGGACGACTGGGGCGACTGGTGAAGCAGCAGCACGGCGGGACCCTGGCCGCCGCGACGGTAATGCACTTGCCGCGTGCCAAACTGCCCCCGGACGGTCACGAAGTGACGCTGGAGTATCGGGTTGTGGTCCTGGTCTGACATGCTTGTCTCGCTGGTTCCCTGTCGGCGGTATCATGCCCGCGGTCTTGCTTCCGACGATAGTCAATGAACCGGCAGTGGCGAATTGCCCGCTATCCCCGCACCGACGAGCTGATTGGTCCAGCCCACTTCGCCTGGGCCGAGCAGGCCGTGCCAGTGCCGGCAGACGGCGAGTTCCTGGTTCGCACCCTGTGCCTGGCACCGGGTCCGGCGCAACGTGGCTATCTTTCGCCGGGGCACACGAGTTTCTACAGTACCGTGCCGGTTGGTGAGGTTATGCGCGGGCGCGGCGTCGGTGAGGTGGTCGCCTCCCGTCACCCCGACTATGCCCCCGGCGATATATTCATCGGCTCGCTCGGCTGGCAGGACTATTCCGTGCAGCAACCCCGCGGGGCGCAGTTCGTCTTCAGTAACCGCAAGATCGCGGCGCCATTGCGGCCCCTGCCCACCACGACCCTCGGCATGCTGGGGCAGGCCGGCACGACGGCGTGGTTCGGCCTGCATGAAGCCGGCGGACTCCGGCCTGGCGACAACGTACTGGTGTCAGCCGCCGCCGGTGGCGTTGGTTCGATGGCCGGGCAAATCGCGCGTCTTACGGGCGCGGCGCGGACGGTGGGAATCGCCGGCACCGCCGGGAAGTGTGAGTGGCTGTGCAAGGCTCTCGGCTTCGATGCGGCTATCAACTATCGCACCGACGATCTGGCGGCCCGACTGCGTGAATTGTTTCCCGGGGGCATCGATCTGTTCTTTGATAACGTGGGTGGCGAGATTCTGGATCTGGCGCTTGCGAACCTTGCGCGCGGCGCGCGGGTGGCCGTCTGCGGCTATATCGCCAGCGACTATGCCGAGCACAAGTCGGGCCCTGTCAACTACCGCCACCTGGTCTACCAGCGTGCCCGCATGCAGGGCTTTGTGGTGTTCGACTACTGGCAGCGTTTCGCCGAGGCGGAGGCGGCACTGACGGCCTGGTACCGGGCAGGCCAGCTCCACGACTGTGAGGATCTTGACGAGGGACTCGAACGGATGCCGGACTCGCTCCGCAGTCTTTTTACAGGCCGCAACCGTGGTGTTCGTCTGTGCCGGGTCGCGCCGGATCCGGCGCACCTTCCAAAGCTGACCCAGAACCTGGCATCGGCTTAGCTCCGTGTCGCACGATCAGCCCACCGACACGACCACAGCCGCTGCATCATTCGATCCGGCGGCCGGGCTCTTTCTGGTGCAGGACCAGCGCCCGGCCCACATTGTGTCCGTGCAGCCGGAACAGCTCTCGCCACTGTTGCGGAGCTTGCTCGTTATTGACGGAACCGTGACCACATTTCTATCGGCGTGGGCGCTGGAACCGATCGCTGTGAAGCCGATCCGCCAGCGTGCCACGACGTTGCCGGTTGCCGGCGTGCCGTCTGCCGGTTCGTGGCTGGACGCGGGTGATGGAACCGCTGTGCTGGAACGCTCGGTGGTGCTGGTCGGTGGCCACAGCCGACGCCTGTTCGCCTTTGCAGAGTCCGTGATCTGCATGGAGCGGCTGTCGAAAGACGTGCGCAGTGGCCTGGCGTCCGAGGGGCTGAGCCTCGGGCAGCTGTTGCGGATGCCCGGCTTCGAGAGTCGGCGGGAAGGGCTCTGGTACGGGCGCGAGTACCTTGCCGTGCTGCCGCCGGCAGTGGCGGCGCTGACGGAACCTGATTTCCTGACGCGGACCTACCGGGTGAGCGCCGGGTCGCAGCCGCTGATGCTGATCACCGAGCGGTTTCCCTGGCACCTCCGGCTGTAGGAGCGGCTTCAGCCGCGACAACTCACTCCGTGGCCCGCGGTCCCCCGGCGGGAAATCCTGTCCGGCTACCGTGAGTACACGGTGAGCGCCCGGACAGGACACCCGCCGTGTGACCGCTGCAGAAGAGGAAGTTCACGCTGTCTGACTTGCAGTGCCCCGTGACGACGCCGAGCGGACGGCGGCTGGTGCCCCGCCCGGCGCTCACCGTGCGGCACGGTAGCGGGCGGGGTTGCCAGCCGGTGGCCGCGGGATGCACCACCGATGAGGCACCACCGACTGGCCGCATCCTGAACGTCGGTCGTTGCCGAATCCGCTCTGCTCGTGATTGCGGTAAATTGTCTGTTGCACTCAACTGAAGGCGGGTCATCCCATGGGCACCATCAGACGAATTCTGTTCGCCACCTTGCTCGGCATTGCGTTGCCGGCCGCCGTCGCGACCGGTCAGGGCTGGCCGCACTACGGCGGCGACGAGGGCGGCAGCCGCTTCTCACCGCTGACGCAGATCAACAAGGAAAATGTCAGCACGCTGGAGCTCGCGTGGCAGTACCGCACCGGAGCGGTCAGGGACAACCCGTCGCTCAAGCAGTTCATCGACTTCCAGGACACACCCACACTGCTGCCGCCTGCCGCCGGCGGCCATCTCGTCGTGTGCGACCCCTTCGGCAAGGTGATCGCGCTGGATCCGGTGTCGGGTACGCCGCGCTGGACAATGGACCCGAAGATCGACAAGTCGCCCGCCGCGGGACGCTTCAAGTGCCGCGGCGTGGAGTACTGGGTCGATAACGCGGCGGCACCGGGCGAGGCCTGTGCGCATCGCCTGTTCCTGGCGACGGCGGACAGGCGGCTGATCGCGATGGACGCCCGCGATGGTCGCCGCTGCGCGGCCTTTGGTGTAAACGGCGAGGTGAACGTCGGCACGCTGATCAAGGCCACGTTCCCCGCCGATGGCGTGGAGATCACGCAGCTGCCGTCGCCGCCAACGGCGATCAACGGCATCGTCGCGGTGTCGGCTTTCGGGAACAAGTTCAAGAGTTCGACCGCGATCAATGGCGCCATTCGCGGCTTCGACGCGCGCACCGGCGCCCTGCGCTGGAGCTTCGATCCCCTGGTGCGGGATGCCTCGACCGGTTTCGAGCCAACGCCCATCGAGGTGGGCGGCGGCAACAACTGGGTGCCGATGGCTGCCGACAGCGAGCGGGATCTTCTCTTCATCCCCACAGCCGCCCCGGCGCCCAACTACTGGGGTGCTCACCGGCCCGGGGACAATCGCTATGCCAACTCGATCATTGCCCTGCGCGGCGCGACGGGCGAGGTGGTCTGGCACTTCCAGACCCTTCATCACGACGTGTGGGACCGCGATGTGGGCTCGCCGCCGATCCTCACGGACATCACGCGGGACGGCCAGAAGATTCCCGTGGTGATTCAGCTCGTCAAGACCGGGATGGTTTTTGCCTTCCATCGCGAGACCGGCGAGCCGCTGTTTCCGATCGAGGAACGGCCGGTGCCGACGGATACCGATGTCGTCAACGAAAAGCTGTCACCCACCCAGCCGTTCCCGACCCGACCGCCGGTTCTCGTCCGCAACACCCTGTCGCCGGACGACGCCTGGGGGTTCACGTTCTTCGACCGGAATGCCTGCCGGAAGAAGATCGAGTCCATGCGCCACGGTGGGCACTACGAGCCGATCACGACCCAGGGCACGATCATGTACCCGCAGATCGGCGGTGGCCCCAACTGGGGTGGCGGTGCGTTTAATCCCGAGCGCAACCTGCTGGTCACGCCGGTGTCGCAGATACCGTACTACGTACAATTCCTGCCGAGAGACGAGGTGGACCCGGAGTTTGCCAAGCGTCCAGAGGCCGGTGCGCCGATGCAGAAGCCGGGTTACCTCGGCGATACGCCGTACGGTGTGAAGCAGGGGCCGCTGATGTCGCCGTCGTTCACGCCCTGCACCAAGCCGCCGTGGAACTTGCTCGTGGCAGTCGATATGGCCGCCGGCGAGATCAAGTGGAAGATTCCGTTCGGCCGCCTCGACAAGCTGATGCCATTTCCGATCCCGCTCAACCTGGGTGGCCCATCGGCCGGCGGCCCCATCGTCACGGCCAGTGGCCTGATCTTTATCGGCGCGACACCGGACAACCGGCTGCACGCCTACGACATCGAGACGGGCGAGGAGTTATGGGAGCATCTCGCCCCGACCTCGGCCATGTCGACGCCGATGACCTACGAGGCCGACGGGCGTCAGTTCGTGGTGTTCGCCGCGGGCGGCCATTCCTGGTATGACGCCAAGGGCATTGACGACTACGTGCTGGCCTATGCCCTGCCGGTGGCAGCGCCCGGTAACACGCCGTCTCCTTAGAAGTGGCGCGCTGACGTGGCTTTCGTGATGTAGCGCCCGTTTTGCGCCCAACAACGGGCGCTACTGAGAACTGGTGCATGGTTGCCGGCGGCGGGACGCGGCTAACCTTCGCGTTATGTTTGGCGAAACCCTGCTCTCCACTTCATTGATTGCCGTTGCGCTGGTGGCCGGCTTTGGCGCCGGTGCGGTGCTCTCGCGGTTGCTGGGCAGTATGGCGAACCGGCCTTCGGGCAAGCGCGCTGACGATCTCCATCATCGTATCCGTGCCATGGACGCCGATTTGCGCGTGATACAGCGCACGTCCGATGAGTTCAAGGCAGAACGCGACGCCCTCACGACCGAACTGGCCAAGACCACCGCCGAACTGACCGCGCTGAAGGAGCTGTCGTCTGAGCATGCCGAAATCGTCCGTAAGCTCAAGGCCAATATCCAGCACGAGTGCGCGAAGACTTCGAAACTTCGGCTGGAGCTGGCGGATCGCGCCGAGGAAATGGTGCGAACCCACGTGCAGCTGCGCGAGGTCAAGACCGAGCTGGGCGTTAGCGCGGTGGGATTGAATGTGGACACCGACCAGATCGCGCGCCTCGAACGTGAACGCGACGAAATGAGCACGCAGGTGGCGGCACTCAGCAAGGAGATGGCCGCCCTGCATCGTGGCAAGCCGGCGTCGGCTTCCTCGCTGGTGCTGGACGGGGACGACGATCTGCTCGTGGATTGCTGACGATGGCGTTTGCGGGACTCATCTTCATCGGCTTGCTTTTCGGTATTCTGCTAAGTGCCATCGTGGTCGGCTTCATCGTCGTACGCTCCGGCGGCCCGCTCAAGGAAAGCCTGTTTGGCGACGCCGCCGGCAAGTTGCCTTTTGGCACCCCGCCGCGGGCGCCGGAACCGGCGAACGACGCCGACAACCGCTGCAAGGCTCTGCTCGAGGACCTGCGCATTGCGCAGAAGTTGCTCGATCAGGACCGCGTCCTGCGCGAACAAGGCACCAGTGCGGCCAAAGAATCTGCTGCTGAGATCGAAGCGCTGCGAAACCAGGTTGCCGATCGCCGGTCGCAAATCGGGGTCCTTGAGACGTCGCTTCGCGAGGCCGGTTCGCGCATCGACGACCTGCTCGGCCAACTGAGCGACCGCACCGACGATTTATCGAAGGTCAGCCTGCAGCTTAGGGATGCGCGAACCCAACTCGACGTGTCCGAATCCGGCGAAACGGTGACCAACATCCAGGTCAGCCAGCTGCAACGTGAGCGCGACGAACTGGCAGAGCTGGTGGAACGTCTGCGTCCCCGGCCCGCAGCCAGCCGGCCCTTCGCCTGAATTCCTGAGGCATACTTCACCGGACTCGCTGTCCGGAGAACCTCCATGCGACTGGGCTTCATGGCCGGCTACTCGCCGGCCGCCGTGAACGTGCCGATGGCCGATATTCTCGAGGCCGAGCGACTTGGCTTCGAGTCGGTGTGGACGGCTGAGGCCTACGGCAGTGACGCCGTATCCGTCGCTGCCTGGATCCTCGCTCAGACCCGACACATCAAGGTGGGTACGGCCATCATGCAGATGCCCGCCCGGACCCCGACCTGCGCGGCGATGACGGCAATGACGCTCAGTGCGTTGTCCGGCGGCCGCTTCCTGCTCGGGATCGGGCCGTCCGGCCCGCGGGTGATCGAGGGGTGGTATGGCGTTCCCTACGGGAAACCAATGACCAGGACGCGTGAATACATCGACATCATTCGTCAGATCGCCGCCCGCCGCGCGCCGCTGGAGCACGAGGGTTACCACTACCAGATTCCCTTTACGGGACCAGGCGCATCCGGCCTCGGCAAGCCCATGAAGGGCATCCTCCATGGCGACCCGGATCTGAAAATCTATACGGCTGCCGTCACGCCGGCGGGACTGCGCACGGCGGCAGAAGTTGCCGACGGCGTTTTTCCCATCTGGATGGATCCCGACCGCTACGAGTTGATCGGACCCTACCTGGACGAGGGCTTTAGCAAGGGCGCGCAGAGCGGAGTGCCGGCACGCGGTCTCGCCACCTTTGATCTGGCTCCGTTCGTCAACGTGTCGATGGGTGACGATCTCGAGGAGTGCCGCAAGCCGGTGCGGGCGCACATGGCGCTGTATATCGGCGGCATGGGCCCGCGGCAGAAGAATTTCTACGCCGAGTATGTTCAGCGCATGGGTTACGAGAGCGAGGCGCGTCTTATCCAGGACCTGTACCTGGCCGGCCGCAAGGTCGAAGCGGCCGCGGCGGTGCCGGAGGCGTTGATCGATGCCGTGGCGCTGGTCGGACCTGCCGGGCGGATCCGCGAGCGGCTGGCCGCGTGGAAATCGGCGGGCCGTGCGGGGCAGGTCACGTCGATGGTGCTCTTGGGCGCGTCGCCCGAGGCGATGCGCCTGCTGGCCGCCGAACTCCTGTAGGAGCGGCTTCAGCCGCGACAGAAATCCGCTTATGCCCCACATCGATTTTGGCTTCCCGATTCCCCAGGTCTTCTTAGACGGCCAGGCCGACTTAGACCTCGTGCGACGCACCCTGGCGCTCGGCGAGCGGCTCGGCTTTCACAGTGCCTGGGTGCAGGACCAGGTTGCCGGCGACGTGCCGCTGCACGAATCGCTGACCCTGCTGTCCTATGCGTCTGCTCTGACCACTCGTGTGCAACTCGGCGTTTCGGTGCTGGTGTTTCCGATCCGCAATGCGGTCCACGTTGCGAAGATCGTCGGTACGCTCGACAACCTGAGTGCCGGCCGGATCATTCTCGGTATTGGCCTCGGGCATGTCATGGCTCCCGGATTTTTCCGCACCTACGGCATCGAGAGCACGGAGGCCGTGCGCCGTTTTAACGAAGGTGTGCGGGTGATGAAGTCGCTGTGGACGGAGCCAGTGACGAATATCGAGGGCGAGTTTTATCAGCTTAAGCAGACCGGCATGTGGCCGAAACCGGTGCAAAAACCCCACGTACCGCTGTGGTTCGGCGGCCAGCACCCTGATGCCCTTCGCCGGGCCGTGAAGTACGCCGACGGCTACACCTGTGCGGGTCCCAACACGACGGATCATTTCGCAGACTTCGTGGTGCAGATCCGCCGTTTCCTCGACGAGGAAGGGCGTGATCCGGCGACGCTGCCGTTGTCGAAGCGCGTCTACATCGGCATTGACGACAATGCGGAGCGGGCCAAGCGGCGCCTCGACGAGTTCTTCCAGGCGAGGTACCCGTGGCAGATCGAGCGCAATCCTGATTTCGTGGCAGACATCTGTGCGTGGGGCAGCACGGCGCAGGTGGCCGAGGGCCTGCGCCGCTTGGCGAAGATCGGCGCCACCACAATAATCGCCAATCCGCTGTGGGATTTCGAGGAACAGCTGGAAGCACTGGCTGCGGAAGTGATCCCCGCAGTCCGATCAGCGGTGTAGGAGCGGCTTCAGCCGCGACAAAAAAGCATGCATATCGACGTTATCCTCGACACCCGCTCCAAACCGCAGGAGCTGGCCGAGCTTGGCCGCCTGGCCGAACGCTTCGGTCTGCACGGCGTGTGGGTGTCCAGCCTGCTGGATTCACGTGACCCGTTCGCCAATCTCGGGCTGTTGGCAGAGACTTCGTCCCGCATTCGGCTCGGACCGATCGCGGTAAATCCCTTCGACACACACCCGGTGAAAATTGCCTCGGCATTGCTGACGCTGAACGAGATGTGCGGGGGCCGTGCACAGATTGTGATCGGCGGCGGCGGCGAGGCGCTGCAGGCCCTCGACATCCGTCCGAAACGGCGGGTGCGGGCAGTGCGCGAGTGCGTGGACATCATCCGCGCCGCCGCGAGCGGTGAGCGGATCACGTACGCCGGGGAGCTTTACCGCGTGAAGAACCTGCAGCTGCGCTGGCTTGAGGCCGCGGCGCCGCGGCTTCTCGTCGGGGCCAGCCAGGTGCAGATGCTGCGCATGGCCGCCGGCTGCGCGGACGGCATCATGATGAGCGACATGCCTGTGGTGCCGGCGACGGCGGCCATCGGCACACTCGACCTGGCCCTCGCGTCTCGCGGTCGCCACCGTCCGGATTTTCACACCACGGTGTTCACCGCCTGGCATGTCTATGCTGATCGCCAGCAGGTGCTGCACGAGGCACGGCGCTGGCTGTTGCTCCGGGGCATCTTCCGGCCGTGGCTGCTGGCCGGATTCCTGACGCCCGACGACGTTGCGCTCGTGATGGCGAGCCAGGCGGCCTTCGCCAGCGCATTTGCCACCGCCAGTCACGTGGTCGACGGCGTGCCGGACCGGATCCTCGACGCGCTGGTCGATAACGTCACGATCTCGGGGTCGCCGGACGATCTGGAACCGGTGCTCGCGAAACTTCAGCGCCTGAAAGCGGCCGGACTCGGTGGGGTGGCGTTGCGGTTGTACGCCGACCCGGCAGCGTCGATCCGTTTGATCGGCGAGCAGATCGTCCCGGCCCTCGCGTAGGAGCGCCTTCAGGCGCGACAACGGGCTCCGTGGCCCGCGGTCGGTGGCGGGACAGGTCCTGGCCGCCTGTCGGGAAGACCCGCTGAGGGCTGGCCAGGACCTGTCCCGCCTCCGACCGCGGGCCACGGAGTGCGTTGTCGCGCCTGAAGGCGCTCCTACGGGGGAGTGGTTACCCCGCGGTGAAGGTGAAGTCGTCGCCCGCGACGTCGGCCACGATCGTGGCCCCGGGCCCGAATTGCCCCTTCAGGATCTCCTGGGCCAGCGGGTTCTCGATGCGCTGCTGGATCGCCCGCTTCAGCGGCCTGGCGCCGTACACGGGGTCGAAACCAGCCTCGGCAAGCTTGTCGAGGGCGGGATCGCTAACCGTCAGGCTCATGTCGCGCTCGGCGAGACGGGCCTTAAGGTAACCGAGCTGGATCTGGACGATGTTGCGGATGTGCCCGGCGGACAGCGGGTGGAAGACCACGATGTCGTCGACGCGGTTGATGAACTCGGGCCGGAAATGCTCCCGCACATCCTCCAGCACAGCCGCCTTCATCGCGGCGTAGTTGGCTTCACCGGTCATGCTCTGGATGCGCTGTGAGCCTAAGTTGGAAGTCATCACGATGACCGTATTGCGGAAATCGACCGTGCGGCCCTGCCCGTCGGTCAGCCGCCCGTCATCCAGCACCTGGAGCAGCACGTTGAACACGTCGGCGTGGGCTTTCTCGACTTCGTCGAGCAGCACGACGGAGTACGGCTTGCGGCGCACGAGTTCCGTCAGGTAACCGCCCTCCTCGTAGCCGACATAGCCCGGCGGCGCGCCGATCAGCCGCGCCACGGAGTGCTTCTCCATGAACTCGGACATGTCGATGCGCACCAGCGCGTCTTCAGTGTCGAACAGGAATTCCGCGAGCGCCTTGGTGAGTTCGGTCTTGCCAACGCCCGTGGGACCTAAGAAAAGAAACGAGCCGTTCGGCCGCTTGGGATCGGAGAGCCCGGCGCGCGAGCGGCGAATGGCATCGGCCACAGCGGTCAGCGCCTCGGCCTGGCCAACGACGCGCTTGCCGAGCGCTTCTTCCATGCGCAGCAGCTTGTCTCGCTCGCCTTCGAGCATCTTGCTGACCGGAATACCGGTCCACTTCGAGACGACCTCGGCAATCTCCTCTTCGGTCACCTTGGTACGGAGCAGGTGCGTCTCGCCCTGGTCGGCGCCAACGGCGGCGGCCAGCTGCTTTTCGAGGGCCGGGATCTTGCCGTACTGGAGTTCGGACATGCGGGTGAGATCGCTCGCGCGCCGCGCCGCCTCCATGTCCATCCGCGCACGCTCGAGTTCCTCCTTGATATGCGCTTCGCCCTGCACCGCGGCCTTCTCGGCTTTCCAGATCTCGTCGAGATCCGCGTACTCCCGCTCGAGCGTGGCCAGCTGCGTCTCGATGTCCTTGAGGCGCTTCTTCGAGGCCTCATCAGATTCCTTCTTCAGTGCCACCTGCTCGATCTTCAGCTGGATGATGCGCCGGTCGAGCCGGTCCATCTCCTCCGGCTTGGAATCGATCTCCATGCGCAGGCGCGACGCGGCCTCGTCGATCAGGTCGATGGCCTTGTCCGGTAACTGGCGGTCCGTGATGTAGCGGTGAGACAGCGTCGCCGCCGCCACGATCGCCGGGTCAGTAATCGTCACACTGTGATGAAGCTCGTAGCGCTCCTTCAGCCCGCGCAGGATCGCGATGGTGTCTTCCACCAGCGGCTCGTCGACCAGCACCTTCTGGAAGCGCCGCTCCAGCGCGGCGTCCTTCTCGATGTACTTGCGGTACTCGTCCAGCGTCGTCGCGCCCACGCAATGCAGTTCGCCGCGCGCAAGGGCGGGCTTTAACATGTTGCCGGCGTCCATCGAGCCTTCGGCCTTGCCGGCCCCGACCACGGTGTGCAGCTCGTCGATGAACAGGATCACCTGGCCTTCCTGCTTGGCGAGATCGTTCAGAACACCCTTCAGGCGCTCTTCGAAGTCGCCGCGGAACTTGGCGCCCGCGATCAGCGTGCCCATATCCAGCGACAGGATGCGTTTCCCTTTCAGGCTCTCCGGCACTTCGCCGTTGACGATGCGCTGGGCGAGACCCTCGACAATGGCCGTCTTGCCGACGCCCGGCTCGCCGATGAGCACGGGATTGTTCTTGGTGCGCCGCTGGAGCACCTGGATCGTGCGGCGGATTTCATCGTCGCGGCCGATGACGGGATCGAGCTTGCCCTGCTCCGCCCGCGCCGTGAGGTCCACGGTGTATTTCTCCAGCGCCTGGCGGGTTTCCTCGGCGTTCGGGTCGTCCACGCTCTCGCCGCCGCGGACCTCCGTGATGGCTTTGTCGAGCGCGCCTTTCACGACGCCGGCCTCCTTCAGGATTTTGCCAAGCACGCCCTTGTCGTCGCAGCCGGCAAGCACGAAGAGTTCGCTGGAGATGAACTGGTCGCCGCGCGTCTGCGCCAGCTTGTCGGTGAGATTCAGAACGCGATTGAGGTCGTTGGAGCCGTGCACGTCGCCGCCGGCGCCTTCCACGACGGGCAGCTGGTCCAGCGCCTGGCCGAGTTTCGAGCGCAGCAGGTTCAGGTTGGCCCCGGCCTTGGTGAGCAGCGCGCCCACGCCCGGGCCGCGCTGTTCCAGCAATGCCGAAAGCACGTGCACCGGTTCGATGAACTGATGGTCGCGGCCAACCGCCAGCGATTGCGCGTCCTGCAGCGCTGTCTGGAACTTGTTGGTCAGTTTGTCCATCCGCATGGGGGCTTTCCTTCCGGGGCTCCGACCTGAGATTGGGTCGGTGGGGCGTATTTCAACAGCTTAAGCCCTTGTAGGAGCGGCTTCAGCCGCGACTGTAAGCACTCTGTAGCGCGCGGGCGCAGGCGGGGAAAGTTTTCCGCTACCGTGAGTACACGGTGAACGCCTGAAAACCCTCCCCGCCTGCACCCGCTCCGTAGGAGCGCCTTCAGGCGCGACCGGAACCCCACTCTGTCGCAGCGGTCGGTGGCGGGACAGGTCCTGGCCGCCTGTCGGGAAGACCCGCTGAGGGCTGGCCAGGACC
>JAQBGF010000102.1:0-8821 GCA_032122615.1 Gammaproteobacteria bacterium | reverse complement strand
AAGAGCGCCCCTTCGGTCATATACGGAACGAACGGCATGGGCGGCGTGATCGACATCCTGCCCCGCACCGGAGCCGATGCGAGCTACCTCAGCGGCAACGCCGAGGTCGGCAGCGATGACAATTTGCTGCTGCGGGCCAGTTCCGGAGGAGGCAGCGACAACCTGAGTTATCTCCTGTCCGTCAGTCACCAGGAGGCCGATGACTACTCCCTGTCCGATGACTACAACGGGGAACTCAACCAGCCCGCAGGCGACCGCCTCAACAGCGACTTCGAGCGCAACAGCCTGTTTCTCTCGCTGGACGCCCAGCGCACACTGATTGGCCACACATCGTTTTTCTACAATCTCTCCGACGCCGAGAAAGGGCTGCCGCCGACCGCGGGCGTCCTGGAGCCGGACTTCGAGCGGCTGACCAAGTCCACGCGCCAGAGCGTCGGTCTGTCGAACCAGTTCACTGCGATTCCGTTGGCCGCCAAGCTTTACTATAATTCCTACGACAGCGAGCTCACCGTCTACACCGACGGTAGCTATGCTGAAGTGGACGAAGTGGAAAAGTCTGACGACTACTCCTATGGCGTCAAGCTCTATTCCACGTTGCAGACCCACTCGAACAACGCACTGGTGCTGCACGCGGCTGGGCAGACGGACGTGTACAAGGCCGAAGGCGAACTCGAGAACGGCAACAAGGCCGAACTGTCGACCTGGACGCTGGCGATAGAGGACCAGTACTGGATCACCGACGCCCTGTCCCTGGCGGTCGGGGGCATTTACAATGTGTTCGACCAGACCCGCCTCGACCAGTCCAGCAGCGCCTTCAACCCGCAGCTCGCCGTTGCCTGGCAGGCCACCGAAGAACTGGCGTTGCACGCCTCGGCCGCCCAACGTACGCGTTTCCCCAAGCTGCGGGAGCTCTACCGGCGACGGTACGGCAATCCGGATCTTCGGGAGCAGACCACAGACAACTATGAGGTCGGGCTGACTTATGCACATTCGGCAGACTACGCCAGCGATATCGCGTTCTTTTACAGCGATGTGTCTGGTCTGATCGAGCGCCCGGACCGGACGTCGCTCTACCAGAATCTGGATCCGTTAACGATCAAGGGCGTCGAGGCTTCCACGGGGGGGTGGCTCTCCGATGCACTTTATGGCCGCGTGTCGTACACCTATCTCGACGCCGAGGAGACGGCGCCCGACGGCCGCAGCCGTCAGTTGCGCAGCCGGCCCGGACACACGACCCAGTTCGAATTGCGTGTCCGCCTGCCAGCGCAGGTTCTGGCCGCGTTTAATGGTATCTACGTCGACGGGCTGCACGATCTCGACGACGACGACGTCTACACTTCGATCGACAGTTATTTCATAGCCAACATCAAGGTGTCCAAGGACTTCTCCGAGCGGCTGGCCGGCTACGTCGTCGTGTCAAACGTGACCGACGCTGACTATGTGGAGAGACTGGGCGACCCGCGGGCTGGTCTGACAGTGCGCCTGGGCGCGGACTTCCAGCTCTGAACCTCGGCATGCCAGCTTACTGGCATCAGTCCCGGCCGTGCCGGCCAGCGCGACGCTGGCGGCTGGCTGCCGTGCTGTTTCCGGCTCTGTTGAACGTGACTGCCGCGGCCAGCCCGAACGCCTGCGAGACACTGAAGGGTGAAACGTTGCGGTGGATCGTGCCAAACAGCCCGGGCGGTGGCTACGACACTTACTCCCGCCTGCTGCAGCCGTTTCTGGCCCAGGAACTGGAGGCCACTATTGTCGTCGAGAACCGTTCGGCCGCGGGCGGCCTCGTCGCTGCCGCTGCAATCCGCGATGCCGCCCCGGATGGCAAGACCATCGGCATCATCAACGCGGCCGGCTTGCTCGCCGCGCGACTCGACGGCAGCACGCTCCATCCCGCCACGGATTTTACGGTGCTCGCCCGTCTCCTCCGCAACCGTATCGTGCTGTTGACCGGACGGGAGTCGGGCATCGACAGCCTGGACCAGCTGCTGGGCGTCGCGGGCCGACGACCGATCGTCATCGGCGTGCGGGACGCCGGGTCGGCGAGCATTGTCGCCGTGCCCGTCATTGCGGAGCTGCTGGGCATGGACTATGTGCTGGTGACCGGGTATGTGGGCAACACCGCACGGATACTCGCGGTCGTTCGCGGTGAAGTTGATCTGATAGTGCAGAACCTTGATTCCACCCGGCGCTTCATCGAAGACGGCACCGTGCGGCCGTTGCTTCAGGTGACTGGTGTGGAGGCAGGTGGCGAAGCGGGAGCCCGCGACCCCATCGTTGCCGGCATTCCGGTGCTCGGTGGCGAGACCGGCGTTGCGCAGCAGCGGGCTCGCCTGGCAGGCAGATCGGTGGAGCAGGCCAAAAAGCGCGCGGACTCACTCGCGTCTCTTGTCGATGCGGGACGCCTGGTCGTTGCGCCCCCCGCACTACCGGATCAACTGCGTCGCTGCCTGGAGGTTGCCGTTGGCACCGTGCTCCGCAGTCCCGGTCTGCAGGCCGCCGCCGATCGGGCCAAACTTCGTATCGAGCCGGCTGATGCGGCTAATGCTCGTGCCGATATCCGGGCCGCCGCGGAGGCGCTGGTGGATTTCGCGCCCCTGGTGCGGGCCACCATGCAGCGTGCCAGGCAGTAACGCCCGGGCGACTGGAAACACGAAGTATGGACCCCGTCATGATCGACGCCGCGCTGGAGGGCCTCCGGCTGGTTTTCTCCTGGCCGTACATCCTCTACCCGTTAGCGGCCACGTTGATCGCGATGTTGTTTTCCGCGGCACCAGGCCTGAACAGTTCCACTCTCATGGCACTGCTCATACCGCTGACCTACGCGTGGGAACCGCTCCCGGTCATGCTGGTGTTTGGTGCTCTGGTCGGTGGCGCAACCTTTATGGGCTCGGCGACCGCGATCCTGTTCAACATTCCCGGCAAGGCCTCCAATGCCGTGACCCTGCTGGATGGCTACCCCATGACGCGTCAGGGCCAGGCCAAGACCGCGATCGGCTGCGCTGCGGCCGCTTCGGCCCTGGGCTCGACCCTGGGTATCGGTGTGCTGATTGCAATGTTGCCAGTCATGCGCGATGCGGTGTTGGTCCTCGGCCCCCCGGAGTACCTGATGCTGGCGATCTGGGGCCTGACGACGCTGGCGGCCGTGGCTGGCGACTCGCTGATCAAAGGCCTGATTGCGGCGGGATTCGGGCTGCAACTCGCCTTCATCGGCTACGATCCGCGGACGGCCGAACCCCGATTCACCTTCGGCACGGAATACCTGCAGGATGGCATCAGCCTGGTGCCCGTGCTGCTCGGCCTGTTCGCACTGGCGGAAATCATCGACCTGATGGTGAGCGGCCGCGAGACGCTTTCCGGCCAGCGCCGAATGCAGGACCTTAGCGGCAGCGTCCTCGAGGGCATCCGGGCGGTGTTCCGGAACTTCGGCCTGTTCATCCGCTCCTCCCTCATCGGGATTGTCATTGGCGCGATCCCGGGCATCGGCGGCTCAGTGGCGGGCTTCGTCGCGTACGGGCACGCCAGCCAGACCGCACGGGACCGGTCGCGTTTCGGTCACGGCGACATTCGCGGCCTTTTGGCGCCGGAGGCCGCCAGCGACGCGAAAGACGGCGGCGCCCTTGTGCCGACACTGGCGCTGGGTATACCCGGCGGGACGGGTACGGCGATGCTCCTGGGTGCTTTGACGCTGCACGGGCTCAGTCCCGGCCGTGAGTTGCTGAACGAAAACCTTACGCTTGTGTTCGTGTTGATCTGGTCGCTGTTTCTTTCAAACTGGATCACATCCCTGTTGGGGTTGTCGCTCGTGAACCCGATGGCCAGGCTCGGCACGATCCGGACCTCGCGGCTGATCCCCGTGATCCTGGCCCTGGCCATGATCGGCGCGATCCAGTACCGGGGACTGGCAGCCGACGCCGTGTGTGCCGCGGTTTTCGGTTTACTCGGTTACCTGATGAAGCGGCACCACTGGCCACGGGTGCCCCTCGTGATTGCCATGTCACTCGCGCTGCTCCTTGAAACCAACCTCCACCTGACGTTGCGCCTGCAGGAACTTGGCCGGATCAACTTCTGGTCCAGGCCGGTAGTCCTGCTGCTGCTCGTATTGATCCTGTTCAACCTGTTTCTGCCGCTGCTGCTGCGTAAAGTCAGGGCGATCCGCGCCATGCGCCGCGGGTTACGGTCGTGAGCGGTCTGGCCGGCCTCTGGCGACACACCCGGCGTAGCGGGGTCACGCTTGCCCTGGCGATGGTGGTCGTGGGACTGCTGGCGGACTCGTACTCCTTAAGCCGAATTGCGGGCTGGATACCGCGTAGCGTCCTGGCGGTGACGCTGGGGCTGATTGTCATCCAGCTCGGCCTCGACGTGCGGGGACGGATGAGAAATACGCAATCGACACCTCCATCCGGCTTGAAGCCCGGCACTGCGACGCTGCTGCTGCGGGTGGGCTCGATTACCGAGGCCGTAGCGATCCTGTGGGTCGGGGGAGCGCTCCTGGCGCTGCTGCTGCTCGGCATGACCGCCGGCAGCGCGCTGTTCGCATTTGCATTCCTGCGCGCTTACGCGGGTGAGAACTGGCGGAGCAGCGGTGTATTCGCACTGGCTCTGGCAGCGTGTGTGCACCTGGTATTTGGCACCGTCCTGCAGGCGACCCTCTATCCCGGCTGGCTCTGGCAATTCGCCAGGTAATGCTCTCGTGAGAGTCGACCTCGTTATTCAGCCGCACCTTGCAGCCGCCGAGATGGCAGAACTCGGCAGACTGGCCGAGAGATACGGAATTTCTGGCGTGTGGGTGTCCAATCACCTGGATGGCCGTGATCCCTTCGTGAATTTCGTGCCACTGGCCGAAGGCACGCAGCGCTTGCGCATGGGGCCGACCGCGTTGAGCCCGTATGAAGAGCATCCGATGCAGATGGCCAAGCTGCTGATGACGCTGAATGAGATATCCGGCGGGCGCGCCCAGGTCGCGGTCGGCGGCGGTGGCGGCACGATCGATTCGATGGGCATGAAGCCGGAACGCATGGTACGCACCGTGCGCGAGTGTCTCGAGATACTGCGCCTCGCCAAGTCCGGCGGGCGCATGGCCTACGAGGGCGAGGTGTTCCAGGTGCGCGGCCTCGACACGGGCTGGGCGAAGGCACCGCCGCCGGCGGTCTTCGGCGCCGCGAACGGCGAGCAGATGCTCAGGATGTCCGCGCGTTACGCCGACGGCATCATGACCAGCGACTTCACGCCCGTGCGCCTGCGCTGGGCGCGCGCAATCATCGACCCGGTGCGCGAGGAAATAGCGGGCGACGCAGCAACATTCCCGTTGATCAATTTCTGGGCGTGCCACATCAAGGAGACCCGCGAGGAGGCCATGGCCGAAGCCCGCCTGTACCTCATGGCGCGCGGCACGATCTGGGCCCCCTATATCCATGACGTCGTCAGTGCCGAGGAAGCCGCGGTGGTTGCCAGGCATTACCCGGCTTTCGTGCGCGCCTACCGGAAGACTTCAGATATCGCGGGCCCACCCCGGGAGCTCGTCGACAAGATTGTCGAGCGCGGCGTCACGGCCTGTGCGGCCCACGAGATCGACAGCCAGATCGAACGCTTCAGGGAGATGCGCGCGGCGGGCGCGACGGGCATCGCGCTGTGCCTCTATAACGATCCGGCCGACGCCATTCGCGTGATCGGCGAGCACCTCGTGCCGGCGCTCAAAGACGTCTGAGGCGTCAGCGTTATTTAGGTGACCGAGTTGACGGCGCGCCTGTGGTATCGCCGGGCGTCAGGCCGAGCAACGGCAGCAGGACGGCTGCGTAGGCCTCACCGGTCTCGCCGGGATCAGATGGCCCACCGAGCGCCTCCAGAGACGTAACCGCAAGCCCCGGAAAGCCGCACGGATTGATGCCGGCGAACGGCGCCAGGTCCACCGCCACATTCAGCGCCAGACCGTGATAGGTGCAACCGCGCCGCACGCGCAGCCCGACACTCGCAAGTTTGGCGCCGGCAACGTACACGCCGGGCGCCTCCCGGCGGGCCGTGGCGGTGATGCCGTGCGTTGCTGCCAGCGTGATCACGGCATCTTCGAGAGCCGACACCAGCTGACGGATGCCCAGACCGGCGCGCTGCAGGTCCACGAGCACGTAGGCCACGAGTTGACCCGGTCCGTGGTAGGTCACCTGGCCGCCCCGGTCAGTCTGCACTACCGGGATGGTGCCGGCCGACAGCAGATGGTCGGGGTTGGTATTGAGTCCAAAGGTATACACGGGCGGGTGCTGCAGTAGCCACAGTTCGTCGGGCGTGTCCGGGCCGCGCGTGGCGGTGAAGTCGCGCATGGCAGTGACACTGGCCTCGTACCCGCGCAGTCCGGGCAGGTGGCGGATCACAACGGGAGGTACTGCAGGCTTTGGGTCGGGCATTGCCATGGGCGGTCAGAGGAGAAACAGCACCTGTTCACTGACGCTTAGAGCACGATAAATGTCGTCGAGCTGGGCGCGACTGGTGGCCGTGAACGTGACCGTAACAGCCAGATAACGGGCATTGCGGCTCGGTCGCGTCGTGACGTGGGCAATGGCGGGCGAACCGGCGTGCGTGCGCACGATCTCGACCACGTATTGTTCGAAGGTCGGGCGATTGTGGCCCATCACCTTTAACGGGAAGCTGCAGGGAAATTCGAGTGGACTGTCGTCGCTCAAGGCGCGCGTTCGCCCGTCTTGCTGGCCTCGAAGGCGGCAGCTACCTGCCGCCAGACGGGACCAGGCGAGCCATTGCCGACCGGCAGCCCGTCCAGTTCGATGACGGGCGCAATGCCGCGGGTGGCTGCGGCGACCCAGATCTCGTCGGCCCCGCGCAGCCGCTTCTCGGAAATTTCCTCGTCACCACAGCGCAGGCCGCACTGCCGGGCAAGTGCAAACACCGCGTCGGTGGTTGTGCCCGGTAACACCTCGGGCCCCGCAGGTGGCCGCAGCAACGCACTCTTTTCAACAATGATTACGGAGCTGGCCGAACCCTCAGACAGCAAACCGTTGCGCAGCAGGATGGCTTCGCCAGCACCGGCGGCGCTTGCGTCCTCCCGGGCCAGGATATTGGCCAGCAGTGCCGTGGATTTGATGTCGCAGCGCCCCCAGCGCTGATCCTGCCGCGTGATTGCGCGGATGCCGTGGCGATCGGGATGCGGCTCGCTGATGGGCATTGCCATGCCGAAGACGGTCGGCGGCACGTGGTCGCCGGGAAAGGCATGGTCGCGCGCCACGTCCGCGCCCCGGCTGACCTGCAGGTACACCGCGAGGTTGCCGCCACCGTTCTTCCTGATCAGGCCGTCAATGAGCGTGACCCACTCGGCCCGGTTGTGCGGACTGCGGATGCGAAGTTCACGAAGGCTGCGTTCCAGCCGGGTCAGGTGCGGTTCCAGCAGAAAGGATTGCCCGGCGAACACCGGGATGACTTCGTAAACCGCATCGCCGTACAGGAAGGCCCGGTCCAGAGGGGAAATCCGCACCTCGGCGATGGGCATGTACGTGCCGTTGAACCAGGCGGTCGGCAGCGGTGCGGCCATGGCGGCTCTAACTCATTCGAACCAGAGCAGGACGGAGTCGCGCGTCTGTTGCCACAGCGAGCCCTCGGCCACGGCGGCTACGGGGTACAGACCGGCCTCGGCAATCGTCTGGTCAGCCAGGCTGACCCGGACTCTGCCAAGTTCAACGGTCGGATCAAGGGGTGCGATGAGCTGAGCCGGAAGCGTGAAGACGGGCTTCAGCCCGTCCCCGGTTCCCCGCGGTACAGTGACCCAGATATCGTGATTGACGCCGATCCCCGCCGTGTCCTGGTCGCCCTTCCACACGCGGGCCTCCGAGAGTGCCTTGCCGGCCGGGAGCAGCAGTTTCGTTTCGTAGAACCGGTAGCCGTAATTAAGCAGGGTTTGCGATTCGGACTCGCGGGCTCTGGGGCTGTCGGTGCCCAGCACCACCGCGACCAGGCGCATCTCGTCCCGCAGTGCGGACGACACGAGGCAATATCCTGCCGTTTCGGTGAAGCCGGTCTTCATCCCGTCAACGGTTGTGTCCCGCCAGAGCAGCCCATTTCGGTTGCTCTGGGTGATCGAGTTCCAGGTGAAATCCTTCTGCGAGTACCAGCGGTAGTACTCGGGAAATTCGCGAATAATGGCGTTGGCAACCTTAAGGATGTCCGCCGCCGTGGTGTAGTGCTCGGGATCCGGCAGGCCAGTGGAATTGCGATAGTTGGTATCGGTCATACCCAGTTCTTTGGTGTACAGGTTCATCAGGTCGGCAAAGGCCGACTCGCTGCCGGATACGTGCTCGGCCAGCGCCACGCTCGCATCATTGCCGGACTGGATGATCATCCCCTGCAGCAGGACAGAGAGCGGCACCCGGTCGCCCAGGTCGACGAAAGAACGGGAACCGCCGGTGCGCCATGCCGCCTCGCCGATCAGGACCGGATCCTCCAGGCCGATGCGCTCGTCCCTGATGCTGCGGAACACGGCATAGGCCGTCATCAGTTTGGTGATGCTGGCCGGATCTAGCCTCTCGTTCTCGTTGTGGCTCGCCAGTATTCGGCCGCTCTGGTGGTCCACAAGCAAATAGGCCTTGGCGTTCAGCGCGGGCGGTGCGGGTATCTGGTTTGGATCGGCGGCGTGTACGGCGTTGACCAGCAGACCTGCTGCAAGCCATAGCACTGACACCCGGGCAAGCACCTGTAGCCTCATAACAATTGATCTCCTGATTCAGAAAATTGGCGCGGGCCGGCCCGGGTAGCGCACCAGGCCTGGCCGTGCAGTCCGGCGGTTATCGCGCCGGAAGTGGTTCAACGGACTCCGTGACGAGCCGGGGGT
>JAQBGF010000101.1:0-4373 GCA_032122615.1 Gammaproteobacteria bacterium | reverse complement strand
AGACCCGCTGATAGACGTTCTGACCGCCCTGTGCGACCTCACCCGCGATCAATTCCAGCGGACCCGCGCCCGAGTTCCAGGAGGTGGCGCTGAACCGGACCACCGGGTCGCCCGCAGAGTCGATGCCGAAAGCAATGTCCGCCGCCGGCAGCGCCTTGAGATTCGGAATATTCTGCACGGCCTGCGCGTGGCCTGCCATTGCCGGCAGCAGGAGGAATGCAAGCAGGGCCGAAGCCCGATGTCGACTGCCGTTGAAGTTCGTACTGTTGGTTGTCATCGCGGAGAAGTCCTCCCGATGTTGCTGTTATTCGGTTTGCCGAGAAACCCCTGCCTGACCCCGGGTTGGGGAGTCAGGCAGGGGGTAATCACTCACTCAGTAGCCGCCGCTCCCGGTTATTTGGGGCAGTCCTTTTCGCAGGGCGGCTCTTCCTTGGGTGTATTGGTGAACTTGACTGAAACGCTGTCGTCCTTGAGCCCGTTCTTGAGCTGCACGTTGACGGTCGTGGACGGCGCCTGCTGTACGCCATCGACCTCGGTCGCGTACACCGTTGTGCCACCCTGCAGGGTTTCCGAAACCGTGTAGAAGCCCGCGGTCAGCCCGCAGCGCTCGGCATTGCCGTCCTTGTCGGTGAGCAGCTCGGCCGTATCGCCCAGCGATTCCTGGATGCTGATCAGCCAGTCGACACCGGGACTCACACCGCCCTTGTCATCAAGAATGTCCTTGTGAACATTGATGCAGAAGGTGCGAACGTCCCTGACCTTGAAGTTGTCCGTCTTCGATGACGCCGGCACAAAGCCGTGGAAACAACCATTACCGCAGCGGTTATCGACTTCTGCAGAATCGCCGGCGAAATCACCCGTCGGCGTCATCCAGGCCTTGTAGACGCCACCGTTGTTCGGGGTGTCGTCGTAGGGGCACAGTTCCACGACAACACCACCACCGGCATCCGCGCTCGGACGAAGGTTATGAGTGCCGGAGAGGCAGTTGCCTGTGATGATTCCGGACTCGATGATGACGCAACGCTCATTGACCGGGTCGGTGCTTAGCAGCTTGCTGCCGCTCGGATCGGTGACCTGGAAAAAGTACTCACCATCTGGCAGGCCAGCGGCGGTGGAAGGCGCATTCACGGGCGGACCACCATCCAGCCAGACTCCCGTCAGGCCGCATTTGCTTTCGTACTTGGTATTGCCATTGACGATGACGCCGTCTGCGTCGGTCGTGAAAATGGCGCCAGGTAATGGTCCTGCAGTGGCAAGTCCGCCGTAGAGGCCGACAATTGCTGCGGCCAAAACCAGCCGATGTGAAGACATTGTGGTCATGATCAATTCCCCTTGTTATGTCGATTTGATTGTTCTGTTGTATCGATCTGAATAGCTCTTTTTGTCCTTCTTTTTGTCTTTCTTATTCGTCTGCCCTGCCGTTGCGGCCAAACCTATTCACGGATAACCCTACGCCCATCAACGGGTTGGCACAACTTTTGATTAAACTTAATGCGCTTCCCTGGCGCGCCCGACTAGCCCTTTGTGCGAGATCAATGGTGTCGCGGAATCCGGCGGCCTTCGCCAGCAGGCGGGCCTATCCACACACTGCCTGGTCTGGCAGATGGCAGGCTCATTCAGACTGAACGCACTCTGCATGGAAACACTTGCTGTAAACTGTTTATGACAGTTTTCTGGAGTTTTATTGAACGGCATGGCGACCTTGCTGCAATTGCAGACGCGAAGGCGCGAACTCGAAGACAAGCTGAACGCCGGCGATCTGTCGGTTCAGCAGGCACTGGAGATCGTAGACCGGGCGATATCCGGCCGGACCCTCAGGGTTCAGCACAGCCGCCAGCGACTCGAAGCCGTGAAACAGGCGGTTTCCGCCGGAATGGGCAAGGACGACGCCCGGCGCATCAACAGCAAGGCCATGGCGAAAAAACTGGCCGCGATCAGGGCCAAGAAGAAGCCGGGGCATCCCTAGGCCGCTGCAGGCCGGAGATTCCTGACTTGAGATCTCAACCCCGCGGCTACACCGCCAACCGGCCGCCGGCCGCCGGCCGCCGGCAAAGAGTGCCTATCCGGCATCGTCTGGCCTGCAGTTGCCGCGGCCGGCCCCGCGGGGCTGCGCGATCTGCTGAAACAGCTGGAGTATTCCCAGTGGTTCCCTCCCGACGAATTGCGGGATTACCAACTGGGCCAGTTGCAGGTCCTGCTGCGCCACGCGCGGGCAACGATTCCCTACTACGCCAGCTCCTTCGCCGGTCTCGACTTCGACGACCTTAACTGGAACAAGTTCGCGTCCTTGCCCCGGCTCGGTCGCCCGGAACTGCAGGAACGGTTTGCCGCGCTACGAAGCCGGGCCACGCCGGCCAGTCATGGCAAGCCGGCCGAGGGGCAAAGCTCCGGATCCACCGGCACGCCGATCCGGTTTCTGCGGACTGCCGCGAGCCAGTTTTTCTGGCAGGCCCTGACCGTTCCGGAACATCTGTGGCATCAGCGGGACTTCTCGGGAAAGCTGGCGGCTATACGGGTCCGGGTTGAGAATCAGCGGTTGCCGAACTGGGGGTCGCCGGTCGCGAGTATCTACTCCACCGGCCCGGCAGCCGCGCTCAACGTGCGGACCGATACCTCCGAACAGCTCGACTGGCTGTTGCAGGAGGATCCGGACTACCTGATTACGCACACGAGCAATCTCGGTGCCCTTGCGGAGCTCAGCCTGCGAAAGCGAGTTCGACTGCCGCGGCTTCGCCAGGCCCGCAGTTTCAGCGAGGCGTTGCGTCCAGCGCTGCGCGAGACGGTGCGGGCGGCCTGGGGTGTGGAGATCGCCGATGTCTACAGCTGCGAGGAAGCAGGCTACATCGCGCTGCAGTGCCCGCAGCACGAGCACTATCACGTGCAGGCGGAAAATCTCATCGTCGAGATCCTGGATGCCGACGGCAAGTTCTGCGCTCCGGGCGAGACCGGCGAAGTGGTACTGACCACCCTGCACAATTTCGCCATGCCACTGATTCGTTACCGGCTTGGGGACTATGCCGAGTTCGGCGACCCATGCCCCTGTGGCCGCGGCCTGCCGGTCCTGCGCCGGATTCACGGCCGGCAGCGGAATATGTTGCGGCTGCCGGACGGCCGGCAACTGTGGCCCAGCTTTCCGTCGTCGCTGTGGCTCGACGTTGCGCCAATAGAGCGTTTCCAGGTGATCCAGCGGAGCGCCGGAGAGTTGGAGGTGAACTACGTGATGTCCCGCAACCTGACGCCCGAAGAGCAAGCGCGGCTTGCCGCGGCGCTGACCACCCGACTCGGGTACGCCTTCACATTCGACTGGCAGCGTCGCCAGTACTTAGAACGCACCAAGGGTGGCAAGTTCGAAGACTTCATGTCACAGCTCCCGGTCAACCTCGACGCCACCGTAAACTGACGTCCGGTACAGCCGGCAGGTTAGTCGGCCAGGTCGAGATTGAGCACTGTCCAGTGGTCCACATCGGGCCTGCTGAAGACATGCTTCTTCGGATTGGTACCCACGATCCGGTAGCCGAAGCGCCGTACATACCAGCGAACGGTTGCCGGGCGGTCGGTTTCTGTACGCACCCGACGGACACCACGACGCCGCATTTCATCGAGTCGGGCCTGCTGCAGCAGCACGCCGACACCCGCGAAGCGTGGTTCCGGATGCACGGCCAGGCTGGCTGTTTCTGCCCAGCCATCGCCGAGGATGAAGTAGCTGCAGGTGCCGACGATGCGGCCTCGGCGACAAACGCATTGTCGATTTCAATCGACGTACGCTCCGGATCCGGCACCTCTGACGACGGGGCCACCGGCGCCATGTTCCAATGGCGCAGAATCTGCAGCGCGCCGGGAAGATCGTCCGGGCGCATCTTGCGCACCAGCATCTTGCCTGGGACGGTGTCGCTGGCCGGGTTGCCTGGTGCGGGGTCCTTGCTCCGTGCCTCGGGCATGGCAGGACTCGCGGGTGATAACTGCTGATTCATTGTGCGCCAGAGTATAGGCCCGGTGTGCGGACACTTCATCGGAGGGGGTCCCTGCTAGGCACCTCCGGCCCTTACAATGGTTGCCGCAAGCGACCGGCGGCCCGCCGGTCAGACGAACCGGCAGGAGACGTACCCGTGCACGATTTCAGAGGCCTGGTCAGGATCCTGGAGGAACGCGGCGACCTCTACCGCATCAGTCGGCCGGTGGATCCAAAGTTCGAGATGCCGGCGGTCATGGAGCAGCTCGAACAGCAGCGCAAGGCGTTCATCTTTGAAAACGTCAAGGGCGCAAGCTTCCCGGTCATCGGCGGCGTGCTGAACCGGATCGAGTGCTACGGCTGGGCTCTTGGCAGCCGGCCCGGCGAGCCTTTCACAGCGGCGGATCTGGACGCCCGGTTCGAG
>JAQBGF010000100.1:0-10787 GCA_032122615.1 Gammaproteobacteria bacterium | reverse complement strand
CTGTACGTCGTCAAGGATTTTCAACCCGGGCGTTCACCGGGCTGGCTCAAGATTCACAGCAACCTGCCGGACCGCCGGGGCGCGATCAACATCCAGTGGGACCCGGCCGGCGTCCTGCGCTGCCGGGTCGTCAATCGTGGGCCAGGCAGGCCGGACGCGATCACCGGCGACTTTATTGCCTACCTGCTGGCCCGCCACCGCAAGCGCCTTCGTGTCGTGAACGTCGTGCCACGGTAACTTTGGGTTTCAGGTCTTCGTGTAAAGCGCGGGCCGCCCCCGCGCGTTAGCGCATTCCGGAAGACAGCGGTCGCGCCTTCCGGCGCTCCTACTCGTAGCGCAGCGCCTCGATCGGATCCAGGCGAGCCGCCTTGCGGGCCGGCCAGATGCCGAAGAACAGCCCGACCGCCGCGCTGAAGCCAAAGGCCAGCCCGATAGCTGTCGGTGACACCACCATGCTCCAGCCGGCGAAGCGCGCGATCAGGGCGGTTACCCCGGTGCCGACCGCGATACCGGCCGCGCCGCCCAGCATGCACAGCACCATCGCCTCGATTACAAACTGCAGCAAGATGTTCCACTGACTCGCGCCCAGCGCCTTGCGGATGCCGATTTCACGGGTCCGCTCGGTCACCGTCACCAGCATGATGTTCATGATGCCGATACCGCCCACCACCAGGCTGATACTGGCGATGCCTGCCAGCAGAATCGCGAAGATATTCGCAGCCGCTTCCCGCACGTTAAAAAACTGGCGAGGGTCGCCGATATTGAAGTCGTTGTCCTTGCCGGGCAGGATCTGGTGCTCGCGCCGGAGCACGCGCTCGATCTCGACGATCGAGCGCTCCACGGTCGCGTCCGGCGCCATTTGGGCGCTGATCGAGTCCAGTTGCTCAGTGCCTACGACGCGATAGCGTGCGGTGTAGAACGGCATCCAGATCTGTTCATCGACGTTGCGAAAGCCGGCGCTGCCTTTCTCGGCTAGTACGCCCATCACCTCGAACGCGATGCCCTTGATATAGATGGTCTGGCCAAGAATGGCCTGGTTGTCGCTGCCGAGCTTGGCCGGGACTGCGGCGCCGAGTACGGCCACCGCGCGCCGGCTGGCGTTGTCGGCTCGAGTGATCGAGCGGCCCGTGTCGATCGTGTATCCCTGGACGTCGATGAAGTTGGCGGTTACGCCCGTAACGCGCAGGTTCTCGTTGCGATTCCCGAGCTTGATCTGAAACTGGCCGGCGATCTCCGGTACCACCCCGATAATCGATGGGGCGTCGGCGGCAATCGCCTCGGCGTCGCTGATCTCGAGCGTGGTTGAGCCCTGGGCGACGCCCATGTGCCGCATGCTGCCCGCACGGATGCTCAGCACGCTGGCACCTAGCGCGTCGATCTGCTGGTCGACGGCGGCCCTGGCGCCGGAGCCGATCGCGATCATCGTAATGACCGACGCCACGCCAATGATGATGCCGAGCATGGTGAGAAAGGCCCGGAACAGATTGGCGCGAACCGACTGCAGGGCGACCAGGATCATTTCGAGAAATAGCATGGCCTAGTTCCTCCCTGCGCCTTCGGGTCGAGTGCCCTCACGTTGAGCGGCCGGAGGACGGGTTCCTTCGCGGCGGCTACCTTCACCTTCGGTGCCACGTTCACTCTTGCGGCTGCCTTGTGACTGGTTCATGCCCGGCATTCCGGTGAACTTGCGCATTTGTTGCTGAAGGCGCTGCTGACTTTCGACCAGCCCGGAACTCGGGAGCAGGTACACGTCGTCGCCCGCGTTCAGGCCAGTCAGTACCTCGCTGTAGTCCATGTCCGTCACGCCCGTCACCACCGGGCGAGCCATGGGCTTGCCGTTTTCGCTCACGAACACCCAGTAGCGATTGCCGAAGCGGTAGCCATCTCCCGTCGCACCGGCCGCCGCAGGGGCTGCGTCGGGCAGGGCATTGGCCTTGAGTTGGTCCCGCGCGGTGGTTTCATCCAGGCCGACCAGCGCGGCCGAGGTCGCTACGTCGCGATTGGTGCGCAGTGCTGCCGTTGGTACCGCGAGTACGCCTTTTCGATCCGTGATCAGAATGGCGACGTCGGCATTCATTCCCGGCTTGAGCAATCCCTTGTCGTTCTTCAGCACGATGCGCACGGCAAAGGTCGTCACGGTCTGGTCGGCGAGGGCTTGTGGCTCGATCTTCTGCACCTCGCCGTGGAACGGCTGGTTCGGGTACGCCGTGACGGTCACCAGCGCGGCCTGGCCCGGTGAAATCTTGCCGATATCTGTTTCATCCACCAGGGTGCGCACCTGCACGCTGGTCAGGTCGGCCATTTTCAGCATCACCGTGCCGCCGCCCACGTCCATGGTAGGCGAGGAGATAACCTGGCCTTCCTCAACCAGCTTCTCGATGATCGTGCCGGTGATCGGTGCCCGAAGGTCGGTGTCGTCGAGCTGGATGCGGGCGTTCTCCACGGCCACCTGCGAGCGGACCACCTCGGCCTTGGCATTGGCGGCTTCGAGCTGGGACTGCTCGAAATCCACGTCGTTGATGATGCGTTCGGCCAGCAGTTTCTGGGAGCGCTTGCTCTGGGCCTGGGCGATCGTGCGCCGCGCCCTGGCGGCTTCCAGTGTTGCGACCGCCTGGGAAAGGGCGTTTTGCGGGGTGCGCTTGTCGATCTGGACGAGCGGCGTGCCGGCCTGCACCACGTCGCCGGTTTCGCCGTAAATCTTGAGGATCTGGCCGGAGGCCTTCGATTTCAGTTCAACCGTGACAAAGGGTTCAATGAGTCCGGCGGCCTCGACAGATACGCTGATGTCGCGCGTTTCCACGGGCAGCGCCTGGTAGGTGGTTGGTGCCTTCGAGTCGGGGGCGCCGCAGGCTGCCAGAACGGCGAACAGTGGCAGCAGCCACAACGGGGAACGGGTCTTCATGCACTTCCTTTCGGGGGATGCAGGGTATCCGATTCGATGCGTCCGTCGCGCAGCAGAATCGAGCGATGGGCGTGGGCGGCAATGCCCGCATCGTGGGTAACCAGCAAGATCGTATTGCCGCCGGCATGCAGTTCAGCAAACAGGGCCAGGATGTCTTCTGCCGTGGCCGAGTCGAGGTTGCCCGTGGGCTCATCCGCCAGCAGCAGGCTTGGCCTGGTCACCAGCGCCCGGGCGACGGCAACCCGTTGGCGCTGACCGCCGGACAATTCCGAGGGCCGGTGCAGAACGCGATCACCGAGGCCGACGTGTTCCAGAGCCTGCCGGGCCCGGGCAACCCGCTCACGGCGATTCACACCCGCGTAGATCAGTGGGAGTTCAACGTTATGCAGGGCGTTGGCGCGCGACAGCAGGTTGAAGGTCTGAAAGATAAAGCCGATTTCGCGGTTGCGCAGCGCCGCGAGTTGTCCGTCACTGAGTGCGGCCACCGGTGTGCCGTTCAGCCGGTACTCGCCACTGTCGGGCCGGTCGAGGCAGCCGATGATGTTCATCAGTGTGGATTTGCCGGATCCCGAGGGCCCCATGATGGACACGTACTCGCCGCGGCAAATTGTCACATCCAGGCCCTGAAGTGCCCGAATGACCGTATCGCCCATCGGGAAACTGCGGCTCAGGCCGCGCGTGGTGATGACTTCTGCGGCGCGCGGCTGCATTTGTGCGTGTTGAGCCATGGGCGCCATTGTCGCGTTCGTGCGGGGTTCTGACCAGCGCCCGGGCGCGGCGTTCAGCCGCGGCCCAGTTTCAGCCGCCGCGCAGGCGGCGGCGATTGAGCCAGGCGGCCAGATCGAGCAGGCGACCCGGTAAGTGGCGCCGCTGCCAGGCACCCGCTGCAAACTTGTTCGCCTCGGCCAGCGTCGGGTAGCTGTGCACGGTGCCTAGGATCTTGCGCAGGCCGAGTCCGTGGCGCATCGCCAGCACGAACTCACTGATGGTTTCACCCGCGTGGGCGCCGACGATAGTCACGCCGAGAATACGATCGCTGCCGCGCGGGGTTACCACCTTCACGAAGCCGCGGGCCTCGCCGTCGGCAATGGCCCGATCGAGATCGCCAAGGTCGTAGTTGACCGTCTCGACGTGCTGGCCCGTGGCGACCGCTTCGGCTTCGGTCATGCCGACCCGCGCCACTTCGGGGTCGGTATAAACGGTCGCAGGCAGCACCGAATAGTCGGCGCGGAACCGCCAGAAACGACCCCACAGCGCGTTCATGGCGCAGTACCAGGCCTGGTGGGCGGCAACGTGCGTTAGCTGCCACGGTCCCGCAACGTCGCCGCAGGCGTAGATATTTGGCAGGCGGGTCTGCAGGTAGTCATTGACGCTGACCGTGCCGTTCGGGTTCAGGCTGATGCCGAGCTCCGGAAGGCCCAGGCCGTCAGTCCGCGCCTTGCGACCAACGGCGATCAGCGCCATGTCGAAGTCTATTTCCCGCGACTCCTCGCCTCGCACGCAACGCAGCCGGCCCCCGCCGGGCTGGCGGTGAAAGGATTCCGCCTTCCAGCCGGTCAGTACCTGGATGCCCGATTCGGCGAAGACTCCGGCAAGAAGCGCGCCGGCCGCGTCTTCTTCGCGGGACAGCAAGCCGGGCAGCAACTCGACCACGGTGACCTCGCTGCCGAGATTGCGGAAGGCCTGGGCAAGTTCGCAGCCGATCGGGCCGCCACCGAGCACCAGCAGGCTGGCGGGAAGATCCGCCAGCTCCCACACGTTGTCCGAGGTCACGTGGGGAACGTCCGGAAGGCCTGGAATGCGGGGCAGGGCCGGCGTGCCGCCCGTTGCAATCACGATGCTCCGCGCCGTGATCGTGCGCTCCCCGACGGTCACGCTCCAGGGCGAGTGCAGTCGCGCCTGACCCCGCACGCACTCAACACCGAGGGCCGTGTACCGCTCGACGGAATCGTGTGGTTCGATGCGCTCGATCACCTGGCGAACGCGCGCCATCACCCGCGGGAAATCCGTGGACGGTGCTGTTGCTGACAGACCGAACTCCGAAGCCCGGCGGGCCAGGGCGGCGACCCGGCCGGCGCGGATCAGCGCCTTGCTCGGCACGCACCCGGTGTTCAGACAGTCGCCGCCCATGCGGTTGGCCTCGATGAGTACCACCTTGGCGCGCGCCGCGGCGGCCACGTACGCCGTAACGAGTCCTGCTGAACCGGCGCCGATCACGATCAGATTGGTATCAAACTGCCGCGGGCGCCTGAAGCGGGAGTACAGGCGCCGCGCCTGAAACCAGCTCATGGCGCGCCTGGCAATAAATGGAAACAGGGCAAGCAGTGCAAACGACCCCAGGAGCACTGGCGACAGCACGCCACTGACGGATTCGATGCGGCCCAGTTGGCTGCCGGCATTCACGTAGACGACCGTGGCAGGCAGCATGCCGAGCTGGCTTACCCAGTAGAAGGTCCAGGTCGGTAACCGCGTGAGGCCCATGACCGGGTTGACAGCGAAGAACGGAATGATCGGCACGAGCCGCAGACCGAACAGGTAGTAGACGCCTTCGTCGCGTATGCCGCGATTCACGCGCTCGGTCACCCCGCTGAAGCGTTGCTCGACCAGGTTGCGCAACAGGTATCGGGCGATCAGGAAACTGACGGTTGCGCCGATTGTGCTGGCAAACGACACCCAGGCGGTGCCAACCAGTGTGCCAAAGATCACGCCCGCGGCCGGCGTCATGATGAACGCCCCGGGCAGGTTCAGCGCGGCCATCAATACGTACAGGCAGAAGAACAGGCCGCCGGACAGGACGGGTTCGGCCCGGGCCCGCAGGCGGAGGGACTCCAGCGCGTCCAGCAGGGCCTGGAAATCGAGGCGCTCGCCGAGATCAAGGGCGAAGAAAACGACCAGCACGGCCACCGCCAGTCCGGCGATAATGAGTTTACGTGGCATCAGGAGCTTAAAGATTCATGTACGACAATCGACGATTCTATATCGATGGCGCCTGGGTCGCTCCGGCGACCGCCAGCGACTGCCCGGTCATCAACCCGGCCACCGGGGAACCGATTGGCACGATATCGCTCGGGAGCGCCGCCGACGTCGACCGGGCCGTCACGGCCGCGCGCCGCGCGTTTGCTGATTACTCGACTAGCACGATCCCGGAGCGGATGGCCCTGATCGACCGCGTGATTGCCGCCTACCAGCGCCGCCAGGACGACATCGCCCACGCCATCTCCGACGAAATGGGTGCGCCGCTCGCGTTTGCCCGACGCTCGCAGGCCGCCCTTGGCCTCGGCCACCTGAAGACGATCCGCGAGGTTCTCGAAACCTTTCCCTTCACCGAGGATCGCGAGGGACTGCGGCTGATCCGCGAACCTGTCGGCGTCTGTGCCTTCATCACGCCCTGGAACTGGCCGATGAACCAGATTACCTGCAAGGTGGCGCCGGCACTCGCCGCCGGTTGCACGATGGTGTTGAAACCCAGCGAGATTGCGCCGCTGTCCGCCACGGTGTTTGCCGAAGTCATGCACGAGGCCGGCGTGCCCAAGGGTGTCTTCAATCTCGTGCACGGCGATGGACCCGGGGTCGGGCAGCCGATGGCGAGCCATCCCGAGGTGGACATGGTGTCGTTCACCGGCTCGACACGCGCCGGCATCGCAGTGGCCAAGGCGGGCGCCGACACCGTGAAACGCGTCCACCAGGAGCTGGGGGGCAAGTCACCGCTGGTCATACTCGATGAGCAGATCCTGGAGGCAGCGGTGCGCTGGGGCGTGGCGGACTGCTTCAGCAACACTGGCCAGTCCTGCAATGCGCCCACGCGCATGCTGGTGCCGGCACCCCTGCACGACAAGGCGGTGGCCATCGCGAAGGAAGTGGCCGAGGGGATGACCGTCGGTGACCCGAAGGACCCGGCAACGCGGCTCGGCCCGGTGGTCAGCCAGCTGCAATTCGACAAGATCCAGCGCCTGATCGGCGCCGGTGTGACGGATGGCGCGACGCTGGTGACCGGCGGGGAAGGGCGTCCGGCCGGCCTGAAGCCCGACCTGACCCGGGGCTACTACGTGCGCCCGACAATTTTCTCCGGCGTGCGCAACGACATGACGATTGCCCGTGAAGAAATCTTCGGCCCGGTCCTTTCGATCCTGCCCTACGACTCCGAGGCGGACGCCATCCGCATTGCCAACGACACGCCCTACGGCCTGGCGGCCTACGTCTGGGCGAGCGACCCGGCGGTTGCCCGCCGGGCCGCTGGCCAGATTCGCGCGGGCATGGTGCACATCAACGGTGCAGACATGTCGTTAAACGCGCCGTTTGGCGGCTTCAAGCAATCCGGTAACGGCCGCGAGTGGGGCGAGTTCGGCTTAGCCGATTTCGTCGAGCTGAAGGTTGTGCTCGGCTACAACGCGGCGTAGGAGCGCCTTCAGGCGCGACCCACCTCGCCCAAATGCCCGGTCGCGGCTGAAGCCGCTCCTACGGCAGCCGGCCGTAGCGGCACCGCGTCCAGCACCCAGCCTTTGGTCCCGCGCCGCGCCGGGCAGGGAATGGCGTAGACGACGCGCTTGTGGTCGCGCTCCACGGCGTCCACGTCAATGCGCCAGCCGCGCTGCTCCCAGCGTTTCAGTTTTTCCCGGTACATCGCAATCGGTTTGTCCGACGGAGTGAAGAACTCGGCCGTGTTTTTCTCCGGCGTCAGCACCGGGCGCACGTCGTGGAGTATGTCGCGGTCCTGTGTCGCCACGTACTCATTGCGGCCCATCATGCGGTCGTCGTGTTCTGCCTCCGGCAGGAAGTTGCGGAGGTTCAGCAGGTACAGGCTGGTGTGGGAGGCGTCGACCGGGGTTTCAAACAGGTACTGGTGAATCTTCATCTCGGGCGTCGGGTGGATGTAGGTCCACAGCATCGAAATGCCGTGGTGGCCCGTGCCCGCATCGATAATAGCGTTGCCCTCGCGGCCCGACGCCTCGCGCATCTTTTTCTCGGGCAGCGGGGGCGCGATGTTGCGGCTGAAAAAGCCGGTGGTCCACTCGTCCTCTACCCAGCGCCACGCTTCGTGCCTGACCCGGTAGTCCGGCCGGTTGCCGGAAAAGCCGTGCGTGGGGTGAACGAACTCGTTGTGGGCGGCATCGATGCCGTTCTCGATAGAGCGCTTGTAGTCGAAGTTCCAGTCGAAGTGCTGGATCGTGGCGGCCCAGCCGGGCATGGGGCCTTCCGGCCCGTACTCGGGGATGGGCAGGATCGGGCAACGCTCGGCTTCGGGAATATCGCCGAGAAAGGCGAAGATCAGGCCGTACTTCTCGACGGTGGGATAGGCGTCGACGCGGGCTCGCGCCGGGATCCTGGCCTGCGAGCCCAGCGACGGGATTTTCCGGCAGGCGCCTTCGCCATCGAACTGCCAGCCGTGGTAGGGGCACTGGATGCAGTCGCCCTTGACCTTGCCAGCACTGAGCGACGCGCCGCGATGAATGCAGGTGTCGGCCAGGCAATGCACTGTGCCCGCCGTGTCCCGAAACAGCACGAAGTCGAGGCCAAGCATGCGCCGCCTGACGGGCTCATCGCCGACGTCGGTGCTTCGGCCCGCCGTGTACCAGAAATTGATGAACATGGGTGCAGTCTCCCGGGTTGTGGTTGCTACTCTCCGCCGAAACGGTAGCGGGCGCGAAGGCCGACCACCCGCGGATCGGGCGCAAAGGCGTAGCGGAACGACGGCAACTCCACGATTACGGTCTTGCCCGGTTCCTGCGGTGCCTCGTCCGCGATGGTGTCGGGATCCGGATCGTTAGCCGGCGGTTCGACATTCGAAAGGTCGATGCCGCTGCCCAGGATGAAGCAACAACCGAGGCTGGGGCCGCCGGCCGCGGACACAATCGTGTCGTCGTCGAACACGTTGGACACATAACCGGTGACGTCCCACTTGTCTGTGCGCAGTCCGATTCGCAGGTCTACGTTGGTGTCCGCCTCCACCCAGTTCTCGTTGGTCGATTCAATGAAGCGCTTGTCGATCCAGAGGAAGTCTGCTTCAACGAAGAAATTGAGGTCTTCAGCCAGGGGCAGTTCGTAAGCGACGCTGCCGACAAACTTGCCTTGGGGCGCGTCTTCCAGTTTCTTGCCATCGAGGCTCACGATACAGACGACGGCCTGACTGCCGCTGAGCGCCGTCACCACCTTCGGCGCACAGTTGCCTGCGGCAGAAATGAAGGTGAACGACGTGTTTTCAACGGCTGCGCCGACGTACTCCGCATCCAGGTAGGTGTAGGAACCCCGGAGGTTCCAGTCGCCGCCGAGGAAGGTCTCCACGGGCGACCATTCCACGTCGACCTCGAGTCCCAGTACCTCTGCCCCGTCCACGTTCTCAAGCTTGTTGACGATGCGGTCGCCGGCGGCATTCAGTAACGAGACCAGGGTCTGCTTGTCCGTGAAGTCCTGGAAGAAGAAGGCGGAATTCACAATCAGCGTGCGATCCAGCCACTGGCTCTTCAGGCCAAGTTCGTAAACAACGAGTTTTTCGGGCTCGTATTCCAGCAGTTCCCGGTTCAGGCCGCTGGAGCCGATACCCAGGGTGGAAAAACCGCCGGGCTTCTCGGACTGCGCCCACGAGATGTAGGCGTTCAGGTCGTCATTCACCCGCTTGGTCAGCGTGAGCTTGGGCGAGAACCACTTGTCGTACCTGGAAATCTGGTTGACGCAGTACGGGTTGAAGAGATCAAACTGGTCCGGGTTGCCGGCATCTACATTGGCCAGCCGCGCCACCACCGACGGGTCGTTCTGGCAGACGGCGGGAATGATGTCCCGGTATCTCACGTCCGGGTTGGGGGCGTCTGCCGGCGGGTCATCGTCCAGCAGTTCATTGGGGTCATAGGCGTCGTACTGGGCCTCGAAATTGGCCTGGCTGTAGAAGGGTCCGGTATCCCCGAACAGCCACTCGTCGGTGCAGGGCCGGAAGAAGAATCCGCAGGGGTTCCAGCCGCCCGGTCCGCCGGACGCCGTGGGATCCAGGAACTGGGGACCCACGGCCTCGACGGTTTCCCAGTTCATGCGCCCCTCGAAAATCGCCTTGACACTGCTGTTGACGTCGTACTCCAGCATGCCGAACAGCGATTTGTGCTCGGTGTTGCGATCGGCCGGGCTCAAGCTCTTGTACTGCGCTATGCCCTCGTAGAGGTCACCGTCGGTAAAATTGAAGCCGCCGCGTATCAGCGGCGCGGCGGCGCGCTCGGTGTAGCCGTAGCAGCCGGTGCCCGGCTCGACGAAGCCGAAGTCATCGAACGTCAGGCCGGTGGCGCTGGCCCACGCACAGTGGCTGCCGGAGGCCTGGACGGTCAGGGAGTCACTGGAATTACCAACGTCTTCCTTCCAGTACAGGCCGCCGGCCGTCGCCTGTAGCGGCCCGTCGAGATTGGTGCGGAACATCAGTTCCTGGCTGAACTGGGTGGTGAGCTTGTCGGTGGTCAGCAGGAAGGTGTTCACGCTGCCGTTGTTGTAGGGGGCGCCGGTCAGCGGTGAAATGGAGGCCGGGTCGGGCGTGAAGCCGAACTTGGCATTGTCCGCTGCCTCGAAGACATCCTCATGAATGTAACCGGTGTGCGAGCTGAAGGTGCCGGCGTCGATTTCCCATTCGGCGACCATCGACAGGCGGATCAGCTGACGGTCGATACCTTCGTAATCCTCACCGGTGAAGGGATTGGTGGAGAGGGCGATATCCTGTTCGTTGAAGTTCCTTGCGGCGCCGAGCGCGGTCGCCACCGCGGTTTCGCAGTGCGGGCTGCTGTAGAGGACGTTGGGCAAGGCGGAGTCCGGGCCGGTCGGGGTGTAACCGGGAACAAAGATCCGGGCATTGCGCGCATCCAGGTCGGGATTCCACGTCTTGCTGGTCAGTTGCTCGAAGCAGCGAAACTGGGCCGGA
>JAQBGF010000099.1:0-39420 GCA_032122615.1 Gammaproteobacteria bacterium | reverse complement strand
GGCGGGGGGGGGGGGGGGGGGGGGTCCGCCCCCGCCCCGCGCGCCCCTCCCCCCCGCCCGCCGGCGCGCGCCCCCCCCCCCCCCCCCCCCCCCCCGCCGCTGCTGCAGAGAGGATTCCGGTCGCGGCTGAAGCCGCTCCTACAGAGCGGGCGTGGGCGGGGAGGGTTTTCCAAGCGCTCACCGTGTACTCACGGTAGCGGAAAACTTTCCCCGACCGGGACCGCGGGCCACGGAGTCATGGCCGTCGTGCTAAGGTTTCCGCCAACAAATTCCAGCCACAAGAACACGGGAGCACGAGGCGATGCCGTTCAAGGATATGCGCGAGTTTCTCGCGAAACTCGATGAAATGGGCCAGCTAAAGCACCTCAAGGTGCCGATCAACGCGGCCCAGGGCAGCAACGAACTGCAAACGCTGATGCGCCTGCTCGCCGAGACCAACGGCCCCGGCCTGCTCCTGGAAAACCTTGAGGGTTACAACACGCCCGACGTACCGGTGATCTTCAACCCGTTCGGCACCCGCGAGCGCACCGGTATGACCATCGAGACCCGGGACCCGATCGCGGCCAAGGTGAAGCACACGGCGATCCTTGCGGACCGCAGCACCTGGATCAAGCCGAAGATGGTTGATCGTGCCAAGGCGCCCTGCAAGGACGTGGTGATCCCGCGGGACAAGATTTCCATCGACAAGCAGATTCCACACGTGTGGCTGGGCAAGGAGGGCGCGTCCTACATCTGCGGTGGCGTCGTCGTTACCAAGGACCCGGAAACAGGCGTGCGCAACGTGGGCTGGTACCGGCTCACGAGCCTGTGGAACTGCAAGCACCCGGAGGGCGGCACCTACACGGAGAAGGAGCAGAAAAAGCAGCTGTCGATCTTCGCGTTCTGGAATCCGCCGATGAATCACGTCGGCTTGCACCTCGCGAAGGCGCAACGCATGGGCAAGCCGCTCGAGATTGCCGTCGCCTGCCAGTGTGATCCGGCGATTCATATGGCCGCGGCCACCGGCATTCCCTATGGCCTGGACGAATACGACTACGCAGGTGGTCTGCGCGGCTCGCCCGTCGAGCTCGTGAAGTGCGAAACGGTGGATCTTGAGGTGCCGGCTACGGCGGAGTACGTCATCGAGGGCGTGTTCCAGCCCGACGTTCCCCAGCAGATCATCGGCTGGCATTCCAATTCCGTCGGCTACTACGACAAGCACCAGGTCTTCCCGCTGTTCGACGTCACGACGATCACGCACCGGAAGAACCCGCTCTGGTACGCCACAATCGAGATGATGCCGCCGTTTGATCACAACTATCTTGCGCTCATTCCAATCGAGGGCGAGATGCTGTCCGACCTCCAGCGGAAGATTCCGGAAGTGAAGGACTGCGTGGTCACGCCGAACATGACTTACGTGGTGCAGCTCAATGTGGACGGCGCCAGCAAGCCGCATCCGGAATTTGGCAAGTACGTGCTGCATGCCCTGTGGGGCGCCGCGGGCCGCTGGCCGCGCACGGCGAAGATCGCTGTCGTTGTCGGGCCGGACGTGAATCCCTACGACCTCTCGTCCATCGAGTGGGCCATCCAGACCCGCGTGCAGCCCTACAGCGACATCATCATCAACCGCTCGGGTCAGGCCTTCGTGCTCGATCCCTCGGCGCCGAAGGGGCCGCAGGGCTTCCCGACCGTGGGCGAGCAGATGGGCATCGACGCGACGATCAAGATTCCGGAGCGCTTTACCGAGTACGCTGACGTCAGCCAGGCGGACCCGGCCGATGTCGCGAAGCTTGCCGAAAAGCTGAAAGGCCTCTGGTAGGAGCGCCTTCAGGCGCGACGGTTTTTAATCCTCGCCAAGGAATAGCGGCCGTGGAATTGGGGACATGCCTCATTTAAATTTTGAAATGAGGCATGTCCCCAATTCCCAGCTGCGCGTCCCTGAGCATTGTCGTGCCCGAAGCCGCGTCTACGGCAGGAACTCGCCCGGCTGGCTGTCAGGCACCAGCTGGGCATCCGCAGCCCGGTGCAGGCCGGACGCCATTGGCAGCGTGCGCATGTCGCGAATGATCGACTGCCGCCAGGCCGCGATGCTGATCAGCAGGGCCATGAAGCCGGCGAAGGCGAGCGCGAAACGCAGGCCGACGTGTTCGCCGATCCATCCGCCCAGCAGCGCGCCTGGCGCGGCGGGCAGCAGGACCAGCCAGCGCATCGTGCTGGTCATTCGCCCCAGAAGTGGCGCCGGTGTCGCCGACTGGCGAAGGGCGAGGAAGGTGATGAACACAAGCGTGGCCCCGATGCCGAAGGCCGTCAGCATCAGTGCAAACATCAGGATGCCCGGGCCGGATGGCGGCGCCATCGCGCCCAGCAACCACCCGCCGCTGCAAATCGCAATACCGAGCACGAGCGTCGGGCCCGGCCCGAGGCGGCTGGCGATGCGGTTGCCGACCGTGCTCGCAATGATCGTGCCGAGTCCGAGCGCGATGTAGCACAGGCCGACGCCGCCCGCCGACAGGCCGAGCTCCCGGGTGGCGAACAGGATCTGCACGACAACGGCAGCGTTGTGGCAAAACTGCCAGCCACCAACGATGCAGGCCATGGTGACCAGCAGCCGGTTCTGCATGACGAAGCGGAGGCCCGCGCGCAGGGCCTCGCCGAAACGCTGCGCAGACGAGTCCACGACTTCCGTCAGCTGCAGGCCACGAAGGATCAGTGCGGAGATCATGAGCATGACGGCATCCGCGACGAGCGCCACCGGCGCGCTGCTGAGGCTGATCAGCACGCCAGCCGCGCCCGGACCGGCCACCTCCGCCGTGGAATTGGCCAGCGCATTTTTCGCGTGCGCCTCCACCAGCCGTTCGCGGGGCACGATCTGGGTCAGGACGATCTGCGCGGCACTGCCGGCCAGCGTGTGCACCGCGCCAATCGCGAAGCCGACCACGTACAGCCAGTCCATCGACAGCCAGCCCAGCCACCAGGCCACCGGCACACTGGCCACGGCAACGGCCAGAAGGGACTCGCCAATAATGTACACCGGCAGTTTGCGCACGCGGTCCAGCCAGACGCCAGCCGGCAGCGATAGCAGGACGAACGCGGAGATCTCGGTGGCGGTAAGCCAGGCCATCTCGGTGGGCGTGGCGTGCAAGAGCACGGCCGCTGTCAGCGGCACGGCCAGCAGCGTCAGCTGGCCGCCAAAGGAACTGATCAGGATGGATGTCCACAGCCGGCGGTAAATCCTGTCGCGGAGCAGGTCGTCGGGGGCCAGGCCGAACCTCGTGGTGGATTGCATGGCGGCAGTCTAGAACGACTCCCGCCGGCAGGTTCATACTGATCGCGTCAGCACCGGCCTGGAGCCCACAAGTGTTCATCAATAACTGGTATGCGGCGTGCATTGCCCACGAACTGGTCCAGACACCACTGCGGGTACGGATTCTCGATTGCGATCTTGTGCTGTTCCGTGATCGCGCAGGGACCGCCCATTGCCTCAGCGATGCCTGCTGCCACCGGGGCGCTTCCCTGGCCGCGGGTCAGTGCCGTGACGACCGGCTGATCTGTCCCCAGCACGGCTGGGAGTACGACGGCTCTGGTCGCTGTGTCCGGGTGCCCGCCGGCATCAAGGATCCGGCGGCGCCACCCCGCAAGGCGCGGGTGCCGGCCTACCCGGTGGAGGAGCGCTACGGCCTGGTGTTCGTCTTTCTCGGCGACCAGGACGAGGCGGCGCGTCCGGCCCTGCGCAATATCCTGCCCGAGTACGACGACCCGGACGGCTGGCACGTGGGCATCCTGTCGCGCCAGAAAGACATTCATTACGTGCGCATGGCGGAGAACTACAACGACCCCTGCCACGTGCACTACGTCCATGAGTTCGGCAAGTGGCTGCCCAAGGGCGTCACGATCGAGACCATCGAACTTGCCGACACCTACGTGAAGGCCTTTCACGCGGCCTGGGATGCCAAGGGACAGACCAGCCGCGACCGCGGCCTGATGATGGAGTTCGATGTCATCGGCATGGTGTCCCGGAACACCAACAATCAGCCGGGTTACCCCGAGACCGTCGTCGTTGCCACTGTGACCCCGATTGACGACGCGAACACCCAGATCTTCATGTTGCTGCTGCAGCCAAAGCAGGGCGTGTCCGCCGCCGATCACCAGGGCCTGCTGACGATGACCCGCGACCAGGTGATGAACGAGGACTACGCGGTGCTGAAAACCGCCCGGCCCCGCCAGGCCGCGTCGCCGGCCGAGGAACTGCTGGTGGAGACCGACGTGACGGTGGCGCAGGTGCGGAAGATGACGCGCGACTACGCGGCCCGGCACGGCGAGATCGATGCAAGCGCCCTCGCGGCGCTGCGCGACACGCACATCCGCGTCTTGCCGTGCCCGGGTCATCGCACCGATCCCGGCCAATGGGTGCACAAGACGGTGCCCCTGCGGTGACGGTTCCCCATTTCGTCCAGTCGGCTCCGCGTCCGCGACACGGCTTACGGGACGACTGGCTGGTGCGCAGCTTCGTTCGCCACCGCCTGCCGCCCGACGTGCGTGAGATCGAGCCGGAGCTGGACGAGCTTGGCGCCCTGGCCGCCGGACCCCTGTGGAACTTTCAGTGCGCCGATCGCGCCAACGAACCCCGCCTGACCCGCTTCGATGCCTGGGGCAACCGTATCGATTACATCGAACCGAGTCCCCTGTGGCGCGAGGCGGAGCGGCTCGCCGTGCAGTACGGCTTGACAGCGCACCCGCAGGAACGGGCATACGGCTCGTGGTCGCGCCTGCACCAGTTTCTGCTGGTCCATCTTTTTCACCCGGTCACTGATGTCTACACCTGCCCGCTGGCCATGACAGATGGCGCGGCGCGGACGCTGCTGGCGTCCGGCAACCAGGCCCTGATCGAGCGCGCCGTGGCGCGCCTGACCAGTCGCAAGCCGGATCAGTTCTGGACCAGCGGCCAGTGGATGACCGAAGCCACCGGCGGGTCGGACGTTGGCCTGTCGCTGACGCGCGCCGAACTGCGCGACGGAACGTGGCGGCTGTACGGCAAGAAGTGGTTTACATCGGCCGCCACCTCGCAGATGGCGCTGACACTGGCGCGGCCGGAGGGCAACGGCCCTGGCGGCAGCGGTCTAGCGCTGTTCTACGTCGAAACGCGCGACCAACAGGGAAAACTGAACGGCATCACCGTGGAACGGCTCAAGGACAAGCTCGGCACGCGCAAGGTGCCGACGGCCGAGATCACGCTGGACGGCACGGTCGCGCAACTCGTTGCCGGCACCACCCACGGCACGCGGAGCATCGAGCCGATGCTCCGGGTCACGCGGACGTGGAACAGCGTGTGTGCCGCCTCGTTCCTGCGCCACGGCCTCGGTCTGGCTGAAAACTACGCGTCGAAGCGCGTTGCGTTCGGTGCCCCGCTGGCCGCGCAGCCACTGCACCGGGCGACCCTCGACGACGTGGATGCGGAATCGGCCGGCGCGTTTCTGCTGGCATTCCTGCTCGCGGAGTTGCTCGGCCGGGACGAAGGCAATGAACTCGACGCCGGCGAGGCCGCTCTTCTACGCCTGCTGACGCCCGTCGCCAAAGCCACCACGGGCAAGCAGGCGGTGGCGGGTGCCAGTGAGCTGATCGAGGCCTTTGGCGGCGCCGGCTACATCGAGGACACCGGTGTTCCGGTGTTGCTGCGTGATGCGCAGGTGCTGCCGATCTGGGAAGGAACCACCAACGTTCTGTCCCTGGACCTGCTGTTGCGCGCGGATCTGGACCAGGGCCTGGCGGCGCTCCGGGAGCGGGTCGTTCGTGCCTGCTGTGCCGGCCACGATGGCGAGCTTAAGGCGGCCGGTGCGGCCAGCCTGGCGGCTGTTGAAGGGGCCATCCACTGGCATGGCGCGACACGCGAGCCAGCGGCCCGGCAACGTGCGGCCCGACGGTTCGCCCTGACGCTTGGACGGGCGCTGCAGTTGGCGCTGCTGGTCGAGCACGCCGCCGCGCTGGCCGGCACGGCCGAGGCTGATGCCGCGCGGGGTGCGTGTGCCCGGTACCATCGTCTGGGCGTCAACTTGTTGCGCGCCGAAGAGTAACCGGGGTAAAGCGTGGACAGCATGCGAGACAACGTTGTGGTCATCACCGGCGCTTCGAAGGGCATCGGCGCGGAGCTCGCCCGCCAGCTGGCGCCACAGGGCGCACGACTCGCGCTGTCCGGGCGCGACACCGTGGCCCTCAAGTCTGTGTCCGCGGCGTGTCGCCATCTCGGCGCAGTGGTGGAAGTGATCCCGGCCGACGTCGCGGTGGAGCAGGATTGCCAGCACCTGATCGAACAGACCGTGGCGCGCTTCGGCCGTCTCGACACCCTGGTCAACAATGCCGGCGTCACGATGTGGGCCCGCTTCGAGGACATCCAGGATCTCGCTATGGTTGCGCGAATCATGCAGGTCAATTTCATGGGCGCCGTGTACTGCACCGGCCACGCTCTGCCGCATCTCAAGGCATCGCGTGGGCGCATTGTCGGCATCGCCAGTCACACCGGGCTCACCGGCGTGCCGACCCGTTCCGGCTACGCCGCGTCCAAGCACGCGATGCGCGGCTTCTTCGATTCGCTGCGGATCGAGCTGGCCGGGACGGGTGTGACGGTCACGATGGTTTATCCGGGCTTCGTCGCGACCGGGATTGGCGAGAATGCCACGGGCTCCGACGGCAAACCGGTGCAGGTCCACCCCGTGGACCCGACCAACGTGATGAGTGTGGAGGTGTGCGCCCGGCAGATTATCGCGGCAACGAAACGCCGATCGCGGGAACTCGTGATGACGACCAGGGGCAAACTCGTGCTCCTGGCGAAACCGTTTGTGCCCGGCCTCGTGGACCGGCTCGCCAGCCGAGTCATCGAGCGCGGGCACTAGGCTGTGCCAGCCACCCTGACGGAGAAGATCCTGGCCCGGGCGGCGGGCAAAGACGTTGTCCGTCCCGGCGAGATCGTGACCTGCCAGGTCGACCTGGCCCTGCTGCTCGATTCCGGCGGACCGCGGCGCATCTGGCCGCGGCTCAAGGAACTGGGTGTCGGCGTCTGGAACCCGGACCGCATCGTGCTCTGCACGGATCATTTCACGCCGGCAGTGGATGCGGAGTCCGCCGCGATCCTCAAGCTAACGCGCGATTTCGCTCGCGAGTTCGGCATCCGCCAGTTCTTTGACATGCGCGGCATCGGCCACGTGCTGCTGGCCGAGCAGGGGCTGCTACAACCCGGCATGTTCGCGGTGGGCGGCGATTCCCATTCGAGTATGGGCGGCGCTTTTGCTTGCTTCATGGCCGGCTTTGGCGCGATTGAAATGACTGGCGTGGCCGTCACCGGCGAGATCTGGATCCAGGTACCGGAAACCCTGCGCGTGAACTGGTCCGGAAGCTTTGCACGCGGCGTCGTGGCGAAGGACATTGCGCTGTTCCTGTGCCGGCAACTGGGCATGGAGAACGGCGGCCGCGTGATCGAGTACGGCGGCGACACGGTTCGGAGCATGTCGATGCAGGAACGAATGGTGCTCACGAACATGGCGGCAGAGCTCGGCGCCGAAACCGGGGTGATTGAGGCGGACGACGTCACGCGTCAGGCGCTGCTCGATGCCGGCCGGGAGCCCGCCGCCGACATCCTCGACTGGCGTGGCGACGCCGGCGCCGCTTACGCCGGTGTGCATGAATTTTCGGCTGGGGAACTCGCACCCCAGATCGCCGCACCCCATTCGCCGGCGAACTCGGGTCCGGTCGGCGCTTTCGATGCTGTGCACGTGGATCAGGCGTACATCGGCGCCTGTGTCGGCGCGAAACTGTCGGATCTTCGGATGGTGGCGGAGGTTCTGAAGAACCGGACCGTGGCCCATGGTACGCGCCTGCTGGTGGCGCCTGCCTCAACACAGGCGATGATCGACGCTGCCGCCGATGGCACGTTGGCGACCATCACCGCCGCCGGCGCCTACATTCTGCCCACCGGCTGTGGTGCGTGCGCCGCGTTGGGGGCCGGCGTACTTGCCGAGAACGAGGTTTGTATCTCGTCGACGAATCGCAACTTCCGCGGCCGCATGGGCGCGAATTCCGCCGAGGTTTACCTGGCGTCGCCGTACACGGTGGCGGCGTCCGCCGTGGCCGGGCGCATTGCGGATCCCCGGGAGTTCCTGCCGTGAAGGTGATCGAGGGGCGCGCCTGGGTCTTCGGCGACGCCATCAATACGGACGTGATGGCCCCCGGCCTGTACTTCAAGTCCTCGATGGACGTGATGGCCCGGCACTGCCTCGAGGCTGTTGATCCGACGTTCGCGAGCGGTGTCCGGCCTGGCGACATCATCGTTGCAGGGCGAAATTTTGGCGTGGGTTCGGCGCGGGAGCAGGCTGCGATGGCGCTGACGCATCTCGGCGTTGGCGCCGTGCTGGCCGCGTCATTCGGGCGGATCTTCTATCGCAACGCGCTCAACTTCGGTCTCCCGGCACTGACCTTTGCGGAGGCAGGCACTGTACTGGCTGGTGATTTGTTGCGCGTCGATCCGGTCGCCGGCCGGGTCGAGAACACACGCTCGGGCGCGGTACACGCCGTGCGCGCAATCCCCGCACATCTCATGGCCATGGTCGAGGCGGGCGGCTTGATGCCGTGGCTGAAGCTGCGCTTGAACAAGGAAGCCGTTTGATGTCTCACGCGAAACGCCTGCGGGAACTCCTCGCCGGCCAAGCCTTTATTGCCCCAGGCTGCTACGACGCCTTCACCGCGTTGCTGATCGAGCAAGCCGGCTTTCCCTGCGCCTATGTCAGTGGGGCGAGTATCGCGTTCACCCGGCTGGGCCGGCCGGATATCGGTCTCACCACGCTCGGCGAAGTAGCCGACACGGTTGGCAACATCCGCGATCGCGTTTCCCTGCCACTGATAGTCGATGGCGACAACGGCTTCGGCAACGCGTTGAACGTACAGCGCACGGTCCGACTGCTCGAGAAGATGGGCGCATCGGCGATCCAGCTGGAAGACCAGACCTTGCCGAAGCGCTGCGGTCACCTGGATGGCAAGTCGCTGGTGAGCACCGGGGAGATGCTCGGCAAGCTTGCGGCCGCACAGGACGCGCGCACCGATGCCGCCACCGTGATCGTGGCGCGTACCGATGCGATTGCGGTCGACGGCTTCGAGGCGGGCCTCGATCGGGCCCATGCGTACGCCGAGGCGGGAGCCGACGTGTTGTTCGTTGAAGCCCTGCGCAGCGTCGAGCAGTTTGCGCGAGTCGGGCGGGAGCTGGGTGGGCGCGTGCCACTTCTGGCCAATATGGTCGAGGGCGGCAAGACCCCGCTGCTCTCGATCAGTGAACTCGGCGATCTTGGATTCCGCCTCGCCATCCATCCCGGCGCGATGGTGCGCGTGGTCGGGTACGCGGCCATGAACTATCTTAATGTCCTGAAGGCGGACGGCACGACGCGGCAAATGCTGGACCGGATGTTCGACTTCAGCCGCCTGAACGAGGTGATAGGTACCGACGAGATGCTCCGGCACGGGGACCGGTACAGGGACTTGTAACTCTTTGTAACGCCTGGCGCCGGGGCGCATCCGATCTCCGCGGGCACCCGAATAACACCCCACGTTGACCTGAACAGTCCGTTCGACAAGGAGTGACTCATGCGTATCACGAATTTCCTGTCTGCCGCCGCCGCGTCCGGTGCCCTGCTCGCTGCCGCTCCCGTCGTTGCTGGCGAAGCCTCTGCCAGCAACGAATGGCGCCAGGTCGCCTACAGCTGTGAGTCTGGCCAGCCCCTCACCATTGACTTCCGCGAGTCCGGATCGGCAGTCAGGGTCACCGCCGCCGACAAGTCGGCTGTGAAGCTGAACCTCCGTCCCGCCAAGACCGGCTTTCGCTTCGGCGACTCCCGGCATGAACTGCGCGGCGAGGGCGACGTAGTGACCTGGAAGATCGGGTCCCGGACGCCGCTGAAGTGCACGAGCGACGATCCGGCGGCGGCCAATCTCGCCGCTGCTGCGACCCGCTAGGCCAACGATCCTCCAGAGCGGCCTGGCGTCCCTCCGCGCCAGGGACTTCCCGGCGCGAGTGCCTTCCCCCCAGGCCTTGCGCCGGTTCTTTTGTGACTACCCGGTACGAGCGCGTTCCCGCGCGTCACCGAAGCTCCCTCCGGTACAATACCGCGGCCCAATCATCAGGAGCAGACCGGTTCCCAAGCCGGCGCCATCAGCCAGTGAATGCCCAGACGTCAGCCGCGGAATCCGCAATTGCCGGCCCGCTCAGTCAGCAGCAAATTGCCGCGTTCCGCCGCGACGGTTTCGTCGTCGTGCCGCGGCTGATCGACGTGGCCGGGATGGCCGCGATCCGCAAGTGGGCCGACGACGTCCAGGCCTTACCGGAAACGCCCGGGAAATGGATGAAATATTTCGAGCAGGGGGGCGACGGTCTGCGGCTGCTCAATCGCCTGGAAGATGTACTGCCCTTTCACGAGGAATTCCGGGCGCTCGCCACGTCGGTGGCCCTGGCAGGAGCCTGCAGCCAGTTGTTTGGCGAGCCGGCGGTTCTCTTCAAGGACAAGATAAATTTCAAGCAGGCGGGCGGCGGTGGCTTTGAACCCCATCAGGATGTGCAGGCGGGCTGGTCCCGTTACGCCAGCCTGCACATCACGGCGTTGGTCACTATCGACGCCAGCAATCGCGCCAACGGTTGCCTTGAGATCGCGGCCAATTTTCACGGCCAGCGCCTCATCGGCGCCGAGTGGGAGCCGCTCACGGGCGAGCAGCTGGCGGGAATCGACTGGCTGGCGGTCGAGGCCGAGCCGGGCGACGCGGTGTTTTTTGATTCCTTCGTTCCGCACCGATCGGGGCCTAATCACACGGCCAGTCAGCGGCGGGTTCTTTATTACACCTACAACCGTGCCTCGGAAGGGGACCACCTGCGGCAGTACTACGCTGACAAGCGCGAGAGTTACCCGCCCGATATTGAGCGTGAGGCGGGCAAGGACTACCGCTACCGCGTATGAATGTCCGGAAGACCACCCGCTTCCGGCAGTTGCTCGCTAGCAGTGAGCTGGAATTCCTGCTTGAGGCACACAATGGCATTACGGCCAAGATTGTCGAGGAAGCCGGGTTCTGCGGCATCTGGGCCGGCGGCCTGTGCATGTCTGCCCAATACGGTGTCCGCGACTCCAATGAGGCGAGCTGGACGCAGGTACTGGAAATGCTGGAATTCATGGCGGATGCCACCAGCATTCCGATACTGCTCGATGGCGATACCGGCTACGGTAATTTCAACAACGTCCGGCGGCTCGTTCGCAAGCTCGAGCAACGGGGTATCGCCGCCGTCTGTATCGAGGACAAGCTGTACCCGAAGACCAACAGCTTCATCGACGGCGACAAGCAGCAGCTGGCCGACGTGGACGAGTTCTGCAGCCGCATTAAGGCCGGCAAGGATGCCCAGGCTGACGACGACTTTGCCATCATCACGCGGGTCGAGGCCTTCATCGCCGGCTGGGGTCTCGGGGAGGCCCTGCGCCGGGCCGAGGCGTACCACGCCGCCGGTTCCGACGGCATCCTGATTCACAGCGCGTTGAGCCGGCCCACCGAAGTGCTGGCGTTCCAGAAGGAGTGGGCCGGTCGCTCGCCCGTGGTCATCGTGCCGACCAAGTACCACGCTACGCCCACGGATGTGTTCCGGGAAGCAGGCTTCTCGATCGCGATCTGGGCCAATCACCTGTTGCGCTCGGCGGTGGTCGCCATGCAGGCGACGGCGCGGACGCTTGCCCGCGACCAGAACCTGCAGTCCGTCGAGGATCACATCGCGCCCGTGAAGGAACTGTTCCGCCTCCAGGATGCGTCCGAACTCCAGGCAGCCGAGGAGCGTTACTTGCCGCAGCCGCAGGTTCGCTCCCGTGCCGTCATCCTGGCGGCCTCGCGCGGTTCGGCGCTCGGTGAACTCACCGAACAGCGGCCCAAGACCATGGTGAATGTCCGCGGTCGGCCGCTGCTTTCGCATATCGTGGCGGCCTACAACGCGGCCGGGATCAAGCGCATCAACGTCGTTCGGGGTTACCTGCCAGCGGCGGTTGACCTGCCGTCTCTGACCTACACCGACAATGCGGAATACGCCGACACCAGCGAGCTGGTGTCGCTGGCGAAGGCTTTGGAGGCTGATCCTGACGACACGATGGATCTCTACGTGTCCTACGGCGACGTCATCTTCAACCGCTACATCTTAGACGCCCTGGGCGAGAGCGATGACGGCATCACGATTGTGGCGGATACCGACTGGCGGGAGTCCGTCAATCGCGGGCGCGCCGCTGATTACGTGACCTGCACGCTGCCGCACTCCCGGCGGACGTTCTACCAGCCGTCCTATCTGGAACGTGCAGCGGAAGATCTGCCTGAGGAACGCATCCACGGGGAATGGATGGGCTTTCTGCGCGTCACCGCGGCTGCCCTGCCGCGCTTCCGGGCAACGGTGTTAAAGCAGGCCGGGGCCCCGGCCAATCGCCAGGCCAAGCTGCACCACCTGCTGACGACTCTCGTTGAGAGCGGCGAACGTGTGCGGGTTCTGTACACCACCGGCCACTGGCTCGACGTGGACAGCCTCGATGACGTGGTCGCCGCCGGCAGCTTCTCGTGAGCAGTCGTCGTGATTGACGCCGGCGGGTTCATCGCCGCCGCTCTCCAGCGGGGCTTCGGCCTTTACACCGGCGTGCCCTGTTCGTACCTCACGCCCTTTATCAATCACGCGATCAATTCCGGCGAGTTGCGGTACATCGCTGCCGCGAATGAGGGTGATGCGGTGGCCATTGCCGCGGGCGCGGAACTTGGGGGCCGTCCGGCCGTCGTGATGTTCCAGAACTCCGGGCTTGGTAATGCGGTCAATCCGCTCACCTCGCTGACCTGGGCCTTCCGGATCCCGGTGCTGCTCATCGTGACCTGGCGGGGCGAGCCCGGCGGGCATGCCGATGAACCGCAGCACGAACTGATGGGCGCGATCACTCCACAACTGCTCGAGCTCATGGGTATCCCGTGGGCGCTGTTCCCCGAGGAGGAGTCCGCGATCGGGCCCGCACTCGACAAGGCCATGGCCCATATGCAGGGTGAACGGCGCCCTTACGCGCTCGTGATGCGCAAGGGCAGCGTGGCGGACACCCGTTTGTCTGCGCCGCCAGGGCGCCCGGCGCCCCAGCCGGCAACGACCATCCCGCGCCCGGTGCCGGTGGACCAGCGGCAGGCCGTGCTCGCGGCCATTCGTGCCGCCGCCCTGGACCGGGATCTGCTGGTGGCGACCACCGGCTTCACCGGCCGGGAGCTGTACGCGCTTGGCGACACGGCAAACCAGCTCTACATGGTCGGGTCCATGGGGTGCGCGGTGAGCGTTGCCCTTGGACTCGCCGTGGCCCGCCCGGACCGGCGTGTCATTGCCATCGATGGTGACGGCGCGGCGCTGATGCGCCTCGGTGCGCTGACCACGGTTGGTGCCGAGGCGCCACCTAACCTCGTCCATGTGCTGATCGACAATGGCCAGCACGAGTCCACAGGCGGTCAGGCCACCGTCTCACCCGGCGTGGATTTCTGCGCCATAGCCGCCGGTGCCGGTTACCCGGCAGCGATGGCGGCTGCTCGTGCCTCCGACGTGCACGCGCTGCTCGCAGACCGGAGACCGAGCTTGCGCTTCCTGCACGTACCGGTGCTCGCGGGGGTGCCCGCGGGCCTGCCACGTCCCGCCATGCCACCCGCGGCCGTGGCAGAGCGTTTTCGTGCCTGGCTCGGTCCCCGGCAGATAAGGGCATGACCCCGAAAGCCAAGGTGCCACCCCGCCAGGTCCTGCTTAATCCGGGACCCGTGACGCTGACCGACCGGGTGCGGGCTGCGTTGACGGGCGGTGACTGGTGCCACCGTGAAGCCGAATTCGCAGCGCTGCTCCAGGACATCAATCGGCGCCTGGTGCATGTTCACCCTGGCATGGCGGACGCCTTCCGCGCGGTCACGCTGGCCGGGTCGGGTACCAGTGCTGTCGAAGCCATGCTGGCCAGCTTCGCGCCAGACGCGCGCTCGACACTGGTGGTTGCCAACGGCGTGTATGGCGAGCGCATGGCACGTATGCTCGAGGTGCACGGCAAACCCTTCCGCGTGGCCGGGCACAACTGGACGGACGCCATCAACGTTGGCGCGGTCACCCGACAGCTCGACGAAGATCCCGCCATTACCCATCTCGCTGTCGTCCACCATGAGACCACTACCGGCCGTCTCAATGATCTGGCCGCGCTGGGCTCCCTGTGCCGGGAGCGGCAGGTCACGCTGTTGCTCGACGCCGTCAGCAGCTTTGGCGCGGAACTCATCGAAGCCGATGCCTGGAACCTCGGCGCGCTTGCCGGGACGGCCAACAAGTGCCTGCACGGTGTTGCCGGACTCTCGTTTGTCCTGGGGCGCGACACGCTCTGGTCCGCCCCGACGTACCGCAGTGGCAGCCTGTACCTTGACCTTCGGTCGTACTACGGCAGTCAGCACCGCGACGGGTTTTCGCCCTTTACCTTGCCCGTGCAGGTCGCGTTTGCGCTCCGCGAGGCGCTGGCCGAGCACGCCGAGGCAGGCGGCAGCGCCGCGCGCCGGCAGAGCTACGTGGCCCGCGCGGCGCGTATTGCCATGACCTTGCAGGCGGCAGGCCTGAAGACGCTGTTGCCGGACAACGAGTACTCGCCGGTGCTGTGGTCCTGGCTGTTGCCAGCGGGCCAGACCTACGCCCGGCTGCACGCCGCGTTGAAGGCCGAGGGATTCGTGATTTACGCGGGGCAGGGCGATCTCGGTGCGCGGATTTTCCGGATCGCGCACATGGGTGATATCCGTCCTGACGACCTGGACAGGCTCTGTGCCGCGCTCACGCGGATTCTCGGGGCGGTCGGATGACCATGCCCACGGCGTCCATCACGTCGGCGGTCATTCTGGCCGCCGGCCGCGGGACGCGGCTCGCCGGCCATGTCGATGATCGCCCGAAGGGCTTTCTGAAACTGGGCGAGCTCCCGATCATCGAGGAATCCATCGACCGGCTGGCGATGGCCGGTATACGTGACGTGCTGATCGTCACGGGTCATTGCGCCGGACACTACGAGGAGCTGGCCAGGCGGCGCGCCGGTCTCGTCCGCACTGTGCACAATCCGCGTTTCGCCGATTCGGGCAGCATGTACTCGTTGTACTGCGCGCGTGGCGTGATAGGCGGGGCGTTCCTGCTGCTGGAGTCCGATCTCGTCTACGAACCGCGCGCCCTGACACAGTTGCTGGACCACGCGGCCCCGGACGCCATCCTGCTGTCCGGTCCGACGGGCGCGGGGGATGAGGTGTACGTCGAGGTCCGGGACGGCTGGCTCCAGGATATGTCCAAGCGCCGCGATGCCCTCGGTCCCGGCGTGGCCGGCGAACTGGTTGGCATTTCGAAAATATCGGCTGAACTGTACGTGCGCATGTGCGGGATTGCGGAGCGCGCTTTTGCCACGTCGCTGAAATACGACTACGAAACCGATTGCCTGGTGGCCGCTGGTCGCGAGCAGGGGATTGCCTGCCCGGTCATTGCGGATCTGGTCTGGGGTGAAATCGATGACCCCGCGCACCTGGCGCGCGCGCGGGAGACGATCTACCCGGAAGTTCGCCGCCGGATGGCGGCAGCCGCGGGCCGGCCTGCGTTATGATTGGCAGCATGCAAAGCCAACAAAAATCCGCCCGCCTGTTGACCGTGTTCTGCGCCCTGGCCGGTCTCGCGCCGGAGGCGCAGGCCTACCTCGATCCCAGCACGGGCAGCATGATTTTGTCAGCCATTGTGGGACTGTTTGCCACGCTCGGGCTCGCCGTGAAAACGTACTGGTACAAGTTCCGGAACCTGCTGATTCGCCGCCCGGAAGCCGCACCCGAAACCCAACGGGATGTGACGAATCGCAGCGCGGCCGACTCCACACAGGGCAACCAGCCTTCTTAAGGCTGCTGCTCCCCCGGGAACCCCAGATTGGGTCGCCTCCGCCAGCTACGCAAGCAGCTCCGCGGACAACCGTTTTACCAGCGTGCCAAACGACTCGCACGCCGGCTGACCGGCCGCGAACTCTGGTTGCGGCCCGAACTGCGCGAGCCCGTGCGGCTCTCTGCCGGCTGGCTGCTGTGTCCCGAGCGGATACCGCGCGGCGCGCTCGTGTTTGGCCTGGGCGTCGGTCGCAACATCGATTTCGAACTCGGACTCATTCGCAACCATGCGGCCACTGTGGAAACCTTCGACCCCACACCATCCAGCGCCGCGTGGCTGCAGACCCAGCAGCTGCCACCGGGTTTTCGGCATCACCCCTGGGCCGTGGTCGCAACCGATGGCGCTATCCAGCTCGAGGAACGCAAGGCGACGCGGGCCGGGGGTGCACCGATGCTGAGTGTCGTGTCGTCAGGTCGGAGCAACGCCGGAACAATCACCGCCGAGGGCTACCGCCTCAGCAGCGTTGTAGCGCGCCTGCAGTGTGACGTTCCGGATCTGCTGCGCATGGACATCGAGGGTGCCGAGTACGCGGTTCTGGACGACATGCTGGCGACCGGGGTTCTCCCTGCGCAACTGCTCGTGGAATTCCACCACCGGTTCCCGCAGATCGGACTCGAGGCCACGCGCCGCGCCATTGCCGGTTTGCGTGCTGCCGGCTACCGGATCGCCGCGGTCAGCGATACCGGTCGCGAAGTCACCTTCCTGCGGGCCGGCTGACCAACAACAAGGGCGTCGGATTCCCTATACTCCCGATCCATGGCGAACGACATATTTGACGTCTCGATGCAGGATCGGGTCTGGAAGCAGCAGTTTTTCTATAACGCATTCCGGGCCCTCGCCTTCAACCGCATTGACGGCGACTACGCTGAATTCGGTTGCTGGTCCGGATCATCGTTCTGGCTGGCGCACCTGGAGTCACGGAGGCACGGGCACAACGCCCACCTGTGGGCATTCGATTCCTTTCAGGGTCTGCGCCAGGGACGGAATTCCCACATCGGCTTACGGCGTCGTTCCCGGCTTTTATCACGACACGCTCGATCAGATGTCAGCCGGGGACGCGCCGGTCAATATTGCCCTGGCCTTCATTGACTGCGACATGTATTCCAGCACGAAATCCGTTCTTCGCTTCCTGATGCCACGCCTGAAGCACGGAATGATCATTGCCTTCGATGATTACTTCTGTTGGTCCGCGACCCAGGTCTCCGGAGAGCGTCGGGCCATGCTGGAGGCTTTCGGTCGCAACGAGAAATGGCAGCTCCTGCCATACATGCAGTTTGGCTACCACGGCCAGTCGTTTGTCGTGGAAGACAAATTGATTCTCGGTGAGGCTGCCGGCCTGCAAACTACCCTGCCGTAACCGGATCATGTCCTGGTTTAGCGAGTGGCGGGAGTACCGCGCTTTCCGGCGCGTGCCGCGGGCGCAACGGCGGATCGTATTTTTGGCCGAAAGCGCCCAGGACTGGCATCACTTCGCGCCGGTAATCCGGCACCTGACGGACGTGCTCGGTGAAACAATTATTTACGTCAGCTCCGAAGCCGGAGATCCGGGCCTTCGCCAGGCGTCGCCACGCATCCGGGGGTTTTGCGTCGGCAAGGGTCTGTGGAGAATCGCCTTCTGCCAGTTCCTCGATGCCGACGTCCTGGTGACGCAGATCCTCGATTTCGGCAATCTCGACCTGAAGCGATCCGTGCACCCGGTGCACGTCGTGTACCTGTTCCACTCGCTGATCAGTACCCACATGGCCGACCGGGCGAATTCCTTCGATAGCTACGACACCATCCTGTGCGCCGGTCCGCACCAGATGCGCGAGATCCGCCGGCGCGAGGAACTGCACGGCCTGCCAGCCAAGCAGCTGATTCCCCACGGCTACGGACGGCTGGAGGAGCTGCTCGCGAACCGCCGTGAGCCACTTCCCGTGCATAGCGATGCCGACATACACGTTCTGGTGGCGCCGTCGTGGGGTGAGCAGACCATCCTGCCCGTTTGCGGCAACGCGCTGGTGGCAGCGCTGCTGGAGGCCGGCTTTCGCGTCACCTTGCGGCCCCACTACCAGACGCGCTGGATGACCCCCGAGGTGATTGACCGGATCGCGGACCGGCACCGCGCCAATTCCCGCTTCAGTCTGATCGAGCAGATGGGGGAGAGCGACTCGCTGTACGACTCGCACGTGATGGTGACCGACTGGTCCGGTGCGGGGCAGGACTACGGCATGGGCCTCGAAAAGCCGGTGCTGTACATCGACGTGCCGCCGAAAGCGCGCAACGACACCTGGCCGGAACTGGGCATGGAGCCCTTCGAGTCTTTTGTGCGCACGCGGCTTGGTGCGTTGCTGAAGCCGGATGACGTTGCTTCTGCACCGGCCCTGATCCGCGAACTCGTGGCCAACCCGGCCAAGTTTAAAGCCAGCGTCGCCACCGTGCGCGACGACGGGGTTTATAACCTCGGCCACAGCGGTCCGGCCGGGGCGGTGGCCATCGCCCGAATTGCCGCAGCAGTCGTGGCAGCAAGTTCCGTGACCGGGACCGACTCGTGACGCGTCGGGGACTCTATCGCTGGGCCGGCTGGTTCCTGACGGCGAACGCCGGCCTGTACCTCGCGGTGGCGTTGCGCTATTTGCCGGCGTGGTCGTGGCCGGACTCGGTGGTGGCCACCGCCTACGTTCCGCTCGCGATGCTCGGCCAGATGGCGTTGCTCGCTGTCGCGCTGCCGTTCCTCGTGGTCGGCCCCCTGATTGCGGTCTGGCCGACCCGTCGGGTCATCATGCCCGTGGCCGTGTTGATCGCCACGCTCGGCCTGGTGCTGCTGGTGGTCGACACCAATCTCTTCGTCGAGCGGCGTTTCCACCTGAGCCTCTTCACCATCGTGCTCTTCGACACGGCGACCTGGGTGTTCGCGGGCATCGTGTTCCTGATAGCGCTGGCCTTCGAAACGATGCTCGGCGGGACGATTCATCGCTGGCTGGCAATTCGTAACCGCCCGGCCCGCGGGCGCTTACTGGCCACCACCCTCGCCCTGTGCTGGCTTTCGAGCCAGGGTCTGCATGTCTGGGCAGACGCGATGGGCTACAGCCCGGTGACTCGCTTCACAGCTCTGCTGCCTTTGTACTACCCGGTGCATGCCAAGCGCACGCTGGCAAAACTGGGCTGGCTTGACGAGGAGCGTGTGCGCCAGGCCCGGCTGCTCCGGCAGGGCGCCGCGACAGCTTCCGGCGATCTCAATTACCCGCTTAAGCCCCTGCAGTGCCCGGGTACCGGCAGAGTTCCACCTAATGTGCTGTGGATACTCGTCGATGCGCTGCGGCCCGATGCCATTGACCCGGTAACGAGCCCCAACGTGGCAGCATTCCGCGCTACCGGTCAGTCATTTGCGAATCACTGGAGCGGCGGCAACTCGTCGCGCATGGGCCTGTTCTCGATGTACTACGGCCTGCCCAGCACCTACTGGCAGGCTTTCTACGACACGCAGCAGCCGCCCGTGTTGCTGGACGAATTCCGCCGTCAGGGCTACACGCTGATGACGTCCAGCGCCGTGGGTTACGGCAGCCCCACCTTGATCGACCGGACGGTGTTTGCCGGTGTCGCCGGCCTCAATCCCGAATCGGCAGCGAGCGGCATCGAGAAGAACCGGGCCGTGACGGCGGACTGGCTGAAGTGGCTCGGCGCGCGACAGGCAACGTCGCCGTTCTTCGCCTTTCTCTATTACGACCCGCCCCTGACGCAGGGCAGCGGAACGGCCGGTCTCGTGGCGGACGGCCGCTATTCTGCCAACGAGCAGGCGCGGACCCGCTGGCAGCAGTATCGCCAGGGAGTGCACATGGTCGATGGCGAGGTGGCCCGCGTGCTGGGCGCGCTCGAGGCAGCGGGACTCAACGACAACACGCTGGTAATGATCACCAGCGATCACGGTTACGAATTCGACGATCTCGGACTCGGTTACTATGGCCACGCGGGCAACTTTGGTGCCTACCAGTTGCGGGCCACGCTGCTGATGCGATGGCCGGGGAAGGCGGCGCAGGTGTACGAACACCGTACCTCGCACATGGACCTGCCGGCGACGCTGCTTGAGGGTTTGTTCGGGTGCACCAACCCGCCGAGTGATTACAGCGTCGGGCGAAATCTCTTTGACGGGGTCTCCTGGGACTGGATCATCGCGGGCAGTTACCACGCCCACGCGATCGTGGAGCCCAACAGGGTGATGGTTTCCGAGCCAGGTGGCTTCGCCGAAGTGCTGGGGCCGGATTACCGGCCGGCGGCTGATGCTCGCCTGGATCCGCAACGCATCGAGGAAACCCTGCGTGAGATGCGTCGCTTCTACCGCTAAACGAGCCGGGAACGGCACCTTAGCCGGCGTTGCAATCGTGCTGCTGGCCCTGGCAGCCGTCCTGACGATGGCGCCGGCACGTTCCGCCGCCGTGACGCTGACCGGCGAGCGGCAGCTGATCCTGATCAATCTCACCGGTGGGCTTCCCGGGCGCTGGGAAAGTTGCCGGGCCATCTGCGCTTCGGGAGAGCAGCCGCGGACGCTGCTCGGGCCCGCGGGCGACAGTCCCCGGCTCGCGTGGCGCGTCCCTGGCGACGAAACGGCCACGCGTTTGCTGGACAACCTGGACTATGAGCATGACGTGCGGCAGACGGCTGCCGGCGCCACCGTGCTGCTGACCTCGCGGCAACCTTTTCACGGCATAAGGCTGGTGCATCGCTACCGTTTCAGCCGGGACGGCCGCAGGCTCTCGGCATCGTTGCAGGTGCCGGCCGGTGCGCGCCTCGACCTGATTGGCGGGCCGGCGCTGGCGGGGGAGCCGTTGGCGGGTCTCGGCGGTCTGTACACGGACGAAAAGGCGGTGGTGATCAATGCGGCCGGGCAGGAAACACTCGGCGGCGCCGAGCGTGTCGTCACTGATCGACTACTGCCGACGGGGGAGTGGGCCGGAATTCGCGGCCGCTTCTGGACCGTGCTGCTGCAGGCAGACGCGCCGCTGCGTCTTGACACGAGCGAGCCGGCGCGGAAGGCGCCGGTGCTGTCCCTCCGCCGCGACAGCGACGGCTCCGGCAGCGTCGAACTGCGCTTCTACGGTGGGCCCGTGGCACCGGCGGACCTCAAGGCCGCGGCGCCGGAACTGGACAGCATGCTCTACGCCGGCCTGTGGCCGTGGCTGCGTGCCCTGGCCGCCGGCCTGCGCACCATTCTGGAATTCTGGCAGGGCGTCGTCGGCAACTGGGGGCTTGCGATCATGTTGTTGTCCCTGTCGGTGAAAGTGCTGATGTGGCCGCTCACCTGGGTGGCCGAACGCTGGCAGGCGGACGTGAATCGCCAGCAGAGCCTGCTCGCCCCCGATCTTGCCGCGATCAGGCGCGAGTACAAGGGCGAGGAGGCGCACAACAGGACGCTGGCAGTCTATCGCAAGCACGGCATCAGCCACTTCTACGCCCTGAAAAGCCTGGCGGGCTTCCTCGTGCAGATCCCGGTGTTCATCGCGGCCTTCGACATGCTGGGCGAAAACTTCGGCCTGAGTGGCGCCTCCTTCCTGTGGGCGCAGAACCTGGCGCTCACCGACAGGGCAGTGGCCCTGCCCGTGATGATTCCGTTTTTCGGCGGGCACCTGAACCTGTTGCCGGTGCTGATGACCGCCTTCACGATACTCGCCGCACGCCTGCAGGAGGACGCGAGCCTGGCTCCGGAATTACGGTCTGCCCAGCGACTGCGCCTGTACGGTATGGGCGCGCTGTTCTTCGTGCTGCTCTACACCTTCCCGGCCGGGATGGTGCTGTACTGGACCACCAACAACCTGCTGCACCTGGCGAAGATCCTGGTGGGCCGGTCTCGCGCGAGGGGCGTCTGACAAGACGCCGGAGACCCGGCGCTTCAGCCAGCGGCGGCGCTGGTCGGCCGCCACCGCGTGGCCGATCGCCTACTGGCGGAACGCCGTTCGGGCAGGTACTCCGGCAAGGCGATCAGCTGTCCGGCGGTTTTTGACAAGCGCTGCTTCATTTCCAGCAGGATCGACTGCATCGAGTAGTCGGACCCACGGCTCTCTGCGAGGACACAGTCGCAGTACAGTGAGAAATACTCCATGTACTGCTCCCGGTAATCGGCAAACCCGCTGGTGAAACAAGCGTCGTGCATCAGCGCAGTTTCAAGGTGATCGGCGCAGAACAGACTGGAGTTTGACTGCAGGTAACGTCGATGTTCGCCGATAACGGCGCGAGTGTAATTGGTGGGGCCGTAGAACATCTTGAACAATGCCTCGCGGTCGCGACCGGTAGTCCCGGTGCCCCGCAGGTATTCAAACAGTGCCTGGCGATGCAGGAGGACAAAGTTCGTTTGCCGAAGCCGAACCCGCTGTTCCCGACGGTTACGCGTGGCGGCAATTTTTTGCATGAGCGGGTAGTGAAATGCGCCCCAACCGCGATAGGCGGACGGCTGGTCGAGCAGACGAGTGACGACGCGGCGCTCGTCGTCGGTGCCGCAGTAGCGCAGCACGTCGAGACGGGATTCCGAGACATCCATCAGCATGCCGGGTGTCAGCAGCCGGGCGGACATGGCCGTGCCCCTCTTCTTGATGTTATTAACCGAGGCTTAAAGCTAAGCCTCAGGGCGACTTTAGCAGGCAACCAAAAACTAAGTCACGCGAACAGAGGCCACTGGTTGGGGCGGCCTGCCGGGGCTTGATCAGCGACCGTTGCGATAAGTCCCGTTAGCGGTTGATATAGCTCAGATTAGCGTCTCGGTGTTGGGCGACCGGCTGGGGTCTTCAGGCGCCGGCTTTCGGCAGCGAAACCCGCAACACGACATACCCCAGCACGCCGGACAGCAGCGAGCCCGCGATGATGCCGAGGCGCTCGTCGAATACGCCCCGGGTATCCGTCATGTCAAACGCCAGTGAGCCGATAAACAGGCTCATTGTGAAGCCGATTCCGCAGAGGACGGCTACGCCGTAGAGAGACAGCCAGCTGACGCCGGCCGGCAGTTGCGCAAAGCCCAGTCGTATGGTCAGCCAGCACAGTGAAAAAATCCCCAGTTGCTTGCCGACAAACAGGCCCAGGGCAATACCAAGCGGGACCGTATTCAAGACGATGTCGACGGTCACACTGGCGAAGGATATGCCGGCATTGGCGAAGGCGAAAACCGGCAGGACGCCGAACGCTACTGTGGTATGCAGGTCGTGTTCGAGTTGCTTGAGCGGTGAGGCGCCGGGGTTGGCCGGATCACGCATCGGGATGAACATCGCCAGCGCGATGCCGGCCAGCGTGGCGTGCACGCCGGATTTCAGCAGCGCTACCCACATGATGGTCCCGATCATCAGGTAGGCCGTCAGGTTCGTGTTGTTTCGTCGGTTCAGCCAGCCGAGTACCGGCAACAGCACCAGTACTACGGCCAGTGCGGTCAGTGACAACTTGCTGGTGTAGAACAGCGCAATGATGATAATGGCGCCGATGTCGTCGAAGATTGCGATGGACACCAGGAACACTTTAAGGGCGACTGGCACCCGCTCCCCGAGCAGAAGAAGCACGCCGAGCGCGAACGCGATGTCGGTCGCGGCCGGAATCGCCCACCCGGCCATGGCTTGCTCGTTACCGAGGTTAATGACGACATAGATTGCTGCGGGGGCCAGCATCCCGCCGAGGGCACCAACCGCCGGCAGGATGATCTTGTCCGGGCTCGACAGTTCGCCTTCCAGGATCTCGCGTTTCAGTTCGAGACCGATGAGGAAAAAGAAGACTGCCATCAACCCGTCGTTGATCCACAGCAGCAGCGGTTTGGCGATCTGCAGCGGCCCCACCCGGATCTCAACCGGCAGGTCAATGAACAAGGTGTACAGGTGCGCCGCCGGCGAGTTGGCGATGAGCATGGCGAACACCGCCGCGCCGACGAGGATGATGCCGCTGGCCGATTCGAGTCGCAGGAAGTCCTTGAGGTTGCTCAGCATGTCAGTTCGTCAGGGTTGCTACGTGTATTGCCGGATAGTGCCGAAATTGAAGTGGGCCTAGCGTCAGGCGCGTGGTTCGATTGACCCACCAACAGCAAGGGGAATTCACAAAGGCAAAGGCAAAGAAAGCCACGGCAGGACAGGGTCCGCCCAAGGCGGCAAGGAAAGTGATGATGCGCTTGCTCGACGCCCGGAAAAAAGCGGACGAGGCGATGGAGAAGGCGCATCAGAAAGTGTTCGCGGCGAAACTGATTGTACACATCGCGAAGGAAGCCGGAATTGCTCCGCCCGCGATGGCAATCCGAAAAGCCGTCATGGAGCGAGGCAAGGCGAAGGCCGCCGCTGCCAAGGCACGCGCGAAAAGTGCGGCTGCAGAGGCCCGGGCAAAACGGACGTAAAGCGTTAAGTCCCGGGTCCGGCGTGTCCGAATTTCAGGTCGTGGTGATGCCGTACGTTGACCGGCGCTAATCCGTCGTGGCCGGGCCGGCTGCTATTGTGCTGTCACGGCCTGCCGCACCAGTCGAAACTCCGTCGTCCCTGCGGCTTTGCCGGCTTTCCAGGACACCCACTCCGTTCTCAGCCGGTCGTTGCCTTCCAGAATGTACCTGCCGGCGTGCATGTGCTCGGCGTCAGCAGATTCCAGGTTGCTGACATCGACAAACTCGAGTGACAGCACGTTGGGATCGCCGGTGGCCCGGATGCTGACCCGCGGCTGATTGCCTGACGCGCAGTAATGCACCATCTCCGTCGCAGCACCGTCCCGGTAATACATGTTGACCATTTCCTCGTCAGTGCCGGGGAACATGGTCTCCTGGATGCTGTGGCCCTGGGCCACCACTTTGAACACGCTGCCGACGTTGCGGGTCGGCTGGCCTGATTCATCGGCCAGCAGCCACGTGCCAGCAAGAGTCCGCAGGCGGGCGAACTCCGCCGAATCCACAACCTTGCTGGCGTGGGGTTCATCCGTGCCGGCAATCGCAAGCAACGGCAACACCAGCAGAAGCAGGCCGGGAATTAAATGTCGCATGACTGACTCCTTGAGGTTCTACGTTGCGAGTTTGTCGGTCGGGCGGGGTCTCGTGAACCACGCCATCACCATGATCATCAGCACGAAGCTGACGAAGTCCGAGAAGATCATCATCCATTGGTAGCCCGGGGGGAAGTCCGAAAACACGATATCGGCGACCCTTGGGTAGGCCGAGTAGGCGAGGCCCACCGTGCTGCAGATCGCCACGTGATTCCAGTACTTCGTCGTGTAGCGGTTCAGCATCAGCATCGCGACCCCGAGCGTCAGGCCGATCACGACGCCCTGAAGAATGCCCAGCGCGGTCTTCAGCGGCGATGACTGGGGGCTGCCATTGCGATTGAGGTACACCGTGGCCACAGGGCCATTGGCCCGCATTTCAGCCCGGAGTTCCCTGCTGCTGAACCGCCCCGGAAGAATATAGGTGCCGCTTTCGGGAAAATGCTCCAGCAGGGCGGCGCCGGCCTCGCGGTCGTCGAGAGTCTGCGACATCGTCCAGTACGGAACCGGGCTCAGCACGTAGAAGCCCACACTCCAGATCCAGGACACTACGGTTACGGCGAGGGCGCCAAGTATCAGTCGAAACACGTTACGTCTCCTTGAGAGTATGACCTCTGATGTCAGCGGGACGGGTGGCGGCGGTCGCCCTGCACGCGTTGGCGGACGGCAGCCGCGTGGGTTGCCGTTGCTTCGCGGGGCGACGGCAATTGCAGGCGGTCGCCGGGCTTCGCCACGCGCAGACCGGCCTTTTCGAGTTCGATGCCCGCCTCGGGCGAGGCGTAGTGATACACGATCATCTGCCGGCGCAGATCGACGTGGTACTCGCGAAGCAGGTCGGGCAACCCGGTGTGGGACGGGTTGCCGTGGAGGTCGCAGTCATGCACCAGCGGCATCAGTCCGTCGGCAAACTGGGCGACCGTCTCGGGAATGGGGCGCGTGTCGCCCGTGAAGAGAAAGCTGCCCTGCAGGCAGATACCCCAGGCCGTGCCCGGGACGTGATGGCGCACCGGAAAGACATCGAACCAGAGGCCCTCGTGCCAGAACCCGTAACTGACAGGAACCAGTTCGAAGGCGTCCCAGAAGTTGGCGTGGCCTTCAGCAACGACGTTCGGGTAGTCGGCCACGCGCCCCTGGAGCAGGGGCACCAGCATGGCCGGCACAAAAAGACGGGTACGCGGCAGGCCGGTATTGCCGAAATGATTGGCGACAAACAACCGCTCGAAGCCCGCCACGTGATCCATGTGCACGTGGGTGATAAACAGGGCCGGCGGTGGACGGCCATAGTGTTCCAGAAAACCGGTGAGCGCTTCCTGGCCGCAGTCGACCATCAGCAGTGGCACGTCGCTTTTCTCCAGCACGACACTGGCCGAGCCCAGAGCCGGCGCGGCGGCGTTGCCGACACCAAGAAAGTTGAGGTGCCAGGCGGTCATGTGGTTGCGGATTCGGCAACGGCCCGGGCGTGTCCGAGGCGGACCCCCAGGACGTTCGCGAGCAGGTAGAGCAACCCGTAGACGACCATGGACACCAGCAAGCCGAATAGCCCGTTGGCGATCCAGTCTGGCGAGAACCACGTGCTGACGGCACCAACGGCAAAGGACAGCACTGCAATCGGGTTCCAGGCTGGCAGGCGCTCCAGCAGTTCGGCGCGAAAGCGCATCGCGTTGCACACGTAGTAGTCGACGATGACCGGGCCAATCAGGGGTGGCGCGAGCATGGCCAGTATGGTGATGAAGTCCATGAAGCGCTGGTAGATGCCAAGGCCGAGCAGGGTGCCCAGCAGACCGCAGATCACCACCATCACCCGCTTGGGCCGGCGGAACACGCTGGCGGTCTGGATCGACGGCAGGTAAAGGTTGGCGTCGCCGGTCGTCCACAGGGCGAAACTCATGGAGATGAGCCCGAACAGCGCCACCACCGTCCCGGCCGAGCGCATGTACACGGTGAAGTCGAAGTTTCCCGACACCACGCCGCCCATGGCGCCGACAAACTGGAGGATCGACTGGGTCACGATCAGCACGATGAACGGAATCGCGATGGAGACCCAGGCCTTCCGGGCGAAGCGGGTGTATTCCGCCATGACCACAGCGCCAACGATCCAGGAGCCGATCACGATGTTCATGGCCTGCACGTTGGTGAGTGGGGCAGCGGCCGCGGTGGCCCGCGAGAGGGCCAGGAAGGCGGTCCAGCCACCGGCCTCATTGATGTTGTACCAGCCCGCATAAATGAGCACGGTGACGAGAATCAGCGAAGCAGGCAGCGCGACTTTTTCCAGACCCCTGACGCCAAAGTAGGTCGTAACGGTGTAAAGCAACCCGGCAAAAACCGCGACGACGTAGAACCACGGGGAGTTGAAGTCCTGCACCCAGGCAAAGCTGAACGCGCCGACGGTGATGCCCTGCCAGAAGATGAGCAGCACCGTGAGAAACAGCACGGGCACGGCGGCGCCGACGTTGCCGTACACGAGCCGGAACAGCAGGCCGCTGTTACAGCCGGTGCGGTAGCCCATGTAGCCCACCAGCGCGCCAACGGCAAAGTTCACGACGTTGCCGAGCAGGGCACTCCAGACGAGTTCGGGCCAGAAGGGCTGACCGGCGCCGAGCAGCCCGCCGATAAACAATCCCGTAATCAGGAAGCCCCAGCCGAAGGCCAGTGCCAGCATCGGGCCGGTGCCGCGGCGCTGGTGGGGGGAAAGCGCGCTGAAGGGATTGTCGGCGCTCTGCTGTTCGGCACTGCTATCCAGGGTCCACCAGTTACGCAGCGTCTCCGTCATTGATTTGCCGACCATTGCACAGGCGCCTCGCTACAAGTTCAATAACGGCGATTATGCCGAAAGAACAGGGGCGGCGACCGCTGTCGTCGGCCCGCTGAAGTCGCTCAACCGGGAGGCAGCACGCACAGTTGAGCGATGGGTATAAGCCATCTGGTCGTGTTGACGCGACAGGTGGACGGGATCATCCATTACGATGGAGAACATCGGCTTAAGTTGTATTCCGACAAATCTCTGTCAGAATGCAGCGCAGGTGCCCGGGGTGCGGCGGGAAAATGGAACACCACCTGACGTTGACGGGTCTGCAAGATGCAGTCGGCGGTCGAACTGTCGGCGGCCTCGATGTCGTTTACACCAAGCTCGCGGTCGACCTGCAGAATCTCGCGGGCGGTGCCGGCGATCCCCTAATACCTGCGGCTTTGGAGACCATCCGGGAGGCTACGGGCTGCGACGCGGTTGCCGTGGCGCTGCTCGACGCTTCAGGCGGCAGCTTCCAGCAGATCCTTGCCGCGCGCAGCACCTTCGCCATCTGCAATCCTGAAATCCTGACGGGCGTCTCCCTCGACGAATTGCCCTGGCTCGACAAGCACCTCGACCACCTCCGGGTACACGGCATTGCCAGCACGGATGCGGCCACGGTCGCGCAGAGTATCGACGCGGCCAGGTTGGCCACGATGGGCTGCGGCGCACTGCTCCTGATTGGTTTTCACATTCACGGGCAGCGCGCGGGGTTCCTCGGGCTGTTTTTCGGTCAGCCCCAGCCGGGCTGGAGTGTCGAACACACGTTGTTGCTGAAGCTCCTCGGCTCCAGCCTGGCATCCGGCCTGGAGCGGGTGCGAACCACGGTGCGTCTGGCCGAGATCAACGAGCGCGAGAACCTGCTCGAAAAGACGGTCAACGACGGCACCTGGGACTTTGATGCAAAAAACAACCGCGTCGAGTACTCGCCCCGCTGGAAACGGATGATGGGTTATGACGACGCGGATTTGGCGCGAAACGCGCCGGACTGGCGCCGAATCGTGCACGTGGATGACTACGCGCGGCTGCAGGCCCGCCTTCGGGACCATCTCACCGGGAATACCGAGATATTCGAGAACACCCACCGCATGCGCCGCAAAGACGGTGAGTGGCGCTGGGTCACTTGCCGCGCCAAGGCGCTCCTCGACGACCAGGGCCGTCTGCGGCGGCTGGTCGGAGTAGAAACCGACATCACGGAGCAGAAGGTCTACGAGGAGGCACTGTTTCGGGAAAAAGAGAGTGCCCAGATCACGCTGCAGTCCATCGGTGACGGCGTGGTGACGACCGACCACGAAGGCACCGTCGAGTACATCAACCCGGTGGCCGAGGAGCTGACCGGCTGGAACGTGGACGACGCCGGCGGGCGCCACGTCGACGACATCTTCCGCGGGTTCCACGAGGAGACCTGCGAGCCGCTCGAAAACCCGGTGATGAGCTCCATCAAGCGCAACCGGGCGGTGAAGTCCGTGCGGCCGTCGCTTCTGATCCGGCGAGACGGCAACGAACTCTATATAGAGAGCACCGCCTCGCCGATCCGCAACGACCGCGGTGACGTCACCGGTGGTGTGCTGGTGTTTCACGACGTCAGTGAATCCCGCGAGCTGAACCGGCGCCTGTCGTACCACGCCAGTCACGATCTGCTGACGGGCCTCGTCAATCGCCGCGAGTTCGAGAGCCGGCTGGAGCGTTCGCTGAAGAGCGCCAAGGCCCGCGAAACCTCCTACGCGCTGCTCTACCTCGACCTGGACCAGTTCAAGATTATCAACGATTCCTGCGGCCACGGCGCCGGCGACATGCTGCTCACGCAGCTTGGCGCGCTGCTGAAGGCCAAGATCCGCTGGCGGGACACGCTGGCGCGGCTGGGCGGCGACGAGTTCGGCCTGCTGCTCGAGGCCTGCAGTACCGAGGAGGCTATGCGCACCGCCGAGATGCTGCGCGAGGCCATCAAGGACTACAAGTTCAGCTGGGACGATCGCACCTTCCGCCTGAGCGCCAGCGTGGGAGTCGTGCCGATCACCGGTGACGACGACAACGTGGCGACGCTGATCACGGCCGGCGACAGCGCCTGCCAGGCAGCCAAGGAGGCGGGCCGGAACCGCATCCACACCTTCAAGCAGAACGATATCGACCTGATGCGTCGCCGCCGCGAAATGCAGTGGGCCGCGCGTATCAACAACGCGCTCGAGGACGATCGCTTCGAGCTGTACCGGATGACCATCCAGCCGCTGCAGGTCGAGGAGGCGGGCTCCCACTACGAGATTCTCCTGCGCATGCGGGACGAGCAGGGCGGGCTTGTGTCGCCGGACTTGTTCATTGCCGCCGCGGAACGCTACGGCCTGATCTCGAACATCGATCGCTGGGTGGTTGAGCATGCCTTCCGCTGGCTGGTATCGGAGGCCGATGAACGAGAGCGCCTGACGTTGTGCTCTATCAATCTGTCGGGCGCGAGCCTGGCCGACAACGAATTCCTGCCCTTTGTCATTCGCCAGTTCCAGCGCAGTGGCCTGGACGCCAGCAAGATCTGCTTCGAGATCACCGAGACGGCCGCCATCGCCAGCTTTGCGCAGGCGAGCCGCTTCATCAACGCGCTCAAGGAACTGGGCTGCAAGTTTGCCCTGGACGACTTCGGCACTGGCCTGTCTTCATTCGGTTACCTGAAGCACTTCCCCGTCGACTTCCTCAAGATCGACGGCAGCTTCGTCAAGGAAATCCTGCATGATCCCATCGATCGCGAGATGGTCCGTTCCATTAACGAAATTGGCCACCTCACCGGCAAGAAAGTCATCGCCGAATGGGCGGAAAACCAGGAAATCATCACGATGCTTCGTGGTATGGGCGTGGATTACGCGCAGGGTTACGGTATTTCGGAGCCAAAGCGCGTCGTGATGGCGGCGGCGGCAAACAGCTAAGCCGATGACGGCACCGTCAAAATACGCTTCCTTCGCCGACTTCTACCCGGACTACCTGCGCGCGCACCAGAATTGCACCTGTCGCCGCCTGCACTTCTTCGGCACGACGCTGGTATTACTGATGCTGGCGGCCATTCTCTCCACCGGCGCCTTGATCTGGCTGCTTGCGATTCCCGTGGTCGGTTACGGGCCTGCCTGGGTCGGGCACTTCTACTTCGAGCGCAATCGTCCGGCAACGTTTAGTCACCCGCTCTACAGCCTGATCGGCGACTTTCGCATGTACGCCGACATGTGGACGGGCAAGATTCCGCTCTGACCTGTAGGAGCGCCTTCAGGCGCGATCGGAGATCGTCGCGCCTGAAGGCGCTCCTACGCGGCGTCCCGGGCGCGCTGCAACAGGGTGCGCAGCAGGCGTCGCAGGCTGGTCCGCACGGCCTCCGGTTCGCCTAGCGCAGGTAGCACCTCGCCGACTGCCTCCAGCGTGGACACCCACTCCTTGCGGGGCGCCTTGCGCAGCCGGCCGTACATTGACGCTTCCCGCGGTTTCAGCACGATGATCGGCAGTTTTAGCAACCAGGCGTTTCGCCACCACAGCGTCTTCGCCTGGCTCCACGTGCCGTCGAGCACGATGATGCCCTTGAGGCCATGGCGCTTCAGGTCGCGCAATCGACCCTTGCGATCCATGACCAGCACCGGGCTGTTGCGCTCGGCCTCCGGGATTGGCTTGGGCAGCTTGGTGGTGGCCAGTACCGCCCAGCGTTCCCGCTCGACGGTCTTTACGCCCAGAGCGTGCTCGATCGAGGCCCAGGACAGGCCAACGCGAATTTCGGCATTGGGCAGCGTCAGGTCGATCAGTTTGGCGGTGCCGAGAATGGCGTCGTCCTCCTGGGGGTGCTGGAGGATGACGACCTTGAGTTTGGTGGCGACCGGTTCGACGCGATCACAGATGCACACACCGGGCGGCTTGCCACACAAGGCGCAAGGCAGGGTTTCGACGGTCATTCGAAGCGGAAGCGCATGGAAAGATCCACGGCCCGGATATTCTTCGTCAGTGCCCCGATCGAGATGAAGTCAACGCCGGTTTCGGCGACGGGCCGCAGCGTTTCGAAGTTGATGCCGCCGGATGCTTCCAGGGTGGTGCCGGGCGCCTGTCGATCCCGCAGGGCGACTGCCTCGCCCAGCAACTCGATGCTGAAATTGTCGAGCAGCAGACGGTCGGCGCCTGCAGCCAGGGCTTCTTCCGCCTGGGCAAGGTTTTCCACCTCGACTTCCAGCAGCACGATGGATTTCTGGTGGCGCGCGCCGCGGACCGCCGCCGTAATCCCGCCGGCCGCGACGACGTGGTTTTCCTTAACCAGGATGCCGTCGTACAGGCCCATCCGGTGATTGGTGCCGCCGCCGATGCGCACGGCGTACTTCTGCGCAAGGCGCAGGCCGGGAATGGTTTTGCGCGTATCCAGGATCCGGGCGCGAGTGCCGGCGATGGCCGTGGTGCACACCCGGGTGGCCGAGGCCACAGCCGACAGCGTCTGCAGAAAATTGAGTGCCGTCCGTTCTCCCGTGAGCAGGGGCTGTGCCGGGCCGTGCAGGTCGCACAGAGTCTGATTTGCCGTGGCGCTGCCGCCTTCTTCGACGCGCCACTTGAGGGTGATTGCCGGGTCGAGCTGGCGGAAGACTTCCATTACCCAGGGCTGGCCGCAGATGATGGCGTCGTCGCGGGTGATGATCGTTGCCTGCGCCTTCTGGCCTGCGGGAACGAGAGCGGCGGTGAGGTCACCGCTACCAACGTCCTCTGCCAGCGCCCCATGCACCGAAGCGGTGATGTGAGCGATGAGCTCGGCGGACATTCTCGTCGACATGAGCAGAATTCCCCCGTAGGAGCGCCTTCAGGCGCGACCGATGTTGATGTCGCGCCTGAAGGCGCTCCTACGGGGACCAATCAGAAGGGGAGGCCGTGGGACTGGCCGCCCATCGCCATCAGCATCGGGATCGACAGGACGAAGTTGACGCGGGAAGCCATGCTGGCCATGACCTTGGCACTGGCCTTCTGTTCGTCAGTGGCGGCCACCACGCCGAGCACCTTCTTCTGGTTCGGCCAGATGATCACCCAGACGTTGAGCGCCATGATGATCCCGAGCCAGCCGCCGACACCGATGGTCACGAAGCCTTCCCTTAACATCAGACCCTTCATCAGGCCGCCGCCGCCGTAGGTGAACTCCATCAGCAAGACGCCACTCAGCACCGTCGCCACCGCGGCCCAGCGAAACCAGAGGAGGGCCGGCGGTGCGATGTACTTGAGGATGCCGGCATTGCCCGGGCCGCCCTTGTCGGCGAGACCCACGGCGAGCGCCGGGATCTGCACGATGTTGAAGTAATAGAGGATGCCGATCCAGACGACGCCCGAAATAATGTGCAGCCAGCGATCAAGGCTGCCGAGATTCAGGCCGTCACTGGCTGGCAACAGCAGGCTTAAGACAACCATCAGCACCAGGCCGATGACGATGGAGCCGGAAACAGACTTGAGTGGATTCATGAGTTAACCCCCTGATTCTCCGGTGATCCCGGAGGTGGCGAGAGAATAGCGGAATCGTAGATCGGTTTGAACCGATTTACGATCTGGCAGAAGACGTCGGCGGTGACTTCGGCGTCGTAAATCGCTGAGTGGGCGCTGGCGGAGTCCCACGGCATGCCGGCCGCAGCGGCCGCCTGGGCCAGAACGGTCTGGCCATAGGCCACGCCGCAGAGCGTGGCCGTGTCGAGCACGCTAAAGGGGTGAAAGGGGCTGCGCTTGACGCCGGTGCGCGTAATTGCCTCATTGAGGAATCCCAGGTCGAAGTGCGCATTGTGAGCCACCAGGATGGCGCGCTTGCAGCCGGCCTCCTTCATGGCGTCGCGCACTGGCTTGAACACATGTTGGAGTGCTTCGCGCTCCGCCTTGGCCAGGCGCAGCGGGTTGAAAGGGTCAATTCCCGTGACCTCCAGCGCGGCCGGTTCGAGGTTCGCGCCTTCAAAGGGATGTACATGGCAGGCGATGGTCTCGCCGCGAGAAACGGTACCGTCGTCGTCCATCTTAAGAAGCACGGCCGCGATCTCGAGCAGCGCGTCGGTCTTGCAATTAAAGCCGCCGGTTTCCAGGTCAACGACGACCGGGAGGAAGCCCCGGAAGCGGCGGCTGATGGCGGAAGTCACCGGCTGCCCTGCTTCGTCGGGAGCGGAATCGGCAACAGTGGCGGTCATCCCGCGAATTGCTTCAGTTCGTCAGCGTGATCCAGCAGTAGCGCAACGGTGTACCGCACGCCAAAGCCGGTGGGGCCGCCCGGCATTTGCGCCAGGCCGTCCTTGCGCGTCGCCGACGCCAGGTCCATGTGAATCCAGGGGATGCCCTCGGGCACGAAACGCTGCAGGAAGCGGGCGGCCAGGATCTGGTCCGCTTCACCGGACGACGAACACTGGGCCACATCGGCGGTCTTCGATTTCAGGTCGTCGTCGAAATCCGGGTCGTTGGGGAACGGCCAGACCCGTTCACCCGCTTCACGGCCGGTTCGCACCAGCAGTTCGTTCAGTGCCTCCCGGTTGGTGAACACGCCGCTGTAGCGCTCGGACAGGGCGTAGACACAGGCGCCCGTGAGTGTGGCGTAGTCGAGCACGAGGGCCGGTTTCTCCCGCCCGGCCAGCGCCAGCGTGTCGGCCAGCACCATGCGGCCCTCGGCATCGGTGTGGATGATTTCGATGGTTACGCCATTGCTGGCGGTGACGACATCCCGTTGCTTGTAAGCCGTCGGGCCCGTGCGGTTCTCGGTAATTGCGAGCCAGCAATCGACATTAAGTGGTGAATTGAGAGCCGAAAGGGTCTGTAACACCGCGAGAGCGACGGCGCTGCCGGACATGTCGGTGTGCATGTCGAGCATGTGCGGGGCCGACTTCAGGTTGGTCCCGCCCGTGTCGAAGATGATGCCCTTGCCCACCAGCGCGACATCGGCAGCCGCCACCGCCTTGCTCTTCGCCTTCTTGCCGGGCCGGTAGCGCAGCCGGGCTATGCCGGCTTCTGGCGTTGCATTGCCCTGGGCGACGGCAAGAAACGCACCGGCATTGAGCTTCCGAAGCTCGGCCTCACCCAGCCACTCGAATTCCCAGTTGTGCTTCATGGCCAGTGTCGTCAGCACCGCCCGGTAGGCGGTGGTCGACAGTTTGTTGGCGGGCAGAGCGGTGAGCCAGCGCACCAGGTTGGCGCCGTTAATCTCTGCCTCCGTGCGCGTCGTATCGATGCGCTCCGGCAAGCCCATAATCGTCACGGTCTTCAGGGACGAGCCCTTGGACTTCTTCTGAAAGGCCTGCAACTTCCACGAGTGTGCGCCGAGGGCCAGCAGCAGCGCCATGGTCACCCGGTTTGCGTCGTCCTTGCTGAAGCCGTGCGCCACGATGCCAATTGAGCGCGGCTCATATTTCAGCGCGTCACCGGCCAGTTCACTGCCAAACTTCAGCAACTCGAAAGGCGCGGGCAGGCCGGCTTTCGCTGCCCCCTTGGCCGGCGCGGGCAGGGCACCCAGCGTGATCGCGGTGCTGCCGCCAAAGACGCCCCGGAGCGCGCGTCCGGTACCTTCCTTGCCAAGGCGCCGGTGTACGGCCTGCAGCGACTTCAGGCCCGGAATGTCCCGCCACGCGCTCGCAGGAACACGATGCGGCACGACCACGATGACGTGATCTGCGCGGCCGAGCGCAGCCTTCGTTACCCGGCCCGGCGACTGCATCACCTTGAAACCCAAGGCGGGTGGCAGCAGTTGCTGACCGCCCGCTGGCTTGACCCTGTTGTGTGAAACCCCGATCATTTCCTGATTGCGCGCTTGCCTGATGGTTCTTAAATGGGCCCCGCAGTATAGGGCAAGTCGTCCACCTTCAGCGGAGCCACCGTGGCCGATTCCAGCATCCCGCCCGACGCCAATACCGCCTCGGGGCAGTTCGAGGACCTCGACCCCCAAGAGACCCGCGAGTGGGTCGAGTCTATCGATTCGGTCCTGCACACGACCGGCCCGGAACGCGCGCAGTTCCTTCTCAACCAGATGGTGGACCACGCGCGCCGATCCGGCGCCTACCTGCCGTTCCGGCCGAATACCGCGTACCTGAACACCATCCCGGTCTGGCAGCAGCCGGAGTATCCGGGCGACCGCGCCATCGAGGGGCGCCTTGAGGCCTACATTCGCTGGAATGCCATGGCCATGGTGGTGCAGGCCAACCGGCAGAGCTCCGAGTATGGCGGTCATATCGCCACCTACGCGTCGGCCGCGGTGCTTTATGAGGTGGGCTTCAATCACTTCTGGCGGGCAGCCACCGACGAATTTGGCGGCGACCTGATCCACATACAGGGGCATTCCTCGCCCGGCATCTACGCCCGTGCGTACCTGGAAGGGCGCCTGAGCGAAGAAAATCTCGATCACTTCCGCCAGGAAGTGGCGGGCAAGGGCAAGGGGCTGTCCTCCTACCCGCACCCCTGGCTAATGCCGGAATTCTGGCAATTCCCGACCGTGTCGATGGGTCTTGGCCCGATGATGGCCATCTACCAGGCGCGCTTCATGCGCTACCTGGAGCACCGGGAGCTTGCCAGGACAGCCGGCCGCAAGGTCTGGTGCTTTCTCGGTGACGGCGAGATGGACGAGCCCGAGTCGATGGGCGCCATCACCATGCCGGTGCGGGAGAAGCTCGACAACCTGGTTTTCGTCATCAACTGCAACCTGCAGCGGCTCGACGGCCCAGTCCGCGGCAACGGCAAGATCATCCAGGAACTGGAAGCGGCGTTTCGCGGCGCCGGCTGGGCAGTCATCAAGGTGGTGTGGGGGAATCGATGGGACGAGCTGCTCGCACGGGACCACCAGGGTTTCCTGAAGCGGCGCATGGAAGAGGCGGTCGACGGCGAGTATCAGCACTTCAAGGCCATGGGTGGCGACTACATTCGCGAGCACTTTTTCGGCAAGTACCCCGAGCTCAAGGAAATGGTCGCCCACCTGTCCGACGAGGAAGTGTACAAACTGAATCGCGGCGGACTCGATGCCGTCAAGGTGCACGCCGCCTACAGCCTGGCAATGAAGCAGGATGGCCGGCCCGTCGTAATCCTCGCCAAGACCGTGAAGGGCTATGGCATGGGTGAGGCCGGCGAAGGGCGCATGACCGCCCACCAGGCAAAGAAGCTTGACGTCGACGACCTCAAGGCCTTCCGCGACCGTTTCAACATCCCGATCTCGGACGCCGAGATCGACAAAGTTCCCTATTACCGGCCGGCAGAAGACAGCGAGGAACTCCGCTACCTGCAGGAACGCCGGAAGCAACTCGGCGGCTACCTGCCGGCACGCAAGGCGAAGATTGCGCCACTGACTGTGCCCGGACTGGAGGCCTTCCGCGGCCAGCTGGAAGGGTCGGGTGACCGGACCGCGTCCACGACGATGGTCTTCGTGCGCATCCTGACGAGCCTGGTGCGCGACAAGAATATCGGGAAGAACGTCGTACCGATTGTGCCGGACGAGGCGCGGACCTTCGGCATGGAGGGCATGTTCCGCCAGATCGGCATCTACTCGTCCGTGGGCCAGCTGTACACGCCGCAGGACGCCGAGCAGCTGATGTACTACCGGGAAGACCAGCAGGGCCAGATCCTCGAGGAGGGCATCAACGAGGCCGGCGCCTTCTGCTCCTGGCTCGCGGCGGCGACGTCCTATGCCAATCACGGCGTGTACATGATTCCTTTCTATATCTTCTATTCGATGTTCGGCTTCCAGCGCATTGGCGATTTCATCTGGGCCGCCGGCGACATGCAGGCCAAGGGCTTCCTGATGGGCGCCACCGCTGGCCGGACGACGCTGGCGGGCGAGGGCCTGCAGCACCAGGACGGCCACAGCCTGCTGGCCGCGTCCACGATTCCAAACTGCGTGGCCTACGATCCGGCCTTCGGCTATGAACTTGCCGTAGTCATCCAGGATGGCCTGCGGCGTATGTACGAGAAGCAGGAGCGGATTTTCTACTACATCACGGTGATGAACGAGAACTACGCGCAGCCCGCCATGCCCGAGGGCGTGAAGGACGGCATCCTGCACGGCATGTACCGCTATTCGACCGGTGGTCGCGGCAAGGTTCGCGTGCAGCTGTTCGGCGCCGGCACGATCCTCCGCGAGGTCATCGCGGCGGCGGAAATGCTGGAGAAGGACTGGAAGGTTCCTGCTGATGTCTGGAGCGTTACGAGCTTCAGCGAGCTGCGCCGCGATGGCATTGATTGCGATCGCTGGAACCTTCTGCACCCTGATCAGGTGCCGCGCAAGTCCTACCTCGACCGGACCCTCGCGGCAGTGAGCGGACCCTTCATCGCTGCCACCGACTACATGCGTATCGTCGCCGATCAGATCCGCCAGTGGGTGCCGGGTCGCTACGCCGTACTGGGTACGGACGGCTACGGCCGCAGTGATTCCCGCGCCGCGCTTCGGGACTTCTTCGAGGTAGACAGCCGGTATATCGTGGTCGCGGCGCTGAAGGCGCTTGCCGACGAGGGCTCCATTGATCCAAAGACCGTGGCCGAAGCCATCACGACGCTCGGCATTGATCCCTCCAGGCCAAACCCGGTCACGGTTTAGGCCGAATACCGTTTATGCCCGTCAAAGTAGTGAGAGTCGTTCATGGCGCGACGTGAAGTAACGATCCCCGACCTTGGCGAGTTCAAGGACGTCGAGATCGTCGAACTGCTGGTGAAGGTGGGCGACATCGTGCGCGCGGAACAGCCGCTGATGACACTCGAAACCGACAAGGCGGCGATGGAAGTGCCGTCGCCGGCCGCCGGGACCGTGCTGGAGCTGACGGTGGCTCCGGGCGGGCGGGTGTCGACCGGCGACCTGATCCTGGTTCTTGACGCGGAGGCGGTGGCGGCTGCCCCGCCGGCCACCGCCGTAGGAGCGGCTGTAGGAGCGCCTTCAGGCGCGACCGCTGCGCCGGTCGCGGCTAAAGCCGCTCCTACGCGAAATGCCGCCGCGTCGTCCAGTCCGACACTCCCGCCGATCGACGAAAGCACCTTTGCCAGGGCTCACGCCAGCCCGTCGGTGCGCAAGTTTGCCCGCGAGCTCGGCGTCGACCTGGGTCGCGTTAAGGGTTCCGGCCAGAAGAATCGCGTGGTCGTTGAGGACGTGAAGGCCTTCGTCAAGGCGGTAATGACCGGCGCGGGCAGCACCGGGCCGTCACTGCCGAAGGTGCCGGTGGTCGACTTCGCAAAGTTCGGGCCGGTGGAGATCAAGCCTCTGTCCCGCGTGCGGAAGATCTCCGGGCCGCGACTCCAGGCCGCGTGGCTGAATATTCCCCACGTTACGCAGCAGGACGAAGCCGACATTACCGAGCTGGAAGCGCAGCGCAAGGCGTTGAAGGCCAGGGCCGAAAAGGCCGGCACGAAGCTCACGCCACTGGCTTATTTCATCCGCGCTTCGGTGCTTGCACTGAAGGAGTTCCCGGATTTCAACAGCTCGCTCACCGAGGATGGCACGGGCCTCGTGACCAAGCAGTACTGGCATGTCGGCTTTGCTGCCGACACGCCGCAGGGCCTGGTTGTGCCGGTGATTCGCGACGCCGACCAGAAGGACCTGTTCACGATAGCGAAGGAGCTGGGCACGCTTTCCGCGAAGGCGCGCGATGGCAAGGTCACGGCGGCCGAAATGCAGGGCGGGACGTTCACGGTTTCCAGCCTGGGCGGCATCGGCGGCACGTACTTCACACCCATTGTCAACGCACCTGAGGTCGCGATACTCGGCGTCGGCAGGGCGCAGACCAGGCCGGTGTGGGACAAGGACAGGTTCGTGCCCCGCCTGCTG
>JAQBGF010000098.1:0-49337 GCA_032122615.1 Gammaproteobacteria bacterium | reverse complement strand
GGAGTGGGCGAAATGGATTTTCGACAGATCATCGTGGCGATCACGGCGGCGTGCTTTCTCGGCCTCGGCTTCCAGGGCACCGCGTCGGCGAGCGTGATTGGCACCCAGGACTACCTGTCTGCAGAAGCGCGCGCCAGTCATCTGGCCAGCATCAACGCCGCACTGAGCCGTGCCGATGTGCAGGCAGAGCTCGTGTCGCTCGGCGTGAATCCTGCCGATGCCGTAACGCGCGTGGCGGCGCTCTCGGACGCCGAACTGGCGCAGGTGGCGGACGAAATGCGGACGCTGCCCGCCGGTGGCGACGGCCTCCTCGCGGTCATTGGCGTGGTCTTCATCGTGTTGCTGATTCTCGAACTGACGGGTGTCACCGATATCTTCAAGAGGATCTAGCCAAACCGCCATCGCGGCAACCCGGGCTGTGAGTTCGGCCCTGGCTGCCGCCCTGGCGCTTGGCGCCTGCACCACCCGCCTGCCGACGGTCCCCGAAGACCCGCGCCGCGAACTCACGGGCGTCCCGTTTTTCCCCCAGACGATTCACCAGTGCGGTCCGGCGGCGCTCGCCACCGTGCTGGGTTCAACCGGCGTTGCCATCACGCCTGAGCAACTGGCGCCACAAGTTTATATCCCGGGACGCCGCGGCAGCCTGCAGGTCGAGATGCTGGCGGCCGCGCGCACCCACAGCCGGATGGCCTACGTGCTGGCTCCCGACTTTGAAGCCCTCAGGGCGGAACTCGCCGCCGGCAATCCCGTGCTCGTGCTGCAGGACCTGGGCGCACTCGGCATCCGGCGCTGGCACTTCGCGGTGGTGATCGGCTTCGACGGAGACCGCGACATTCTCATCCTCCGCTCCGGCACCGAGCGACGGCGCATCGAAACGCGCGACCGGTTCCTGCGCTCCTGGCAAGCCAGCGAGAAGTGGGCCGCGGTGATCACCCTGCCCGATCAGCCGCCGGCCACGGCAACCGGCGGTGGCTTTGTCCGCGCCCTCGCGGCAACGGAACGCTATCTGTCGCCTCAGTTGGTGGCATCGGCGCACGCCACGGCTCTTGCGCGCTGGCCGGCAGATCCCCTGGTGCTTCTGGCCAATGGCAATCAGGCGTACGCAGCGGGCCGGCTCGCTCAGGCGATCACTCACTACCGGTCATTACTGGCCATCGACCCCGGCCACGTGGCCGGCCGGAATAATATGGCGAGCGCTCTGCTGGACGCGGGATGCCCGCAGGCTGCCAGGGCCGAAGCCGAGCAGGCGTCGGCGCTGCTTGAGGCCGGTTCCCCGCTCGCGGCGGCGGTGAACGACACGCTGGCCCGGACGACGGCGGCGGCAGCCGCCGGCTCGTCAACCTGCAGCGCCGAATAACTCTTCCAGCATCAGGATCAGCTGGCGGGCGTCCACCGGCTTGCGCAGCAATTCCACGCGCGACACGGACTCGATGCTGGCCAGCACCGACGAGGTATCTCCGCTCAGGATCACCGCCGGCAGGTCGCGCGAAGCGGTGGCGCGCAGCTTTTCCAGCAACTCAAGACCGTTGCGGCCATCACCGAGGTGGTAGTCGCTGACCACGACGTCGATCTCCGCACCGTGGCGGGCAAAGATCGCTTCGGCAGCCGCAGCGGAATCCGCCACGCGAATCGGGTAGCCCTCGAGCCCCAGCACCAGTTCCAGCGCGTCAAGAACCGCGGCGTCGTCCTCGATGACCAGCACGGCCGGCTTCGGCACGCCGGCGCGGTCGACAGTTACTCCCCCGAGGGTGGCACGGCGGGTGGTCGGCTCCACGAGATTCGCGACCGGAATGTGCACCGTGAAGGTCGTGCCGCGCCCGGCCTCCGACTCCACCTTGACCGCACAACCGAGCAACCGGCTGATCTGCCGGACGATGGTGAGCCCCAGGCCAAAGCCCCTCGGCCGTGCGCCCGGCGTGTTTACCCGGTAGTACTCGTCGAAGATTCGCTCCAGTTCCGCGGCCGGAATGCCGATACCGGTGTCGGCAATCGCGATTGTCAGATGCGCGTCATCCCGCTGCACGGTGACGGTTACTCCACCCTCCCGGGTGTACTGCAGGGCGTTGTTGACCAGGTTTTGCAACATCTGGCGGAACAGCACGCGATCGGTCATCAGGCTCTCGGTTGCGGGCGCTACGTCAAGCGTCAGTCCGCGGGCCGCCGCCACCTCTCCAGCTTGCGTGCGGATGTCGGCCAGCACCTCGGCAAGAGACACGACGTCCGGGTTCGGCCGCAGGCCACCGGACTCGAGCTTGGTGATATCCAGGAGTGCATTCAGCAGGTCCCCCATCGAATCCAGGGCCGCCTGCTGGCGCTGAACGAGATCAAGGCAGGCCGCATCGGCCAGCTTGCGGCCGAGGGCCGCGTTCAGTAATTGCAGCGTCTGCAACGGCTGGCGAAGATCGTGGCTTGCGGTGGCCAGAAACCGGGTCTTGGCCTTGTTGGCGCTGTCAGCTTCTCCCCGGGCCGCGCGCAGTTCGTCGGTGATCTGCCGCCGGTCGCTAACGTCCCTGACCGCTGCCAGCACGAATTCGGCGCCCCCCTGGCTGACCGGGGCCAGCCGGATTTCGGCGGGAAATTCCGTGCCGTCCTTGCGACACGCCGCCAGCGCCACCAGTCGCGCACCCATTTCCCGCGTGGACGGTGTCGCCGAGAATCCGTTCCGGTAGCGTACGTGAATACCCCTAGAGCGCTCGGGCACCAGTTGCTCAATACCCTGCCCCAGCAGGTCGCGGGCCTCGTAACCGAACAGCGTCGTGACGGCCTTGTTGACATAAACAATACGCCCGGCCTGGTCGACGAGCAGCAGCGCATCGGGCGCCCGGTGAACCATCTGTTCGGCGATTCCGCCGTCTTTCACGGGCGCGGTCACGGTAGGGGGAAGCCCTTAGAGAGCGTTATCGGGCGACGGCTTAACATCGACATCCTCATGAATACGCCCGATGATCAGCCGTGCAACGCGGGCACGCAAGCACGGGTTTCAGACGCGCCGCCGGTGACCGGCGCCAACCGGCATTTGCTGAGCGAGCTGGCGGCCGGCTTCGCCCATGAACTGAACCAGCCGCTTGCGGCTATTGCCGCCTACGCGGACGGCGCTGCCACACTCTTGCGTCGCGACCCCGAACACGCCTTGCAGGCCCTTGGCATCATCCAGGCAATAGCCGGCCAGGCGCTGCGCGCCGGCGAGGTCATCCAGCAACTGCGCGGAGCTGCCCGGCCGCTGCCGCAGGCGGGGCAGCCGCTCGATCCCAATGCACTGGTACGCACGGTGTTGCCGCTGCTCCAGTCGCTGGCCACCCAGCAGAACGTCGAGCTGGTCATGGAATTCCGCACGCCCGCGCCGGCTGTTCGCGGTGATGCCGCCCGCCTGCAGGCCCTGCTGGTCCTGTTGTTCAGCAGTGCCCTGGATGCCCTCGCCGGGTTGCCTGCGGAGCGTCGAAAGGTCACGATCTCCACCGACGCTGGCGGGTGTAGCGTGGAGGTCTCCGCCACCGAGCCGGGGGGCATGCTCTTTCAGGTGCAACTGCCCCGCGTGGACTCCTGATCGGCACACGGATGGACAGGCGGATAGACAGCATGAGCAGTGCGAATCACACGGCCGAAGAAGTGAGTACGGTCTTCGTGGTGGATGACGACGACGGCGTCCGGACCTCCCTCGGCATCCTGCTGGATTCAGCCGGCTACCATCCCGCCACGTTCGCCTCGGCAGCGGAGTTCCTCGGCCAGCACGACCCGGCGCGTCCCGGGTGCCTGCTCCTCGACATGCGCATGCCGGAGATGAGCGGCATGGAACTATTACAAGTCTTGTCGGAACACGGGGCGTTCCTGCCCGTGATCTTTATCACCGGCCACGGCGATGTGCCGATGGCCGTCGAGGCCATGAAAAACGGCGCCTTCGATTTCCTGCAGAAACCCTTCGGCCAGCACGACCTTCTGGAGCGTGTCGGCCGGGCCCTCGCCGCCGACGCGGAAGCCCGCGCGGCCTTGTTGCTGACGGAGGAACTCCACCGCCGGCACAGCACGCTGACGCCGCGCGAAAGGGAAGTCATGGGCCTCGTGGTCGCCGGCAATGCCAACAAGGTCATTGCCATGGATCTGGGTCTTTCCGAACGAACGGTGGAGATTCACCGCGCGCGGGTCATGGAGAAGATGGCGACCCGCTCGGTGGCGCATCTGGTACGGATGGCGCTGGTGCTGGAGTCGCCACCAGGTCATCCTCCAGCGGGCTGACTGAGGCCACCTCGAGATCCTCGAACTGGCCGGTGTTCACGGCCCAGAAAAACGCCCCCACGGCCAGCAGGCAGAGCGCGAGGCCGAGCGGCACCAGCACGTAGAGAATGGTCATGCGCGCACCCGGCGCGCGTTCAGCACGACGAGGACCGAACTTAAGGACATGCCCAGCGCGGCGAGCCAGGGCGGCAGCCAGCCGAGCGCCGCCAGCGGAATACCGGTCAGGTTGTAGGCCGCGGCCCACACGAGATTCTGTTTCAGCACCTGCCGGGCACGGCGAGCCACGACGACCGCCGCGGGTACCGCCCGCCAGGCGCCATCCAGCAACAGCAGGTCACCGGCGGTCTGGGCCAGGGCGCTCCCCGAGCGCAGCACCATCGACACGTCGGCGGCGGCGAGGACCGGCGCGTCATTGATGCCATCGCCGACCATCAGAACCGGAGTTCCGGCCGCCTGTAACGCCTCGAGCCGGGCCACCTTGGCGGCCGGCGACAGCCGCGCCTGCCACCGCGCAATGCCGAGCGACTGCGCCACGCGGCGGACCGGACCCGGCGCGTCGCCGCTGGCGATCTCGACGTCGAGCTGCAAGCGGCGCAGCGCGTCGACGGCTTCCCGGGCATCGGGACGCACCGTCTCCTTAAGGTCGAAGCGGGCCAGCAGGCCGTCGTCGTCACCCAGGAACAGGCCGTCGTCGACGCCGTCCACGCGCACGGCATCCGCCGTCACAAACTCACGCCGGCCAAGGCGGTAGTCGCGCCCGTCGATCCGGCCCGCGATGCCCTGCCCCGCAATCTCCCTGACCAGCCCGGCCTGCACCGCCGGTTGTTCGTGGCCGCGAAAGGCGCTGGCCAGGGGGTGGCTGGAGCCGCGTTCCAGCGCGGCGGCAATGCCCAGGAGTGAGGCCTCGCCGGCGCCTGCACGCACGGCGTGAACCGCCACGTCGGGTCGGCCCGTGGTGAGTGTGCCGGTCTTGTCGAGCAGGACGTGCCGGACCGTCGCGAGCTGTTCCAGTGCCGTGGCACTGATGGGCAACAAACCGAGCCGGGCCAGCGCCGAGTTGGCACAGGCAATCACTGCGGGCGCCGCCAGCGACAGGGCGCAGGGACAGGCAACGACGAGCACTGCCACTGTGTTCGCCAGTGCCACTTCCGGGCGCAGCAATAACCACAAGACGCTCACTGCCGTGGCGAACGCCAGCAAGGCCACCGAGAAGTTGCGCGCCATGCGATCCGCCAGACTCAGCAACGCCGGCTTCGCCTGTCGCGACCGCTCGAGCAGTCGGAGTACGGCGGCCAGCTCGGTCTGCTCGCCGGCGGCCGTCACGCGAACCTGCACACCCGGCCCGAGATTGATGCTGCCGCTGATGACACGCGCGCCCACCTGTCGTGGCACGGGCGCCGCTTCACCCGTCAGGCAGGCTTCGTTGAACACGGACTCACCGGCCACGATGACGCCGTCCGCTGCCACGGGGTCGCCCTGGTTCACCAGGATTTCGTCATCCGGCTTGAGGCTCCCGACCGGCACGAGGCTGGTGCGACCCTGCGTGAGCCGCAGCACTCGCGCGGGCAGCAGCCAGGCCAGCGCCTCGGTAACCGTGCCCACATCGTGGCGCGATGACATCTCGATGAAGCGGGCCGCCGTGATGAAGAAGAGGAACATCGTGACGGCGTCGAAGTACACCTCGCCAGCGCCGGCAAAGGTGTTCCAGATACTGGCCAGCAAGGCGGCGCCGATGCCGAGACCCACCGGAACGTCCATCGCGGGGCGCCGGGCGCGCAACTGGGCCAGCGCCGCGGCAAAGATCGGCGCACCCGCATACATCGTCACCGGCAGTGTGACCAGCAGGCTGCAGTAGCGCAGGAAGTTGACCAGCGCGGGGTCCATGCGGAATTCGTCGCTGCTGTAGAGCGCGAAGGCCAGCATCATGACCTGCATCATGCCGAAACCCGAAACCGCGAGGCGCTTTAAGGCCGCACGCCGGGCGCGCGTGCGTTCACTGCTGGCCGCCACGCTTCCCGCAACACTGGCGGAAAAACCGAGTTTGCGGATTTCGCGAAGAATGCTCTCAATGCCCGCATCGGGCAGGTCTTCGAACTCGATGCGCGCCTCTGCCGTTGCCGGGTCGACCCGCACGCCGGCGAGCCCCGGCAGCGGGCGCAGCGCGTCCTCGATCTGCAGCGCGCAGGCGGCACAGCCCATTCCGCCGATCTGCAGCTGGATGGCGGTCACGGATCAGCCGCCCGGCGCATGCACCGGCGCCGGTGCCTCCAGCCGTTCGCTGTAGACCTCGGGGTCCGGCTTGAGGCTGGTCAGCACCACCATCAGGCCGCCGCCAACGAAGGCCAGCAACGGGAGCAATACGACGAGCCACATCACCGGCAACTGGTACCAGCGGGTCGGATCTTCTGGCGGCGTGGTCGGTGTCATCGGTTGTCCTCCGGTACAAAGAAGCGGGTTTCGCGTTCCGCGCTAAGGCCCGGCGTGTCTGCAACCCGGACCGAAATCCGGAACTTGCGCGGCGCGGAACCGATATTGTCAGCCCGCACGCGAACCCGGGCTGGCACGGCGCGAACCTCGCCGGCGCTGACCTCCACCGGCTCGGCATCCACCTGGAGCAACCCGCCGGCATCCGACTCAATAACATAGCGATGCGCCCGGTCGTCCTTGTTCAGAATGCGCAGGCTGTAGACGTTCTCCACGTCACCGTCGGGCAGCAAGCGATAGAGGGCATTACGGTCGCGGAGCACGTCGAGCCCGATCGGTTCACGCAAAAACAACGAGACCACAAAACCGGTGGCGAGCAGCGCGAGCAGGCTGCCGTAGATCAGCACGCGCGGGCGCAGGTAACGGGCGGGTCCGCCCGCAAGCTCACGTTCCGTGGCATAGCGAATCAGGCCCGGCGCGTAGCCCACCCTGTCCATCACGTCATCGCAGGCGTCGACACAGGCGGCACAGGCAATGCACTCGTACTGCAGCCCCTCGCGAATATCGATGCCGGTCGGGCAGACCTGCACGCAGATCGTGCAGTCCACGCAGTCACCGAGGCCGGCGGCCCTGGGATCGACGCCCCGCTTCCTCGCCCCCCGCGGCTCGCCACGCGCAGGGTCGTAGGACACGATCAGCGAGTCCCGGTCGAACATTGCACTCTGGAAGCGGGCGTACGGACACATGTACAGGCACACCTGCTCACGCAGGAAACCGGCGTTAGCGTAGGTGGCAAAGCCGTAAAACAGGATCCAGAAGGTTTGCCAGCCGCCGAGTTGCAGACCCCACGCCGCCGCGCCGAGCTCGCGGGCCGGATTGAAATAGGCCACGAAGCTGAAGCCGGTCAGTAACGCAAAGCTGATCCACAGCGCCTGCTTCATCGTCTTGCGCGTCACCCACTCCGCCGTCCACGGCGTCCGGTCGAGCTTCAGTCTCCGGGAACGGTCGCCCTCCACCCAGCGCTCGAGAGCCAGGAACGCTTCGGTCCACACCGTCTGCGGACAGGCGTAGCCGCACCACACGCGACCAGCGACAGCCGTGACAAAGAACAGCGTCAGCGCCGACAGGATCAGCAGCCAGGTGAGGTACAGAAAATCCTGGGGCCACAGCGTCAAACCGAAGAGGTAGAATTTTCGCGCCGGCAAATCGAACAGCACCGCCTGCCGCCCGTTCCACTGCAACCACGGCAACCCGTAGTAGGTACCGAGGAGTACCACGCTGGCCAGCGTTCGCAAGCGCGCGAACCGGCCTGTCACTTCGCGCGGATAGACCTTGCTGTGCCTGGCGTAGAGGTCAACGACTTCGACGCCGGCGGAATCGCCGTTCACGACGGGGCCGACTTTCCGGGTACCGGGGTCTTCGTCAGCATCACGGTCAACACTCCGGCAACCGCGGAGACCAGCCACAGGAGGAAAAAGCCCAGCGAGTAGATGCCGGTCCGGGTCAGCCAGAACGGTTCTGCGCCCGGTTCACCGCTATCGAAGCCCGCGATGATGACCTCCGGATCGAGCGCGGCGAAAACCAGCATGGTGCCCACGCTTGCCGCCAGGAACGACGACCAGCCGACGGCAGCGACCACCTGCAGACGCGGGGGCCAGCGGCGGACCGCTACCGGATCATCCGCCGCCTGCGGATCCATCGTCGCTCTGCGGTCTGTCGCCCATTTTGTTAACGCCCGGGGCGCCACCCGACGCACTCAAGCCGAGCACATAGGCTGCCATGAGGCGGACGCGCTCCGGGCCGAGCAGCGCCGTGTGCGCCGGCATCTCGTTATACCGCCCTTCCCCGATGGATACCCGGAGGGACCCGGCGTCGCCACCGAACAGCCAGATGTCGTCGGTCAGGTTGGGCGCGCCCAGCACCTGGTTACCGCGCGCATCGGGGCCATGACACGCGATGCAGAACATGGCATACCGCGGCGCGCCTGCCTGCGCCAGCGCCGGATCAGCAGCGCTGCCACCGAGGCTCTGCACATAGGCCACGACTTCCGTCACGCCGTCGTTGCCGAGCGCGGCCTCCCAGCCCGGCATCACGCCGGCGCGGCCACTGCCGATGGTCGTGACCAGGGTCTCCGGGGCATTGCCATAGAGCCAGTCGTCATCCGTGAGATTCGGAAAGCCCGGCGCCCCGCGCGCGTCGGAACCGTGGCAACCCGCGCAGCCGTTGGCAAACAGGCTGCGCGCCTCCCCCATCGCGTCGGGATCCTGCGAAAGCGCCGGCAGCGACAGTCCGGCAAAGCGCGCGTAGCGCGGCGCCTGTACCGCCATCGCGGCCTGTACTTCCGCGGCGTGCTGATTCTGCTGCGTCCACCCGAGCACGCCCGCAAAATTCCCGAGCCCCGGGTAGAAGACCAGGTAACCGAGACCCCAGACCACGGTGAGTACGAACAACCAGTACCACCAGCGCGGCAGCGGGGAATTGAGCTCGGTCAGGTCCTCGTCCCAGACGTGCCCGGTATCGGGGCCCTCGGACTTTGGAATCGTCGTCTGGGCGTTGGCCTTGAGCAGCCACCAGGCGCCGGCGATGTTCGCCAGACTGACGATGATGATGAACCAGCTCCAGCCGCTCGTCATGGCCGGATCTCCGGCAGGTCATCCTCTTCCAGCGGCAATTGCTCCGCCTCGCGGAACGCCGCACTCGGCCGCCGGCCGTAAGCCCAGGCCACCACAGCCAGGAACGCCAGCAGCGCGAACACCGTGGCCAGCCCCCGAACAAGTCCCAGTTCCATCACGGTGTCCCCCAGGTTCGGGAGGCACGGCCGAGCATCTGCAGGTAGGTGATGAGCGCTTCCATTTCAGTCTTGCCGGCCACCGCCTCGCTGGCCGTGGCAATTTCGTCATCGGTGTAGGGCACGCCGACCATGCGCAGGGCCTTGAGCTTGCGCGGCGTCAGCTCGGCGTCGAGGACCTCCTCGTCAAGCCAGGGAAACCCGGGCATGTTGGACTCGGGCACGACGTCCCGCGGATTGTTGAGGTGAATGCGGTGCCAGGAATTCGTATACCGCCCGCCGACGCGCGCGAGATCCGGCCCGGTGCGCTTGGACCCGAACTGGAACGGGTGGTCGTACACCGATTCGCCCGCAACGGAATAGTGGCCGTAGCGCTCTGTCTCCGAGCGCAGGGGGCGGACCATCTGCGAGTGGCAGTTGTAGCACCCCTCGCGGATATAGATATCCCTGCCCTCCACTTCCAGCGCGGTGTAGGGCACCACGCCGGGAGCGGGTGTGGTGGTTTCTGTCGCGAAGTACAGCGGCACGATCTCGACGAAACCCGCCACGCTGATCACAATCGCGACGAGGATGCCAAGCAGGCCCAGGTTTTTTTCAATCAGGTCGTGTTTCATGGCGCGTGTCAGGCCGGTTGAGCCGCGGGTTGTGGAATTGCCACATCGAGCATGTCGGCCCGCTGGGCAACGGTGCGGTAGACGTTCCAGGCCATGACGAACATGCCGGCCAGGATCAGCACCCCGCCGAGCAGGCGGATCGCGTAGAAGGGATAGGTGGCGCTCAGCGACTCAACGAAACTGTAGGTGAGCGTGCCGTCGGCGTTCGTCGCGCGCCACATCAGCCCCTGCATCACCCCGGCGATCCACATGGCCGCCACGTACAACACGATCCCAATCGTCATGATCCAGAAGTGCAGGTCGATCAACCGGGTGCTGTACATCTCGCGGCGACCGTACAGCCGCGGAATCAGGATGTAGAGCGAGCCGATCGAGATCATTGCGACCCAGCCCAGCGCGCCGGAGTGCACGTGCCCGATCGTCCAGTCCGTGTAATGCGAGAGCGCGTTCACGGTGCGGATCGACATCATCGGCCCTTCGAAGGTGGACATGCCGTAGAAGGACAGCGACACGATCAGGAACTTCATGATCGGATCCGTCCTGAGTTTTCCCCAGGCACCGGACATGGTCATGATGCCGTTGATCATGCCGCCCCAGGACGGCGCGATGAGAATCAGCGAGAACACCATGCCGAGCGACTGTGCCCAGTCTGGCAGCGAGGTGTAGTGCAGGTGGTGTGGCCCCGCCCACATATATATGGAGATCAGGGACCAGAAATGCACGACTGACAGCCGGTAGGAATACACCGGCCGGCCGGCCTGCTTCGGCACGAAGTAGTACATCATGCCGAGGAAGCCCGCCGTCAGGAAAAAGCCGACGGCATTGTGCCCGTACCACCACTGCACCATGGCGTCCACGGTGCCGGCGTATATCGGATAAGACTTGGTCCAGGTCACGGGAACCGCCGCGCTGTTGACGATGTGCAGCACGGCGATCGTGATGATGTAGGCCGCGAAAAACCAGTTGGCGACGTAGATGTGCCGGATGCGGCGTTTGGCCAGCGTGCCGAAGAACACCACCCCGTACACCACCCAGACGATGGCGATCAGCACGTCAATCGGCCATTCGAGTTCCGCGTACTCCTTGCTCGAGGTGACACCGAGCGGCAGCGAGATTGCCGCCAGCAGGATGACCAGCTGCCAGCCCCAGAACGTGAAACCGGCCAGGCGGTCGCTGAACAGCCGCACGTGGCAAGTGCGCTGCACGATGTAGTAGGAGGCGGCGAACAGCGCCGACCCGCCAAACGCGAAAATCACCGCGTTGGTGTGCAGGGGCCGCAGGCGGCTGAAGGTGAGCCAGGGTATATCGAAATTGAGGGCTGGCCAGAGCAACTGGGCAGCGATCAGCGTGCCGACCGCCATGCCAACCACGCCCCACACCACGGTCATCAGCGCGAACTGCCGCACCACCCGGTCGTTATAAACTTGCGTTGCCGCGCTCAAGGCGTGCTCCGTCAACTGTGCAGTCGGCACCCTACTGGGCCGCCGGTGCTGGGAGTATAGGTAGTTTTGCTGACTGTTTAGCAGGCAGCTTTGCGGAACAATCGGCTCTCCACACTGGGAGATCCGTCCATGTACATCAATTTCTGGTATCCGATGATCCGGAGCGAAGACCTGGGCCCGGACAAGCCAGAACGCGCCAAGGTGCTGGGCCTCAATTTCGCCATCTTCCGCGACAGCAAGGGCCAGGCCCGCGTGCTCAGCGACACCTGTGTGCATCGCGGGGGGTCGCTCGGCGGCGCCTGGGAGCTCGGCAAGAACCCCCGCATCCAGGGCGACTGCGTCGTTTGCCCTTACCACGGCTGGGAATTCAATGGCGACGGGGAATGCAAGAACATCCCCTCCATTGGCTACGGCACCAAGCCCCCGCCGCGGGCCAAGGTGGACTCCTACCCGGTGGTGGAGAAGTACGGTGTCGTGTTTGCCTTTCTCGGCGACCTCCCCGAAAGCGAACGAACGCCCCTGCTGGACATCGAGGAGTTCGCCGATCCCGCCTGGCGTGCCAATTCGGTGCTGGTGCTGGAGGTGGATTACTACTACGAACGCTCGATCGAGAACGGCCTCGACCCCGCGCACAACGAGTTCGTGCATCCCACCCACGGCTTCAAGGGCATCAACCGCGAAACGTACAAGGTTCGAGAGTACGAGGTGGAGAACTACCCGCAGGGCTGGGGCATGTGGTTCATCCACCGCTTCGACTCACCGGGACTCGAGGGCAAGACCTGGAACCAGGTGAGTTCAACCGCCGGCGCACCCGGCGATGTCTACGCCGGCAGCGGCACCCACGGCCCGAACACGATGGTCACGGAAATCAACGTGGGCAAGAACCAGAAGTTCCGGCAGTACTTCTTTGAACAGCCGGTCGACCAGATGAAGACGCGGATCTTTTTCGTGAACATGCGCAACTTCATGCTGGAACCGCACAACGACGGCCCGATTCACGCCCGCAACAAGATCATCGCCCAGCAGGACATCGAGATCCTGGTGGACGTCTACCCGCCGCGCACGCCGACCAGCAATACCAAGGACGTGCTGATGCCGGCGGACAAGGCCGTCGCCGCGTACCGCGAGTGGCTCAGCAAGTTCGACGACAAGGGCTGGCGCATCGACTGGGACGAGTTCACCAAGCGGAACGGCAAGGACACGGCCTTTGCGATACCATCGCCCCGGCGGCGCGACAGTGGCAACTGGGTCCTGGAGCCGGTACCGTTGCTCGCCAGCCGCGCGGATCGCAAGGCGAGCCGCAAGGCCACGGGCTGATCCGCCCTGAAGTTATTGAGGAGCGCACCACATGGCCGCAAAAAGCCTGCTGATATTTCCGACGGACTTCTCGGAGCAGTCGCTGAACGCACTGCCCTGGGTCAAGAAGATGGCGGACCTGCTGCAGGCAGACACGCGCTGCATCTACGTGGTTGAAGAACCGCACATCTACACGACCCTGGACATGGGACCGGTCGCGGTGCCGTCCATTACCGAACTGGTCAGGAGCGCGGAAACCCAGCTGGATACCTTCATAAAGTCCAACCTGACGGCCTTCGGCAGTGCGCCGAAGGCCTCGGTTCTGGTCGGCCGTCCTGCAGAGGAGATCGTGACCTACGCCAGCGATAACAACGCCGCGCTGATCGTGATGACCACGCACGGCTACAGCGGCGTGAAGCACCTTCTGCTGGGCAGCACGACCGAAGGGGTACTGCGACACGCCACCTGCCCCGTACTGTCTATAAGAACGTGATTATCGAAAGAATACTGGTCACTACAGACTTTTCTGCCGCCGGCGACCGTGCCGTCCGGGCGGCTGCCGACTGGGCCAGACGCGAGAAGGCCGCCTTGCGCATCGTCCACGTGGCGCCAACCAGGCGCCAGCTGGCGGGCTTCTGGCGCAGCAGTGGCCCTGAGGTGCAGGCCGTGCACCGCCAGGCCGCGATCACGCTGGGCCGCCAGGCCGAATCCGTCGACCCGTCGCACCAGCTGGAACTGTCTACCGGGGTTGTGAACGGACCCGCCGCCCGCAAGATCGTCCGTGCCGCCATCGACTATCGCGCCGACCTGCTCGTGGTTGGCGCCCACGGCGAAAATGAACGAAGCACCGGGCAATCCGGGCTCGGCGGCACGGCAACCAAGCTGATCGGCACAGTACCCTGCCCGCTCCTGCTCGTTCGTCATCCGCCGGAGGACAGGCCGGCAAACGTGCTGGCGGCGATTGACCTGACCCGCGACTCCTTTGAGATTCTCGTCTGGGCATCCCGGTGCGCCGCGGGTGGAACCCTGCATGTGCTGAATGCCTACGACGTACCGTTTGCGTCCCGGCTCGAGGCCTACGGCATTGCCGAGGGCGCACTCGACGTGTACACGGACGACGAGCACACCAGTCGGGACCGACAAATGGCGGCGCTGATTGCCGAGACCGGTGGCGGCACGAACGTGCACCGCATCGTCGGACGCGGTGACGCGGCGGATCGCCTTTTCGCGCAGATCCGGAAGCTTGCCCCCACGCTGGTCGTTCTCGGCACACACGCCGGACGCAAGGCCCGGTCCGCGAGCACCAGGTACGGCAGCGTCTGCCGGTACACCGCCTTTTTCTCTCCGACCGATGTCCTGGTCGTACCGCGATCCGCTGCTTCTGAACTGCACTGAGGCTTTCGCCTCGCGTGGACGAGATCTGGCATCAGCGAACGGTTGCGGAGTCACTCGACCGTCTCGGGGCACATTCTTCCGGCCTGAGCCCCGATGAGGTTGCACGCCGTCGTGCCACGTTCGGACCCAATGAACTGACCAGCACAGTCCAGCGTTCTGCGCTGCGGATGCTGGCCTCGCAGTTTGCGAACTACATGATCGTGGTGCTGATCGTCGCCGCGATCATCTCCGGCATCGTTGGCGATCTCGCTGACACGATCGTCATCGGCGCGATTATTGTCCTGAACGCGGTCATCGGCTTCTTCCAGGAGTATCGCGCGGAGCGCGCACTGGCGGCACTGAAGGCGATGGTCGGGCCCACGGCGACAGTACGGCGAAACGGGCTGCTGGCCACGGTGTCGGCGGCTGAGCTGGTGCCCGGCGACATCGTGACACTGGAAGCCGGGCGGATCGTGCCGGCGGACCTGCGCCTTTGCGAGGCGCCGAGCCTGTGTATCAATGAGGCGGCGCTGACGGGTGAGTCCGTGCCGGTCGACAAGGTCACCGGAGCCATCGGCGCTGCCGATTCCCCGATCGGCGACCGCCACAACATGGCATACAAGGGCACCGCGGTCACGAATGGTCGGGGCCTCGGCGTTGTCGTCGCCACCGGCATGCGCACAGAGTTCGGGCGCATCGCCAGCCTCCTCAGCGACACGGCCACCGTGGCAACACCCCTGCAGCGGCGCCTGGAGGTCTTCGGCCGGGGGCTTGCCCTCATCGTGCTTGGCATTTGCGCCATCATCTTCGTAACAGGCCTGTTGCGCGGTGAGGCCGCACTGCCGATGTTCCTCACGGCACTGAGCCTTGCCGTGGCTGCCATTCCGGAGGCCCTGCCAGCGGTCGTCAGCATCGCGCTGGCCATTGGCGCGCGAAAGATGCTGGCACACAAGGCACTGATTCGACGGCTGCCGGCCGTGGAGACACTCGGTTCCGTGACGGTCATCTGCTCGGACAAGACCGGCACGCTGACCGCCAACGCGATGCGGGTGGACCAGTATTACTGCGATGGCGTTCGTACCGCAGAGTTTGGCGCCGGTACGGCGTGGGATCTCCTGCTCGACGCGATGACAGTCAGCCACGACGCGACAACAGACGACGCCGGCCTCCCCGTCGGCGACCCCACCGAAGTCGCCTTGCTGATTGCCGCGCGGAAGGCCAGTCGCGAGCACGCTCTCGCCGATACACGACTGCCCCGGACCGGCGAACTGCCGTTCGACTCCGGCCGAAAGTGCATGACGACCCTGCATCAATTAGCTGACGGTCGCGTCCTGTCGATCACCAAGGGAGCGCCCGAGGTCATCGTGGCACTGTCGGGGCGAACACGGCAGGGAAGCGGGACCGCCGTGACGGATCCGGCCGCGCTGCTCGCCGTGGCGGAACGGATGGCGGCGGACGGCCTGCGCGTGCTGGGCGTCGGCATCCGCGAGTGGGCCGAAATGCCACGGGATATGAGTCCGCACCTTGTCGAACAGAATCTGGATTTCGTCGGCTTTATTGGCCTGCTGGACCCGCCGCGCCCGGAGGCGGCGGCGGCCATCGCCACGTGCCTTGGGGCCGGGATTGTGCCCGTGATGATCACAGGCGACCACCCGACAACGGCGCGGGCAGTCGCTCTGCGCCTCGGGCTCGGTGCGGAAGATTCACCGGTACTTACCGGAGCCGACATCGATCAGCTGACGGATGCCGAATTTGAGAAGCGCGTGGCAGCAGCGCGCGTCTTTGCGCGGGTCACGCCAGAACACAAGCTGCGGATCGTCACCGCCCTGCAAGGCCAGGGACAGATCGTCGCGATGACCGGCGACGGCGTGAATGACGCCCCGGCACTGCGCCGCGCCGACATCGGCGTGGCGATGGGTATCGCGGGCACGGACGTGGCCCGGGAAGCCGGCGACATGGTCCTGCTCGACGACAATTTCGCAACCGTCGTGCGCGCGGTGCGGGAGGGCCGGCGAATCTACGACAACCTGCGGCGTTTCATCCGCTACGTGCTGACGACTAATTCCGGAGAAATCTGGACGATTTTTCTGGCCCCGTTCCTTGGCCTGCCCGTGCCGCTGGTGCCGATCCAGATCCTGTGGATCAATCTGCTGACTGACGGACTGCCCGGGCTTGCACTGGCGGCGGAGCCGGCCGAGAAAAACATCATGCAACGCCCGCCGCGGCCGCCCGGGGAGAGCGTCTTTGCGCGCGGACTCGGCGTACACGCCCTGCTCGTTGGCCTGCTCATGGCCGCCATGGCGCTCGGCGCGCAGGCGTGGCACGTTGGGCAAGGTTCACCGCTCTGGCAGACAATGGTGTTCACGATCCTGTGCTTTACCCAGTTGGGGCACGTGCTGGCGGTACGCTCGGAGCAAACCTCATTGTTAACACTCGGATTGCTGTCGAATCGTCCATTGCTCGGGGCCGTGACCCTGACCGTGGCCCTGCAACTGGCGGTCGTCTATCTGCCAGCCCTCAATTCGCTGTTCCACACGGTACCCCTCCCCGCAATGGATCTGGCGCTCTGCGTTGCTACAGCGCTCGTCGTGCTCGGCGTTGTCGAGATCGAGAAATGGGTGCGGCGGCGGGAAGCCGCAACAGGCTCATGAAGGACGTGATCCTGCCAATGCTGACGGGGAACGGTCTCGTCCCGCCGCTCATCGCGTTCCTGCTGCTCGGCGCGGTGGTCTTCGTCATTGCTTCACGCCTCGCCCAGGATGCCGACCGGATTGCCGACGCCACGGGGCTGGGGCGGGTGTGGATCGGCACCCTGCTGCTGGCGGGCAGCACCTCGCTCCCAGAGCTGTTGACGGACGTTAATGCCGCACTCCTCGATGTGCCGGACATTGGCGTTGGCGACCTGCTTGGCTCGACCATGGCCAATCTGCTGATCCTCGCGGTACTTGACCTGGCATTTCCGAAGCGCCGGATTCTCGAAAACGTCGCCGTGGACCACGTGCTCGTCGCCACACTGGCGCTGGTACTCACCGCGATGGCCGGCATTGCCGTCACCGTGGGTGGCTGGGGGTCGATCGGGCATGTTGGCATCGAGACTCTGACAATTGCAGTGACTTACCTGCTCGGCATGCGGGTGGTCTACCGCTCGTCAGCCGTCATTGTCCCGCACGCCCAGCTGGCGCTGGGGGAAGACCGCCACACGCTGCTGCGACGCGGGCTCACCGGCCTGGCAGTGGCAGCGGCTGGCTTGCTGCTAACAACCCCGTTACTCGTGATCAGCGCTGACGCCGTGGCGATCGAGAGCGGTCTCAGCAATACGGCCGTCGGCACCTTGCTGGTCGGTTTCACCACGTCATTCCCGGAACTGGCCGCGACGATCGCCGCCGTGCGCATGGGCGCCCTCGATCTGGCGGTCGGGAATATTTTTGGCAGCAGCGCCTTCAACATGTTCTTGCTGCTGGCTATGGATATCGCGTACCAACCGGGTCCGCTGCTCGCCAGCGTGGCCGGTACCCACGGGATCTCCGCGCAGTTTGCGATCCTGGCCCTGGCCCTCGGCATACTCGGCATCCTCAGCCGGGCGGCGCGACGCACGATGGCGGTGCGCGTCGAGAGCGTCGCGATTCTCGCCGCGTACGCCAGCCTCGCGTGGTTGCTGGTGCACTAGAACGCCATCCAAGAGTCGGATGCCGGGCCATCGCACTGATCGGGCCTGGATCTCTTCGCGCGCGGCGACGCGGGGCCATGCGCCTCTGCAGCATGGATTATGTCGGGTCGGCCATTGCGTCGGACATTACATGCAGGCAATGTGCGTCGCCAGGTCGTCAGGGGGTAAGTGCCCGGAACGGCCGGACCGGACAGACCCGACGGGCCTGCCGCGAAAAATCAACCATAACTTTGGGGAATCACACGTGAAAAAGTATCTGCTTGCCATGGCAGCCATGCTGCTGTTCGCTTCCGGCGCCCAGGCCGCGACGTCGATCTACACCCTGTCCAGCGTCAAGTACAACAACTCATTCGCGCCACCGATGATTAACGTTGCAGCCTGCACGGGTTGCGGCACAGCCACCGCCGTCGAGGACGGCTTCGGCAACATCGCCCTCACCGGCATCGCCTGGTCATTCAGCGCCGGCGGTAACTCCTACACGATCTCCTTTGACGCTACCACCACCCTGGCGGCGGGCACGTCCCTGATCAAGCTGGCCGTCCCGACCCCCACCTGCGTCAATGGCGCTGGCACCGTCTGCACGCCAACCAACGTCATTTCCGGCCTGGGCAATACCAGCTTGCTGACCGGCATCGGCAGCGACAATATTACCGCCTGCGCCAATAACCGTTGCCGCGTTGACGTGTCGGTCGTGGGTACGGACCTCCTGATTGACATCAGGCGCGCGCTGTCGGAATCCCCCACGTCGACCAACTTCCAGACCTACTACCTGACGTTCGCCGCGATTCCGGTGCCTGCTGCCGTCTGGTTGTTCGGCTCCGCGCTGGGCCTGATGGGTCTCGCCCGTCGTCGCAAGACGGCCTCTGCCGGCCATCGCCGAGTGCAACATGCTTCACGTGAAGGGTAATTGCTCATGAAATCAGTGGCAGCGGTTGCCACCCTGTGCCTGCTGGCAGCGTCCGCGAACGCGGCGCTGCTCAGCCGGCTCGGTGGCCAGGCTTACTACGACGACGTCCTGAACATCACCTGGACGGCGGACGCCAACCTGGCGGCATCGACTACCTTCGGTGCGGCCGGGATCAGCAATACTCCCGGATTAGAGGGCCAGATGTCGTGGGATACGGCCCAGAGCTGGATCGCGGGCATGAACGCCGCAAGCTACCTCGGGGTCAGCACCTGGCGCCTGCCGCACATGGTCGACATCAACAACGACGGCTGTCTCAACAACTTCGTCTTCAACAACACTGACTGCGGTTACAACGTCGTCAGCGTGGGGCCGAATGCGTCAGAGATGGCGTCATTGTTCTACCAGACGCTGGGCAATCTCGCCTATTACGACACGAGCGGCGTGCCGCAGTTGCCGGGCCTGGGGATCCAGTTCACGGGTCCCTTTGCCAATCTCGGCAACACCCTCTACTGGTATGACCTGGAAACGACCAGCAATCCGCCGCTTGCGGACCTGCCGTCGCCGGACAATGCCTGGTACTTTGGGATGCCCTCCGGCGGACAACGCGTCACCGGCAAGTCCACCGTCAATCCATACACGGCCTGGGCCGTGGTTGATGGCGACATCTCGGTAGTCCCGGTCCCCGCCGCCGCGTGGCTGATGGGTTCGGCGCTTGGCCTGCTCGGCTGGATGCGTCGCAAGCAGTGAATTGACGGCCTGCACAGGCCGCACCATGACGCGAATCAGGAAACCCCCGCTATGCGGGGGTTTCTTTTTTCTGGCTGGCCCGCGTGAGTGCGGGCGCTAAGCGCCTGCCTTAACTGGCCAGCGCCAGTTACGGATCTCGGGCATGTCTTCGCCATGCTCCTCGATGTACTGCTTGTGCTCGATACGCCGGTCGCGCATGTGCTGGCGCAGGTGGGCAGCGCGCACGCCAAGACCCGGCACCCGGTCGATCACATCGCAGACCAGGTGAAAGCGATCCAGGTCGTTCAGCACGCACATGTCGAAGGGCGTGGTTGTGGAGCCCTCCTCCTTGTAGCCCCGCACGTGGAGATTGTCGTGATTGGTTCGCCGGTAGGTCAGCCGGTGAATGAGCCACGGGTAGCCGTGATAGGCAAAGATGATCGGCCGGTCGGTGGTGAACAGTGAATCAAAGCGGTCGCCGGACAGGCCGTGAGGATGCTCTTCACTCGGCTGCAGGGTCATCAGGTCCACCACGTTGATCACGCGGATGCGCAGCTCCGGCAGGTGCTCCCGCAAGATGGCGACTGCCGCCAGGACTTCGATGGTTGGCACGTCGCCGGCGCAGGCCATCACCACGTCCGGCTCCGTGCCCTCGTCGTTGCTGGCCCACTCCCAGATCCCGAGTCCCGCCGCGCAGTGCTTGCCGGCGGCATCCATGTCCAGCCACTGGGGCGAGGGTTGCTTGCCGGCAACGATGACGTTAACGAAATTTCGCGACCGCAGGCACTGGTCGGCCACACACAGCAGCGTGTTGGCGTCCGGCGGCAGGTACACGCGGATGATGTCGGCCTTCTTGTTGACCACGTGATCGATGAAGCCGGGATCCTGGTGGGAAAAGCCGTTGTGGTCCTGGCGCCAGACGTGCGACGTCAGCAGGTAGTTGAGGGAGGCGATGGGCCGCCGCCAGGGAATCTCTTTGGACGTGACCTTCAGCCACTTGGCGTGCTGGTTGAACATCGAATCCACAATGTGGATGAAGGCCTCGTAGCAGGAGAAGAAGCCGTGGCGACCGGTGAGCAGGTAGCCTTCCAGCCAGCCCTGGCAAACGTGTTCACTGAGGATTTCCATCACCCGGCCATCCGGGGTCAGATCGAGATCCGCGTCATTGGGATTGGTCTCGCCGAGCCAGGCGCGACCCGTCGCTTCGAACACGGCGCCCAGCCGGTTGGAGGCGGTCTCGTCCGGGCCGAAGATGCGGAAGTTTCGGGTCGCCTCGTTCTTGCGCAACACGTCCCGTAGCCAGGTCCCGAGCACACGGGTGGCTTCGGCATCGACCGCGCCGGGCCCCGGCACGGCTACAGCGTAGCCGCGAAAATCCGGGAGGCGCAGGTCCCGCAGCAGGGCGCCGCCGTTCGCGTGGGGATTGGCGCCCATGCGCCGCTGACCGGCGGGGGCAAGTTTCGCCAGGTCGGGCCGCGGCTGGCCGTCGGCGCCGAACAAATCATCGGGGTGGTAACTGCGCAGCCATTGCTCGAGGTGCACCAGGTGTTCCGGGTTGCTGGCCAGGCCCGCCAGGGGAACCTGGTGGGCGCGCCAGGTGCCTTCCATCGGCTTGCCGTCCACGCGCTTCGGCCCGGTCCAGCCCTTCGGGGTGCGCAGCACGATCATGGGCCACGGTGGGCGCCGCGTCGCGCCGGATCCCCCGGCAGCGGAACGGGCTTCGGCCTGGATGGCGCGAATCTCCGCCAGCACCTGGTCGAGGGTGGCAGCCATCAACGGATGCATGAGGGCCGGATCCTCGCCCGACACCATATAGGGCCGGTACCCGTAGCCCGTGAGCAGCTGCTCCAGTTCCTGATCGCCAATTCGCGCGAGCACGGTCGGGTTGGCGATCTTGTAGCCATTGAGGTGCAGGATCGGCAACACCGCCCCGTCGCGGGCCGGATTCAGAAACTTGTTGGAGTGCCAGGACGCGGCCAGCGGCCCGGTCTCCGCCTCGCCGTCGCCGATGACGCACGCGGTAATCAGCCCGGGGTTATCGAACACCGCGCCGAAGGCATGCGCCAGCACGTAGCCCAGTTCACCACCCTCGTGGATGGAACCTGGCGTTTCGGGTGCAACGTGGCTCGGCACGCCGCCCGGAAAGGAAAATTGCCGGAACAGCCGCTCCATGCCGGGGCCGTCCCGTGAGACATCACCGTACAGCTCGCTGTAGCTGCCTTCCAGCCAGGTGTTCGCGCAGAGCGCCGGTCCCCCGTGCCCGGGTCCCGCGAGAAAAATCACGTCGAGATCGTCCCGGCAAATAACCCGGTTGAGATGGGCATAGATGAAGTTCAGGCCAGGTGTCGTGCCCCAGTGGCCAAGCAGTCGCGACTTGACGTGCGAGAGCTGCAGCGGCTCCCGCAACAGGGGGTTCGACCTCAGGTAGATCTGCCCGACGGACAGGTAATTCGCCGCCCGCCACCAGGCATCCAGCAGCTGGTACTCGGCCGCCGACAGGTTATTTTTTGCAGTTACCGTTCGCATGGTCATTCTCCGAGCAGATCAAGGCCAATTCGGGCCAGCACGCGCGCCTCATCAACGGCCACAACCCAGATTGCCACCGCGCTGTCGTCGGCGTGTATGGCGGTTGCGGGACGCATTGCCGCCTGGTTCCGGGCACGATCCAGGCGCACCCCGGCAAAGTCGAGGCCGGTCAGCACGCGCTCCCGGATTGCCGTCGCGTTTTCGCCCACGCCGCCGCCGAACAGTATGGCATCGGCGCCGCCCAGCACAGCAAGGTACGCGCCGAGGTATTTTCGAAGGCGATGACAGTAAGCATCCACGGCCAGCGCGGCAGCCGGCTCCGGACTCGCGAGCAACTCGCGCATGTCGCCCGTGATCCCGGACAGTCCCTTGAGTCCCGCTTCGTGGTTGAGCAGCCGTTCCAGGTCCGTGACGGTTTGCCCACGCTCTTTCAGCAGGTAGAGCAATAAACCCGGGTCCACATCACCGCTGCGGGTGGCCATCACCAGACCCTCGAGCGGCGTGAAGCCCATCGAAGTCTCCACCGGCTTGCCGTCGATGGCCGCCGTCATCGAACAGCCCGCCCCAAGTTGCAAGGAGATGGTACGAGCGCGCGGAACGGCGCCCGGCTGCTCAGCACGCCAGGCGCTCAGCATGGCCTGATGGGCGATGCCGTGGAATCCATAGCGACGAAGAGGCTCACCGGGGCCGAGGTCCGGCAGCGCGTAGCGCGCCGCTGCGGGCGGCAGCTCCGAATAAAAACCGGTGTCGAAGACGGCTACCTGAAGCATCTCCGGCCCCCAGGCTTCCCTGACCGCACGAATCCCGCGCAGTGCCGCCGGGTTGTGCAGCGGCGCCAGGGGCACGAGGCGCTCAATGACTGACTCCACCGTTGAATCCACGCGACACGGCGCCACGAGGTCTGCTCCGCCGTGCACCACCCGATGGGCCACGACGTCAGGCCGGGCCACACCCTGCTGGTGCACCCAGCCGGCAATGCCGGTCGCCTCAAAGGCGGCCGTCTCGGCGGAGCCTGCCTCGCCGTGCCACGACACCACGCCGTGCAGGTCGCGCCCACGGTACAGCGCCAGCCGCAGTGAACTGCTGCCGGCGTTGACTGTGAGCACTATTGGTCGGGCAGACATAACGGAGCCCGCAGGATAACCCGGGCAGCCGTCTTCTGCTGTCAGGCGCTCCGTAAGGCGGCAGACGCCGCGTCAACCTGAAACCAGCGCGCCTCGAACGCCGCCGCATCCACGGGTCGCCCCAGGTAGTAGCCCTGGCCAATGTCACAGCCCATGTCCACCAGCGCACGCAGTGTCCCCTCGTCCTCGATGCCTTCGGCAACCACTTCGAGGCCCACGGCATGACCCAGCTGAATGATGGATTCCACCAGGCGCCGGTCGGACTCGCTGTGCGCAATGGGCAGGATAAATGACTTGTCGATCTTCAATTCGTTGGCCGGCAGGTTCTTGAGATAGGTGAGGCTCGAGTAGCCGGTGCCGAAATCATCAATGGAGACTTTAACGCCAAGCTCACGCAACTGATGCAATCGTTTTGTGCTCTCCGCGGGGCCGCGCATCAAGGCGGATTCGGTAATCTCCAGAACGAGCTGTCCCGCCGGAACGTTCCAGATCCGGATCGCATTTTCGAGCAACTCCACAAGGTCGGCCTCGGCCAGGCTCGTTGGCGAGACGTTGACCGCAATCCGGAAGCCCGGCCAGCGCTGATTCCAGGCGGCTGCCTGGCGTAATGCATTATTCAGGACATACCACAGCAGTGCTCGCACACTTTCGGTGCCCTCGATCACGGCCATGAACCGGGCCGGAGAAATCAGACCCCGGGTCGGGTGGCGCCAGCGGGCCAGTGCTTCCGCGCCGGTCAGCTTGCTGGTGCCCAGTGCAATCTTTGGCTGGTAATGGATCTCGAACTCGCCCTGTCGCAGTGCGTCGTCAATGTCCGACCACGCTTCCAGATCGCTCGACTCCACAGCACTGAGTGCGGGCTTGTACACAACATGGGTTTCGTCGCAGAGATCAGCTTCATCGATCGCCAGTTCGCATTGCCTAAGAAGCTCCTCGGCCGTCGTGGCCCGCCCCGGCAGCAGGGAAATCCCGGCCCGCGCCCGCAGACGCGCCCGGTCGCCGTCGATGGGGACGGGTTCAGCGACCAGGCGAACAGCCTTCTCGGCCCCGAGGACGGCATGCCCTTCGTGGAGTGGATTACGGATGAGGAGTGCAAACAACGAACCGTTGATCGCCATCAGGCGATCCCGATCCCGCCTGATGCCGGCGATACGGCCGGCGACAATTTCCAGCACCTTGTCCGTGGCGGCGTAGCCCAGAGTCCTGTTTACCTCGCCCACGCCCTTGAGCTGCAGAAGGACCAGTGCGATTCCGGTCACGCCATCCTCTGCGCGTAGATCATCGATCTCGCGAAGCAATTGCGAGTAGCCGAATGGGCCTGAAGCGGGCGACATGCTGGTCGCGCCTAGACGAAGAAGTCCTTGGGATCCAGGCCGTGTGCGCCGGGTTCCAGGCCACGTTCGATCCATCGTGATTGTGGATCGCCAGGCGAGACGGGAATATTCCTCAGGTTAATCGTGTCGTGCGAGGGCACGGGCAACTTGTCTTTGTCCAGCAGGAGCATCAGCTTGGGCCGCAGCCTGCGGACCCTGTTCTGTTCGATGACGATCGCGATCTCACCCGTATTCAGCTCAACCAGCGAGCCGGTGGGAAACATGCCCAGCGCCTGCACGAACTGCTCGACGAGCTCGCGCTGGAAAACGGTGCCGGAAAGACTGTTCAATTCCCGGAGGGCATCGTAGGCCGATTTTGCGGCGGCGTAGGGCCGTTTCGTCGTCATGGCGTCAAAGGTATCGATGAGACCCGCGATCCGTCCGAAAACAGGAATGTCAGCACCGACAGTGCCGTTCGGGTATCCGGACCCGTCATGCCGCTCGTGATGGCCCTCGATCATGGCAATCACGTCGGCATTCACGCCTGGCGTGGCCTCCACCAGGCTTCTGCCGATCTCGACGTGCTGGCGAACGATCGCACGCTCAGCATCGCTGAGAGGCCCCTCCTTGACGAGTATTTCGCTCGGAATCTCCGCCTTGCCGAGATCGAGAAGCAGGCCGCCGCAGCCTTTCCCGCCTCGGCGCGCGTCGAAACGATATTTTCGTACGGCAGCGCCCGGATCCTCGCGGTCAGCCCACCGCTCTCATCCAGGATTGCTATCGCTTCGAGGGGGGATAACTGCGGTTCCGAAGAACCCGACTGGTTCTGGTGTTGGCGAGATGTCGTGGAAGCGTCTGGCTCCTTTATTTACTTCTGCTGTATTTCCCGGACTTTTTTTTCAGGTAGAGAACCACGGGTCGCATCGACGTAAACGTGGTTTCAGTTGCTGCGCAACTGCTCAAGGTGATCCGCATCCTCGATCGTAAAGCCCTGAAACAGGAAAGGCGTTCCCAGCCACGGACGATCGAGTTCCGACACATACATGCCGAACTCCAGATCCGCTGTATCCATCTTGACCCGCTTGAGACGCATGAACTGCCCGCTGAGGCCGGCATCCGGCCTGTAGATCAGTGGTCATAATATTTCCCAGGCAATGCCGGGACCGACACACGATTCACAGTTCCTGACGGGAAACTTCGCCGGTGTACTTGCGTGGGCTGCCGCACATCCAGCAGCCGCAGACGGCGGCGGTAGTGGCATGCGTGCCAATCACGCGGGAGATATCCACGGGCGCGACCGTGCGGACGGTTGCTGCCGCTTCGCAGCGAACCGGTGGTGTTTGGCCTGCATGGCCACCTCGATCTGAATTACTCGCGTGGTAGGCGGTCCGGTTTTTGATGCCAGGTGACGCCGTAGAGGTCGTGCCGGCGATCCTTGAGGTTGCGCACGGTGCCCTGGTGACGGGCATCGCGTAGCGCACGCAGGCTCAGGTCGGCAAAGGCCACCATCTCGGAGTTCGGCGTGGTATCGGCCGCGATACCGTCTCGCGCGAATGGAAAATCACATGGCGTGAGAATACAGCTCTGCGCGTAGTGGATGTCATTGTTGTGCACATTGGGCAGGTTGCCGCAGCTCCCGGCCATTGCTACGTAGATCTGGTTTTCAACCGCCCGGGCCTGTGCGCAGTAGCGAACCCGCAGGTAACTCTGCCGCTCGTCGGTAAGAAAAGGCACAAACAGGATATTGATGCCCTGGTCCACCAGGTACCGGGTCAGTTCCGGAAACTCCGAGTCGTAGCAGATCAGCACGCCGATCGGACCGCAGTCGGTATTGATCAGTGACAGCTCATTGCCACCAATAATATTCCACCAGTAGCGCTCGTTCGGCGTCGGGTGGATCTTCTCCTGCATGGCGATCGTGCCGTCGCGAAGGAACACGTGACAGACGTTCCGGATGGTAGCGCCGCGGATGGCGGGGATCGATCCCCCGATGATGTTGACGTTGTAGCGCACCGCCGCGTCCAGCATCATGTCGCAGAACTGCTTTTCGTAACTGGCGAGCTTGGCAATTCCTTCGTGAGCCGGAATCTCCTCGTTCTCAATTGACAGCAACTGGATCGTGAACAACTCGGGGAATACGACGAAATCGGCCCCGTAGTCGGCGGTGACGTCGATGAAATAGAGCACATTGCGGCGAAACTCCTCAAACGAGGAGATGCGCCGTTGGCGGTACTGGACGGCCGCGATGCGCACCCGGTTCAGCCCCGGGGATGCGGTCAGCGTCGTGGAATCGGTGGGCTTGGCGACGAACTGCGGGTTATTCCAGACCAGGTGCACGGCATAACCGCCAGACTCGTTATCGGCCGGCAGGTAGCCCGGCAGGATGCCGATCGGGTCAAAACCCATCTTGTTCTGGAAGCTCAGGACGGGGTCCGACACTTCCTTGCGCAAGACGGCATCCACGTATGCCTGCGCCGAGCCGTACTTCTTGGCATTGCGCGCGAAATTCGGAATCCGGCCGGCGATGACGATACCCTTCAGGCGCATGTACTCGCACAACTTGAAGCGCGCCTTGTAAAAACGCTGCCCGATCCGGTAGCGCCGCATCTCCGGATCTACACAGACTTCGTAGCCATAGAGGTACTCGCCGTTGATGTCGTGCGTGGCGCCGTAGCCACCGCCGGTGATCTCCCGCCAGGTGTGGGGCTTCAGCGCCTTCTCACCGGGCAGCCGGATCGTGGCGCAGTAGCCCACAATGCCGTCACCCAGTACCGCCACCCAGACGCCTTCGGGGAAGGCGTTGATCTGGCCCGTCAGCATCGCCACCGGGTACGGCGGCATGCCGGTATACACGCGCTCCACGAGCGCGGAAATGCCGGGAATGTCCGCGAGGATCGCGAGGCGGATATTCAGCTTGTTCGACATCGGCAATGACCTCGCAATTCCGGAAAACTATCTGGAGAGTTGCATTGATAGTACCGCGTGCAGTGAATTCACGCTGATGACTTGCCGCGGTTGACCGACAGGCGCCACAAGAGCGGAAGTGCCACCAGGGATATTCCAACGAGCAGCAACAGCGTCAAACCGTAGCCGATCTCGCCCTGAAAACGCCCGCCGGCAAAACCCGCCCACGCTTCGCAGCCGTTGGTCATGGCCATGAAGACCGCGAACCGCGTGGCGACGAGTTCACCGCGTGCCAGGCGCATGAACAGCGCATAGGACGCCGCCGTGAAAAATCCGATCGCCACATAGATGACGCTCACTGCCACCAGCAGCGCACCGGCGTCGGGTCCCGGACCAGTGGCCATGGCAACGCCAAGCGCACCAACCAGCACCGCGATGGCGACGATGCCGAGAGCCGTCCCGCGCAAGGGCGCCACGCGATCCGTAACCCGGCCACTGAACAGCGCACCGGCCACGAGGCCAACCGGGGCCATGACGCCGAAGAAGGTCGACACCTGCCCGTCCGTAGCGCCCGCCTGCACCAGCAAGGGACCGATGACCACCGACAGGAACTCGAAACCCGCGCCGGCGGTTAACGCAATGCCAATAGCGAGCAGCGCATTTCGTCCGGACAAGGCCGCCAGCCACGCGCGGACCGGCGGGATAGCGGAGGCCACCACCGGAAGTTCCGGCGTCGCCCGCGCCACGAGCAGCATTGGCAGGGCCACTACCAGGCTGACGCCGATGATGGGCGCCGCCGGGCCAAAGGCGCCGGCCATCGCAACGGTCCCCGCGGCAACCAGCGCCCGGCCGGTCAGCATCCCTGCCTGCATCGAGCCATTGATCCGGCCGAGCTCCGCAGGAGGAACCACGCGTATGGCGAGCGTGTCGATCGCAACGTCCTGGGTGGCGGCACACACCGCGTGCGCCACCAGCAGCACGGTGAGGAGCGTCAGTTCGTTCGGCCAGTCGACGAAGGCGAGCGCCGCAAGACTCACGACCATGGCCGACTGGCTGGTCAGTATCCAGGTGCGCAGGCGGACCCCGCGCATCAGGCTGGCATCAACGAGTGGTCCGGCAAGAAACTTCAGCACCCACGGCAATGTGGCCACAGCTGTCATCGTGGTAATCGCCTCGACGCCGACCCCTGCCCGCGCGAGCAGCGTCGGGAGCGCCCACCAGATGAAGCCCATCGGCGCGCCCTCCGTCGCGTAGAGGATGGCGAAAAACCAGCGTCGGCCGGCCGGTGATTCCAGTAGCATCACGCTCCCTGTCTGTCCGGTGGCGTTACGCCTGAAAGGACGGCAACCGGCAATGGCGGCGGCATCAGCAGCATGATTCCCGCCAGTCCGATTTGCCTTCGGGCGGCTGAGCGACTATAATAAATCAATAAATTCAAAGGGTTCCCGCGCTTCTCCCCGACCGGTTCCGCTCCCCGGGAGAACGGCTTCGCCCGGTCCGATCGGGCAGTTTGCGCGTCCTTGAATCCGCCCCCTGTCGCCCGCTTTATTGAGGAACACGATTTTATGGTGCCTTTTGCTATCGCCGGCGTTCAGATGAACGTACCTACACCCTACGACAATATCCCGGCGATGCTCAATCGCATCGATCTGACCATGCTGCGCTTCCCCTGGGTGCAGATGGTGATGTTCAGTGAACTCGCCGCGTGCGGCCCGGTGCCCCAGGCGCCGCAGCCGATGCCCGGACCGTCGGAGCACAAGTTGCAGGCAGCAGCTGCGCGACACGGCATCTGGTTACTGACCGGATCAAATTACGAGAAGGACCCAAGCGGCAAGCTCTACAACACGGCTGCGGTCATTGATCCGGCCGGCCACGTGGTTACCCGTTACCGGAAGATGTTTCCGTTCCGTCCGTATGAAGCGGGCGTTACAGCGGGAACCAAGCCCTGTGTCTTCGATGTTCCCGGGGTGGGGCGCTTCGGGGTTTCCATCTGCTACGACATCTGGTTCCCGGAGACCACGCGGACGCTGACTTCCATGGGTGCAGAAGTCCTGCTGCACCCGGTACTCACCGGCACAATCGATCGCGATATCGAGCTGGCTATCGCGAAGTCGACGGCCGCGCAGTTCCAGTGCTACGTGTTCGACATCAACGGCATCGGAACCGGCGGAGTCGGCCGCTCATGCGTCGTCGGACCATCCGGCGCCGTGCTGTATCAGGCTGCCGGCCAGGAGGAAATCATCCCGCTGGAAATCGATCTCGCGCAAGTCCGCCGGCAGCGGGAAACCGGCATCCGTGGACTTGGCCAGACGCTGAAGAGCTTTCGCGACAGGGAAACCAATTTCCCCGTCTACGATCGTCAGTCAGGTGTCGATTCCTACCTGCACACTCTCGGCCCCCTGGTAATGCCGGCGCGAGGCAACCGATCCGGCATCGACGCCGGCCCCCCGGCAGCCGGCACCAAGCCGCGGTAGCCGGATGAAGGATCAGAACATGACAACTACGGAAAGTGCGGCAAAGGCGCACCACAACGAGGCCTTTGCCGATTACTACAGCGCCACCCAGCTGCGCAGCGATCGCTGGTCGGGCCTCAAAGGCGCTGCCAGCCAGCTGGTTGGTGCACGCAACGAGCGCAAGCGGCTGGAACTGGCGGCCAGGGCCCATGCCCTGCTGGATGCGTTGCGACCGATGGAAATGCTTTGGGCATTTCCCGGCCGCCACGGGCTGGACTACCTCACCAGGAAGCTCAATGACGGCCAGCATCACGAATTCAGTCAGACCGTTGCCCGCATCGTCCGTGCGCTGCTGACCGGTTCGTACCGGCGCAACTTTACCTACTTCCGGCACGACGAAGAAGATATTGATTTCGAGGCCACACCAGAGCCCTCCGACACGATCCGGGAACGTGGCCGGCCGTACTTCGAGGTGCTGGTCGTCGACGCAATGACCCTGGAACAGGAGGAAGCGCAACGGCAGTCCCTGCACGAAACACGTCGCCACGACGACCAGTTCATCTACGAGCCCGTGTTGGTGCCGAGCTTTGAGGATGCGCTGATCGCCGTCCTCTTCAATCACAACATCCAGACGGTCGTTGTCCGCTATGACTTCCTGCTGGAGTCGAGCATCGACAGCGATCTCCTCCAGCGCTACCTGAAGCCGGTCGATGCCGATCTCTCCAGCATCGCCCCGGAAGACTACGGTCCTGAACTCTGCCGCCAGTTGCGCAGGCTACGGCCGGAACTGGATGTGTTCCTGGTCACAGACCGCTCCGTTGAAGATATTGCCGGCCGCGATCTCGGCGGTTGCAGGCGCGTGTTCTACAACCAGGACGACTACATGGAGCTTCATCTCAACATCCTCCGGGGTGTGGCCGCGCGCTACGAAACGCCGTTCTTCAGCGCGCTGCGCGAGTATTCCCGAAAACCCACCGGCGTGTTTCACGCGATGCCGATCAGCCGCGGCAAATCCATCACCCGCTCCAACTGGATCCGCGACATGGGCGAATTCTACGGCATGAATATCTTCATGGCCGAGACCTCGGCAACATCCGGCGGCCTCGATTCACTTCTAGATCCGCACGGCCCGATCAAGCGGGCCCAGGAACTGGCATCGCGTGCGTTCGGCTCCAAGGTAACCGTCTTCGCCACCAACGGCACCTCGACCTGCAACAAGATCGTGGTACAGGCCGTCATCCGCCCTGGCGACATCGTCCTGGTCGACCGCGACTGCCACAAGTCCCATCACTACGGCATGGTCTTGAGCGGCGCAAAGGTTGTCTACCTCGACAGCTACCCGCTAAGCGAGTACTCGATGTACGGCGCTGTTCCATTGCGGGAAATCAAGCATCGTCTGCTGGAACTCAGAAAGGCCGGCAAGCTGGACCGGGTTCGCATGCTGCTGCTGACCAACTGCACCTTCGACGGCATCGTGTACAACGTTGAGCGCGTGATGGAAGAGTGCCTGGCCATCAAGCCGGATCTGGTATTCCTGTGGGACGAGGCCTGGTTTGCCTTTGCCCGCTTCACCCCGACCTACCGACAGCGAACCGGAATGCACGTCGCGCAGGTCCTGCGCGGCCGATTCCGGAGTGAGCAGTACCGGGCCGAGTACGCCCGCCACCGGGAGGCGATTGCGGGCCTGACCGATGAGGAACTGCTGGATGCCCGACTGATGCCCGATCCCGACCGCGTACGCGTGCGTGTGTACACCACGCAGTCGACGCACAAGACGCTGACGTCACTGCGACAGGGCTCGATGATTCATGTACACGACCAGGACTTCAAGGGTGAGGTCGAACAGGCTTTCCGCGAAGCCTATATGACGCATACCTCGACCTCACCGAACTACCAGATCATCGCCTCGCTGGACGTCGGTCGCCGGCAAGTCGAACTGGAAGGCTACGAACTGGTGCAGAAACAGATTGAGGCCGCCATGGCCATGCGCAAGGCGATCGACTCGCACCCGCTGCTGAAGAAATACTTCACGGTTCTGTCGGTAAAGGAAATGATACCGGCGAAGTACAGGACGTCCGGGATCGAATCCTACTGGGAGGCCGGGCGCGGCTGGAATGACATCTGGGACGCGTGGTCCACGGATGAATTCGCGCTGGATGCCACGCGTCTCACACTGGGCGTCGGCGACACCGGGTATGACGGCGACACCTTCAAGAACGACGTGCTGATGAACCAGCACGGTATCCAGATAAACAAGACGTCCCGGAATACCGTCCTGTTCATGACCAACATCGGCACGACCCGCTCGTCAGTGGCCTACCTGATTGAGGTTCTGGTGAAGATCGCGAGCAAACTCGACGCGGATCGCGAGGACTCCAGCCCGATGGAGGCGCGAGCGCTGGCAGCGCGGGTGCGATCGCTGACCGAAGAACTGCCACCACTGCCGGACTTCTCGCGGTTCCACGACGCATTCCTGCCCGGCGACAAGACCGGCACGGGCGAAGGCGACATTCGCTCGGCATATTTTCTGGCCTATGACGAGTCGAAGTGCGAATACTTTCCGCTCGAGGACGGCTCGATGGAAACCGCGATCGCTGCCGGTCGCGACATCGTTTCAACATCTTTCATCATCCCCTACCCGCCCGGTTTTCCGATTCTCGTACCAGGCCAGGTAATTTCACGAGAGATCCTGACATTCATGCGTGCGCTCGACGTCCGGGAAATCCACGGTTACCGGCCCGAGCTCGGCATGCGGGTTTTCACCGAGGCGGCGCTGACAAAGCTCCGGGAGTAAACATGGCATCGAGCAAGCGACTGAAAAACATATCCGAAATACGGCGCTACTTTCACCGTAACGAGGAGCCGATCTACTTTGTCAGTGCCACAAACTTCAATCTGCTGGGCCTCGACGAGTGGGTGCGCAACTTCAAGTACATCAACTACCTCGATTGCTACGACGGCAGGCACCCGAACGTCTTCTGCCCGGCCGAGATGCCCCATGATGAATTCCAGTCCATCGAGGACATCAACAACTACCTGCTTCAGCACAAGGAAGTAATCGACTACACCGAGGGCCGCGGCGGCAAGCCGAAGCTCGTCTTCCTGATGTTCGATGAAAAGACGGAGCAGCTCGCCAAAAAGCTTGGTTGCGAGGTGTGGTTTCCGCCAGCTGAATTGCGCAACCGCGTGGACAACAAGATCGAGACCGTCCGCATCGGCAACAAGGCCGGCGTGCCGAGCGTACCGAATGCCCTGTCCACGGTGGACAGCTATGACCACGTGCGAGAAGTGGCGGACAACGCCGGCCTCGGGCGCGACCTCGTCCTCCAGTCGGCATTTGGCGACTCCGGCCACACGACGTTCTTCATCAAGTCGGCAGCCGACTTCCGCAAGCACGAGAGTGAGATCGTCGGCCACGGCGAAATCAAGATCATGAAGCGGATCAACTGCCGCGGCTCCGCGATCGAGGCCTGCTCGACGAAGCGCGGAACCATCGTGGGCCCGCTGATGACGGAGCTGGTCGGCTTCCAGGAACTGACGCCTTATCGCGGCGGCTGGTGTGGCAACGAGATCTTTGCCAACGCCTTTGCACCGCGCGTGCGGAAGCAGGCTCGGGAATATACGGAGAAGTTTGGCAACCAGCTGCGCAGGGAAAAGTATCGGGGGTACTTCGAGCTGGACTTCCTGATTGACCAGAAAACGCGCGACCTTTACCTTGGCGAGCTGAACCCGCGCATAACCGGGGCGAGCTCAATGACCAACCACGCCGCCTTTGCCCACGCTGATGCGCCGTTGTTTCTCTTCCACCTGCTTGAATTTTCGGGAATTCCGTTTTCCCTCGATATTGAGGAACTGAACCGGCGCTGGGCCGACTCGGCGAATATTGATTCGTGGTGCCAGCTGATCATCAAGCACACGGAAGACTCCGTGGACATGATCACTGCGGCACCGGAAACGGGCATCTGGCGGATGCGCGACGACGGCTCCATCGAATACAACCGCTTCGACTACCATCGGCGCGCCGTTGAGAATGAACAGGAGGCCTTCTTCCTGCGGATCATGAACACCGGCGACTACCGCTACAAGGGCGCCGACCTCGGCATACTCGTGACTCGTGGCCGGGCCATGGACAACAAATTCCGGCTGACGCAGCGGGCAAAGCAGTGGATCACGGGAATCCGCGCCCATTATCGCGCCAAGCCGCTCACCCGTGCCGCGCAATCGGAAACCACGGCGCCCGCCTTCAAGATTCTCTAGGTACTTGCGGCCCGATCGAGCGAATATCATCTGATGCAACTGCAGTTCACGGCGCTGTCGGACGACGGCGACGGTACCCGCTGGCAGACCCTGTTTGCACGGCTCTGGCCTGCCTACCGGGCCTGGTATCTGCGCGACGGTCACCTCGCTCGCCCGACTTATCTCGAGTGCCGGGAAGCACTGAAGGCACACATGCCCGGCATGGTGCCGATCTGGGAACAGCTGGTGGATACCGCCGGGGGTGGCGACGTGGCGGCCCGGTTCATGAGCCTCTACTGCCCGCCGCCGTACCTGACGGGCTGCTCGCAGGCTGTCTGGCCCGGCAACGAACCCCTGCTGGTTCGCAACTATGACTACGACCCGAAAGCCTTCGAGGCCACCGTGCTACGCACCATCTGGAACGGGCGTGGCGTTCTGGGCAGCAGTGATTGCCTCGTGGGCCTGGTAGACGGCATCAACGATGCCGGTCTGGCCGTATCCCTGACGTTTGGCGGCCGCCGCGTCGTCGGCCGCGGCTTCGGCATGCCACTGCTGCTCCGCCATGTGCTGCAGACCTGCGACAGCACGCCCGCGGCCGTGCGGGTACTCGCCGCGATACCCACGCACATGGCCTACAACGTTACCGTCGTCGATGCGAAACAACGCGTAAAGACACTGCAGTTGTCCCCGGACCGGCCCGCCGGAATTTTCGATACCCCGGTAGCTACCAACCATCAGGAGTTCGTCGAGTGGGAATCGCACGCCAGGGAAACGGCCACGCTGGAGCGCGAGCGTTTTCTGCTCCAGCGCCTGCTCGAGCATCGGGAACCCGCCACGGATTTCATTGCCGCTTTCCTGCGCCCGCCTCTGTACTCACTGCGTTTTGATCGTGGCTTTGGCACGCTTTACACTGCAGCCCTGTGGCCGCGCCGTCGCGAACTGGTTTACGCGTGGCCGGGTACACAGTGGCATTTTTCGCTGGACGCCTTTCGAGAGGCCACGCGCTTGATCGAATACACCGCTGATCACGGCTGACAACGGATTCCGGCATGTACATCAATTTCTGGTACCCCATCTGCAAGGGCGATGAACTGACCAACGCCACCCCTGTGCGTGTGGATCTTCTCGGGCTGCCCTTCGTGGCCTTTCGTGACAGTCGCGGTGCGGCGCATGTACTCGCGGACACCTGCGTCCACCGCGGCGGCTCGCTCAGCAAGGGCAAGGTGCAGGGTGACTGCCTCGAATGCCCCTACCATGGCTGGCGCTTCGGCGGCGACGGCCGCTGCGTCCTGATTCCGTCTCTGGGCGACAAGACACCGCCGGCCCGGGCCAAGGTGGACAGCTACCCGGTGCAGGAACAATACGGCATGGTGTTTGCCTTCCTCGGCGACCTGCCGGCGGCCGAGCGACCGCCGGTGTGCCCGGTGCCCGAGTATGGGCAGGACGGTTGGCGGGCCAGCGAGATAGCCGTGCTCAATATCAGCTGCTACTACGAACGGTCCATGGAGAACGGCCTCGACCCGGTGCACAACGAGTTCGTGCACCCCGGCCAGGGCTTTCCGCCGATGCTGACCGAAACCTTGCGGGCCATCGAGAACGACTGGGGCAGCGGCTTCGAGGCTCACTTTGGCGATCCGCAACTCGACATGACGACGTTCGCCAAAGAGCGCAATCGTACCGGCGAACTGCGGGCGGGTTCGTGGTTCCACGGCCCCAACGGCCTGGTCACCTCGATATTCATCAACGCCGACAGCAACCTGGTGCAGTACTTCTTTGAAGCACCGGTCGACAGCAACCGCACGCGCATCTACTTCCTCAACATGCGCAACTTCATGCTCGAGGAGTCGATGGACCAGAAGGTGATGGGCATCAACCTGAAGATTGCCCACGAAGATATCGCGATCCTCGAGGCCCTGAACCCGATACGCACGCCCGATACGCTGACCCGCGAAATCATGACGCCCGGCGATCACATCGTGATCCGGTTCCGGGAACGGCTGCGGGATTGGGACAGCCGCGGCTGGCGCATCGACCGCCAGGCACTGACGGCGGCCAAAGGGGATGTGGCATACGCGATTCCCTGCCCGGCCCGCCGCGAATCCGGCAACTGGGTGCTGGAGTCCGTGCCGCTCAGACAGCCGTAACGCCGCCGTCGACACCAAGAACCTGGCCGGTGATAAAGCCGGCGGCATCTGACAGCAAGAAGGCGATCGCCGCGGCAACTTCTTCCGGAGTGCCGTAGCGGCCGAGCGGAATACTGGCCAGCAATTTGGCATTGCGGTCCGGATCGGCACGCGCCACTTCGGTCATCGGCGTGGCGATGGGTCCCGGTGCGACGGCATTCACGCGAACTCCCGCACTGGCCAGCTCCAGGGCCAGTGAACGCGCGAGGCCATTAATTGCCGCCTTCGAGGCGCTGTACGCGGCCGCACGCGCATGGCCTACGATGCCGATCTGGCTGCTCAAAAGAACGATCGAACCGCGCCGGGCTGCGCTCATCAACTGAGCGCATTCACGTGTAACCTCGAAGGTGCTGCTGAGGTTGATATCCAGCAGCCTGCGCCATTGATCAAGATCCGTCTCGAGCGCGCCGCGCTGCTCGAAGATTCCAGCGGAGCAGACCAGGCCATCGAGGCCGCCGCCAAGGCTGTCGATCGCCTGGCGCGTGATGCCTGCAACGCGATCGGGATCGCGGAAGTCCAGGCGGTGAATCTGCGCCTCGGGTATGAGCCCGGCCAGCGGTGCGGCGTCGGCGGCGTCCTTGACGATGACGGCACAGGTCGCGCCGTCCGCCAGCGCCATGCGCAGGAACGCAAGGCCGATACCTGAGCCAGCGCCGGTGACCAGCACGCGACGGGCCTTCATCGGTGCTCGCCGCCCTTGCCTGACGCTTCATCGTAGCCACCCTGCCCAGCCGTCTCGGCCCAGGCCCGGAAATCCGCCGAGGCGTCGACCTTCCCGGCCACGATCAACTCGCGCCAGACGCGCGCGGCCTCGACGAAGTTCGGCACGCTGCCCGGAAACATCGTCAGCGACAAACCCTCGGCCAGCTCGGCTTCCGGAACACCGTCGGTGTAGGCGGCGCAAATCTGCCACTCGAGCGCGTCCCAGGCAGCCTTGCAGGTGTGCACGGCTGCCGCTGCCAGGTGCGCAAGGCGCAACGGTGCGCCGGTGGCCGCGGTTCGAAACGCCGCGAGATAGGCGCTCTCCGGATCAAGCCCCGGCAGATGCGGTGACCAGTGTCGATCCACAAAGCGATAGGCGCCGGCCCCGAGCGCCAGCGCCGTCAGCGCCAGGATGACCTCAACCTCGTGCTGTTCGCCGCCGGCAGCGTTGAATCGGGCGATGTGGTGGGAACCGAGGGCTTCGTCCGTGGCGATGAGCGTCGCCAGCCAGACAAACTCGTGATCGTGCCGGGAAAGCACCCGCGGCTCGAGTGCGAGCGCCGAGTAGGTGGCGTCGTAAGCGTCGAGCAGACGGGGGGCGCTGATGGCCATCAGGCCGTGATGGGGCAGCAGGTAACCGCGCTTGTCGCGAAGCTGCCTCAAACGTGCGGCCAGGTCGTCACTATCGCTCATCGCGGTTGATCGTCCTTCAGGAAGCTTGAGGTATTGTAACGAGCGCGCCGAACGGGCGCCGCACGGCGGGTACGAAGCAATGGCGAACAAACCGGCCCATGGCCAGGAACTGAAGGGCCAGGTTGCCCTGATCACCGGCGCCGCCCGGGGCATCGGGGCGGCAACGGCCCGGGCGCTGGCCGAGGCCGGTGCCACCGTTTGCCTTGCCGACGTCTTGCCGTGCAATCCTGTGGTGCAATCACTCGGGGACAGCGGCGCGATCGCACGCGGCTTCGACCTGGACATCCGCAACCGTGAGGACTGCGCCGCGGTCGTCGCGGACATCCTTCGCGAGTTCGGCAGGCTCGACATCCTCGTGTGCAATGCCGGCGTCTGCCCTGAAGGGACGGTGGCCGGCAACTGGGAGCAGTGGAACCGGGTGATCGACGTGAACCTCAACGGTACGCAGAACTGCATAGCGGCCGTGTGGGAATCGATGGTGGCTCGTGGCAGCGGCCGGATCGTGATCGTCAGTTCAATGGCCTGCTACCGGGGCGGCGTGATCGTCGGCACGGAATACTCGGCCTCGAAGGCGGCGCTGATCGGCATGACGCGGCACCTCGCCCGCAACGGCGGACCGCTCGGCATACTCTGCAACGCCGTGGCGCCCGGCATTATCGATACCGACATGACCGCAGACTTCGAGAAACCTGATCTGGACAGCGTGCCCTTGCGCCGACAGGGGACGGCCGAAGACGTGGCCGGGCCGATCCGTTTCCTGTGCGGCCCGGATTCGGCCTACATGACGGGCACCGTACTGAACGTCACCGGCGGGATTGTGCTGGCGGCCTGACGCGGTCGCCGGATCAGTCCTTCACGCGAATGACGATCTTGCCTCGTGCCCGCAGCGTCTTGCTGCGGGCGTGGGCCGCACTGATGTCGTCGAGGCGGAACTCGCTGTCGATCACGGACATAAGCCGCCCCTCCCGCGCCCAACCGGCGAGTATCTCGAGATCGGCGGCCGTCGGCGCCCAGACCAGGAAGTAACCGCTACCGGCCTTGCGTTGGGTCTGACCCGGCATGAAGAACTCGATGCCGGGCACCGGCACCAGAGTGAGGTACACCCCGTTGTCACGCAGGGCGGGCCGCGCGACCGTCAGGTTGTGCGCGCCGACCGTGTCGTAAATGACATCGTAGTTCGCGCCGGCAACCAGGACCGGCTCGTGCGTGTAATCAATCACGTGCTCCGCGCCCAGCTCGCGGGCAAATGCCAGGTTAGCGGTGCTGCACACGGCAGTGACATGGGCGCCCATGTTCCGGGCGATCTGCACAGCATAGGTCCCAACGCCACCCGACGCGCCGATGATCAGCACCCGCTGGCCGGCCTTGAGATGCCCCGGATCACGCAGGCCGTTCAGGGCCGTGAGGGCCGCGAGCGGCATCGCCGCCACCTCAGCATGACTCAGTTCATTCGGTTTGCGGGCCACCGTGCGGGTGTTGAGTACCGCGTATTCGGCATAACAGCCGCCGGCGCCGACGTCGGAGCGGGCAAACACCACGTCGCCAGGCGCAAAGTCCGTGACATCAGCGCCGACTTCCACGACCACACCCGAGGCATCAAAGCCGAGGGTCATCGGAAACGCCGAGCCGTACCGGCCGGCCATCTGCCCGCCCGGGATTTTCCAGTCGATCGGATTGACGCTGCTGGCGTGGACCTCGACCAATACCTGACCAGGACCGGGTGCCGGGCGGGGCACATCGCGAATCTGCAGCGACACAGCAGGTCCGAACTCGTTGATGACGGCCGACTTCATGTTGGCAACTCCGTGCCGCTGCCAGCGGGCAGGTCCATGGCTTCCATGAAGTAGCAGAGGCAATCCTGCCTGACTACGAGTGGATCTGTCGTGTACATCGCCGGAATGACAGGCCTGCGCAACTCGATTTCCTCATCCCGACGGACGAGGTACTGATCCGTAACATCCTGATGCATGACATCCAGCACTCTCAATACTTCGGTCAACGGTCTGCTGCTGCGGCCAAAGCTTGACCCGGCCGGGAGAGCATGAAAATTCACCGCTTCAACACCGCTCGTGAGCACAAGTGGCGTTGCCAACCCATCATCCACAAACGAGAACCTGACGTCATCACGAACATGCACACGAACGCGCGCCTGGTAAAGATCAACAGGCCCGTAACATGGCACAGTGTCAAGGGCCAGACAACGCTGCAGGTAATCCAAGGCGCGATCCTCACAGGTCCGATCGCCCACCGGGCCCAGCTCGAGAGTGACCACCGGACACAAGTGGTCAAATAGCCGGGCAAGTACGGTATCCGGTTCCTGTACGTACACAGCCTTTCTGGAAAACAAATAGGCCAGTCCGCGGCAGGAGGCATCGAGCCGCGTCAGTACGCTGTAATGCGGGTTGTGACCGGTGTTGTTGTGCAGGTCCACGGCGGCGAACAAGGGGATACGTCGAACGTAGTCGGCAACCGCCCGCGCCAACTCTCCTTCAGGGCCCGCCACTTCGCCATGCCAGATACGATTGAAGTCAAGTTGTCCCGGCAACATTCGGAGCCCTCGTACCGCCGCATCCACGTTGCCGATGAACACCAGCAGCGACCGGGCCAGCGGTTCCGGCGATGCGAGCAACCGGCGCACGGCATTCCAGCCGCTAACTTCATTTCCGTGCAGCAGTACGGAAACGAAAAGTGGCACCTCCCTGATGCCACGGACGTGAATCAACGACGGTCCTCCCAGCAGCGCCTGCAGTCGGGTCGCGTCTGTATCAAAAAGACCGGCAGGCGGCGAATCGTGGATCCTGACTGCCGACATCACAGCGGCCAGCGATGCACCGGCTCACCGCTTTCCTGCAGTGACCGGTAAGTGCGCATGAGGGCATGCAGATCGGGCCCATTCAAGCCCACCCAACGCCTCTGCCACGCGGCGCCGTTCTGCGCCGACTCAGCTCGCGATGCCACGATGCCCAGGTACTCGTCTATCTCCGGCTCGGGAATGTCTCGCGATTGCAGGCCACGACGGGCAATGGGCAACAATTCGTCGATAATCAACGACCGCACTCCAACCTCAGTATCGCGGCCCGCTACGCGCCAGCGTACGCGTGCGTTCAATCCATAGCGTGCCGCGCTGTAGAAGTTGTCGCGCGCCACCTCGAACGGCAAGCTTGCCTCCGGCGGACTCTTTTCAAGACCAAAGCCACGCACCAGTCCGAGGTAGAACGCACTGTTTGCAAGGCAGTCCCTGACGGTTGGCCCGGCAGGTACTACCCGATGCTCGATACGTACATGCACCTGGCCATCGAAGTCGAACCCGATCAGCGGGCGATTCCAGCGCCACAATGTGCCGTTGTGAAAGCGCACGTGTGCAAACCTGGAAGCTGGCTGGTCGCGAACCGCCGGCACAAGAATTGGATGGTCCCGCCGGTTTTCTTCGAAGATTTCAAATAAGGACTGCTGCACATAGCCCCGCCCAAAACTCACCCGCGGCGGATACCTCGCTCCGACGTCGACGGCCTGCTCAAATAGCGGGATTCGCGTTTCATCCCACAGGCTGTGGCCAAACAGAAATGGCGAGTTGGCACTGACTGCGACCATGGGCGCAGAGGCGATCAGCGATGCGTTGAAGTCCCGTACCGCCATGCCAGGCCGGCACTGCAGGTGGATCTGGAAAGAGGTTGTTGCTGCCTCGAGCATTACGTCCGAGTGGCTGGCGACCAGGTCCGTATCCCCCTCGATGCACAACGAGATGGGGTTGCCATCCCGAAGCGCCATGATGCGATCGTTGATCGACTGGTAGCGAATGACTTTCGACATGAAGGCAGGTTTGAGCATGCCCTCCCCGATTGTCGGCAAAATGCCGATCGTCACCAGTCCCAGCCCCATTTTCTCCGCCGTCTGGCGGCAGGCGCCGAGCGTTGCGTCGAGCTCATCCCGCAACCGGGAAAAAACCCGGCCCTGGAGCGCGGACGGACTGCCATTAAGCTCCACGTTGTAAGCCGAAAGCTCCGGCACAACCAGCGGATTGCTCAGTTGGGAAAGGAACATGTGATTGCTGGGCGACGGATTGCCATCCTGGTCGACCAGCCATGCCTCCAGTTCAAAACCGACGACATCGCCGCGACCGCTGAATTCACCCCGACGGAAGAGCTGCTCAAGCAGCCGCGTTTCTTCATCGAGCTTTGCCCGGAAGGTGCTGAAATCATCCGCGGCAAAAAAGCGGTTTCCTATCTCATCTCCCATTACATTCTCGCGTGCGGCGTTAGCGAACTGACCAACTGCAACCGGATCTTCGCGCCTGGAACCGCCCGCAGCAAGCCCGCGATCCGGTCACGAGTCGGCGACGAACCGGCAATCCCTGTAAAGTGTACCCATTGCGCCCCGCCGTGACCGCCACAGCAAGGAGTGCCGCAACGTGGATAGCCGGACCAGCAACTACATCCTGATCGGCATTGTCATTGCCATCGTGCTGGCCTTTGCCAGCGTGGCGGTCTTCGGCGAGGCGATGACCAGCGTCGAATGGATCGGCACGCTGTTTTTGAAAGCGCTGAAGATGATCATCGTGCCGCTGGTCATGGCCTCGATGATCGTCGGCGTCACGGGCCTTGGCGACATCCGCCGGCTGGGCAAACTGGGCGGCACGACCGTGCTCTACTTCGCCGTGACCACCGGCATCGCCGTGACCATCGGCCTGGTCATGGTCAACGTCCTGCAGCCCGGCGTCGGCGTGAACATTGAGGGCATGACGGTCCCGGACAACGTCGCCGCCAAGGAAGCCATCACGCTGTCTGACCTGGTGCTGTCACTGGTATCGGACAATATCGTGGGTTCGATGGCCAAGATGGAGTTGCTGCCAGTCATCCTGTTTTCCCTGGTCTTCGGTGGCGTCCTCACGACGATTGGGCCTTCCGGACAGCCCGTGATTGATTTCTTTCGGGGACTGAACGACATCATGATGAAGCTCGTGATGCTGCTCATGCTGGTAGCGCCGTTCGGCATCTTCGGCCTCGTGGCCGGCCGCTTCGCGCGCGCCGGTGACGTCGGCGAACTGATCGGCGGGCTGGGGATGTACATGCTGACGGTGATCGCCGCACTGGCGATTCACGGGCTGATCGTGCTGCCGGCCATTCTCTGGATCTTCGGGCGGCGCAATCCGGTAATTTATTTGTTCAACATGGCAACGGCCTTGCTCACGGCGTTCTCCACGGCCTCGTCGTCCGCCACCATGCCGCTGACGATCCAGGGGGTCGAGGAACGCAACAAGGTGTCGGAGAAAGCGGCCGGTTTCGTCATACCGCTTGGCGCTACGGTCAACATGAACGGCACGGCCCTCTACGAGGGGATCGCCGCGATGTTCATCGCCCAGGCCGTCGGCCTCGACCTCGGCCTTGGCCAGCAGGTGATCGTTCTGCTGACGGCGACGCTGGCTGCGATCGGCGCCGCCGGCATACCCGAGGCCGGTCTTGTCACGATGGTCATCGTGCTCAACGCCGTCGGCCTGCCCATGGAGGGCATCGGGCTGATTCTTTCGGTGGACTGGCTGCTCGACCGCTTCCGCACCACGGTCAATGTCTGGGGCGATGCCTGTGGCGCGGCCGTTGTTGAACAGCAGGTGCTGAAGGCCCGGGAAGCCGGAAATTCCGCCTAGGCCGCCAGCGCCGCGTCAGTCCTTATATAGTCTGTCCCTATTTTTTCGGCTGCGGCTTCCGCTCCACCGCGAAGGTCTCCCACGTGGCCATGTTCGGCTCGACCCACTTGTCCGGCGCATGCAGGTACAGCGGGTAGTGCTTCTCCGTGAAGGCGAGCACGTGCGGCGGCAGCTCCTGCGGCGACTCCAGTGAGAACACACTGGTAATGCCGAGGATGCCGCCCTCGCGGTTGTCCATCAGCATCCACGGGTGCCAGGGCGCAACCTTCTGCCACGAGCCGGTGTAAGGCACATTCATCACGTCCGGATTGTTCAGGTCAGCCAGGCTCGAGTGGATCTGGAAATACTCGCTCGTGCGGTACCACTCACCGAAATGTTCGCGCGGCCACTTGGCCGGCGGCAGCGGCGTCGGCCAGCGCGTGTTGACCTCGAAAGACACCACGGCCCGGTTGCCGAAAATCTGCCACGGCAGGATGAACGGGAACTCAACTGTCTTGAAACCGCCCTCCTCGGAACCGAAGCGTTGCTTGAAGCTGGTGGCGTAATGGGAATTCACCGGGTCGTTATGGGTGTGGAAAACTTCCACCTCCTCACCCGTGTACGGGTTCTTCCAGCTGTCGATAATGCGGTCTTCCTTGAGGTCCAGGTAATAAACGACCTCGCGATGCAGGTTCTCGTAACGCCCGTCCGGCAGCTTCGTGACCCGGCTCATCCCGAAGCCCTGGATGCGGAACAGCGGCGTGATCACTTCCTGGGTGCCTATCACGGCGTACTGGGTGCCAGCGAAGTAGCCGCAGGTTTCGACGCCGTCCTCCAGGCTGGACGCGAGCTTCACCCAGGCCATGAGGTTGTCCTCCGCCTTGCTGAAATCCAGGTTCAGGCTATTACCGGCGCCCGGAGTGGATCCGGCCGGGCGAGCCGCGCACCCGGCGGCGCCGAGCAGCGCAGCCCCACCCAGCATGCCACCAAGGCCGGCGAGTGCACTGCGCCGGCTGAGCGACGGTCCGTTGATCGTCATGCGGGTCGGATCAAAGTTCTGAAACATGGCAGGCCCTTCGCTACGGTTGATAGTGAATGGACAGAGTCTAGCCCGGGAGCGCGCGGATTCGCAGGCAGGGCTGCTATTCTGGCCGCGCCCTGGCAGCTGGAAGGCGGTTGTGAAATGCGAGTAATGCTGGTTAACCCTGAAGCCGGAAGCCTGCGAACCGGGGGGGCCGAACTGCTGGCTGAACGAAAGACATCGTCCGACTGGGTCTGGGTCGATCTGGACAACGAAGGCGCGGAAACCGAGCACGCCCTCCTGACTGGCGAATTCGGCATTCACCGGCTTGCCGTCCAGGACGCGCAACGCGACCGGCATCCGGCCAAGCTCGAGGCCTTCGACAGCTACACCTTCCTGCTGCTCAAGGGCCTGACCGCCGACACGACCGATATCGATTTCGAGACCCTGCAGATCTCCTTGTTCTTCAGCGACAACTTCCTGGTGAGCCGGCGGGTGAAGGAGTCGGTCAGCATTGATGGCACCTGGCAGGAAATGACCGGCGAAAAAAGAATCGCCACCCTGCGACCGTCGGATGCGGTGTACCAGATCACCCGGCGGATTACCGACCGCTTCCGCGGCATCCTGATGGCGCTGGAACTCCGGCTGGAGGTCCTTGAGCAGCAGATGTTCGAGAAGCCCAGCGACGGACTGCTGGAGGAATTGATGGAAACCAGCTCGCAGCTGAAGAAGCTGCGCCGCCACCTGAACTACCAGCAGATCCTGATGCAGCGGCTGGCCCAGCCGGGGGTCCCCGGCGTTCCGGCGAATGCCCGCCACGAGTTCACCGACCTGTATGAGAACACCGAGCGACTGGCATCGCTGTCGGCGCTCTACCAGGAACTGATCAACGACCTGATCTCGGGCTACATCTCGGTGTCGTCCCACCGTCTGAACCAGATCATGAAGGTGCTCACCATCGTCACCGTCATGTTCCTGCCGCTCGGGCTGATCGTCGGCCTTTACGGCATGAACTTCGAAAACATGCCCGAACTGCGCTTTGAGTACGGCTATTTCGTAGTACTCGGCCTGATGGCCACCGTGGTCATCACCCTGCTGCTGATTTTTCGCCGGATGCGCTGGATTTGACCCACCGGGCGGTCACGGGCAAGGTGTTCCTCTGGCACCATCGGCCTCGCTCGGCAGCACTCCAGTCATGAACAACATCGTCAAGCGCACCACCCTGATCGTCCGGGATATGGACATTGCATTGCGCTGGTACCGGGAGGTGCTGGGCCTTTCCATTTACTACGACAAGAACTTCACCCTGGCCGGCGATGCCCTGGCGGCCGGCAAGACCGGTGACATCACGCGTCTCGTCATCCTCAAGTGCGAGCATCCGGAAATCGGCATGATCGGCCTGTTGCAGTGGCTCGATCCGCCCTTGCCGGCGCCAGCCACCGTCCCGACCGGCGTGACCTACGGCAACCCGGTCTTCATTGTTTCTACCGACGACGCTGCCGAGGCGCATCGGCGTGCCGTGGCACTGGGAACCCGCGTGCACGCAGCGCCCCATGAGTCGTCGGTGACAGGTGCGGATGGCAGCACCATGCACTTCCTCGGCACCTCATTGTTCGACCCGGACGGCTATTTCTACGAGTTCAACCAGCTGCTGCGCGTCGAATAGCGCGGCGGGCCCAGCAGGTTGCCCGGCTACAGCTGTTCGCGACTACGAGTGGATGTACTGCTCGAGCTGCTCGATGACGTTCTGCTGCTCGGAGATTACGATCCTCACCACATCGCCGATTGAGACCACGCCAATCACCTTCTTGTGATCCAGCACCGGGAGGTGGCGCACGCGTTTTTCGGTCATCAGCGCCATGCACTGGTCCACCGTATGCTCGGGACTGACGCACAGGACCTTGTGGGTCATGATGTCGCGCACCCGCGTCTCCTTCGACGACTTGCCGACCAGGATGACCTGGCGGGCGTAATCGCGTTCGGAGAATATTCCCGCGAGGCGTTCGCCATCGAGCACGATCAGTGAGCCGATGTCGTTCTCGGCCATCAATGTCAGCGCATCGAACACGGTAGCGTCGGGCGAGATGGATAACAGCCGGTGGGTCTTGTGCCCCAGGACCTGCTGTACCGTTATGGTGACCTTTTGCATGGCGCCCCCTTGATTTTTCCGGATTTCTTCAAAAGTGTACGGCAGATGGGCCCGGGCGCATAGGCGCGTCCGTGTCAGGGGGCAGATCGCGAAGGAATTCCGTTCCGGGGGAGTCTTATAGAGTTATCGACCCGCAATAACTGTAACGGAGCCCGATATGTGCAAGTCAATCCACGAATTCCTGAGCTGCCCGGCGGCCCTGGGCGCCCTGGCACTACTGGCGCTGACTGTGCCACTCTCCGCGATGGCCCTCGAAGCCGGCTGCGGCGTGAGCGCCACGCTTGCCCAGCTGTCCTGCGAATACGACGTGCATGACGAGCGATACTCACACATTGCACAGTGCCAGAACGCCACTACCCCCGATCCAGCCTGTCTCGCCGCGGCCGATGCAGCGGCCGCCGAGCTAGCGGAGGAATGCGGCGCGGTGCTTGAAGGGCGGCTGGCGCTGTGCGCGGCTGTCGATGATGAGCCCCACGATCCGGCCTTTGGCCCGGCCTTTGCCGCCAATTTCGTCGACCCCGGCGACATCGGCGGCAGCGTCGCGCCCAACCCCTGGTTCTCGCTCGTCACCGGCAACACCTGGGTCTACGAGGGCGCTGGCGAGACCATCACCGTCACGGTCACCGACCGCACCAAGCTCATCGACGGCATTACCTGCGTCACCGTTAATGATGTCGCCATGGACGACGGCGTCGTGGTCGAGATCACCGACGACTGGTACGCCCAGGACATCAGCGGCAACGTCTGGTACTGCGGCGAGATTGCCCAGAACTTCGAAAGCTTCGACGGCGACGATCCGGATGACCCCGAACTGGTTGACGTCGGTGGCTCCTGGAAGCACGGCCGCGAGGGCGCCAAAGCCGGCATCCTGCTGCCGGCCGTCCCGGAGGTCGGCGCCACCATCCGCCAGGAGCTCCTGCTCGGTGATGCCGAGGATGTCATCGAGATCCTGAGCATCACCGCCACCGAGACCTCAACCGGTGGGTCCTGCACCGCCACCTGCCTGCAGACCCGCGATTTCGCCCCACTCGAACCCGAGGCCAACGAGAACAAGTTCTACGCCCCGGGCCTCGGACTCATCGTCGAGATCGACACCAACTCCGGCGACCGCGTCGAACTCGTGGAATTCACGGCCGGGGCCGGCTAGGGTCTCGCGCAGTCAATCCGTCAATAAAAAAGCCCCTGCCGGCACTCTGTACCGGCAGGGGCTTTGGTGGCCTGATTAACTCAGAAGCTGTAGTCGGCGCCCGCGTACCAGTACGCGCCGTTGAAGCCGAACGGGGCCGACCGGCGCGAGTACTGAAACACGCCGGGCGAGTCCACGACGATGTCGCCATTGCCATCGACAATGGTGCCGCCACGCGTCTGGCCCACCATGTTCTTGTCCGGCGTCGTGTCGAAGACGTTGTTGCCGCCGATCTTCAATCGCAGGTGTTCGCCGAAGTTATAGGCCACCTGGGCATCCACGAGAATTTCTGCATCAAAGGTCTGCCGGGCGCCGTCCTCGACGGTGTACTCACCGTAGCGGTTGAGCGCAAGCACCACGCCCCAGGCATCCATGCCGTAGTTGGCCGTGAAGTTGATCCGGTCCTCCGGCTGCCATTCGGTAATGATCGAGCGATCCTGCGACGTGAAGATCACGTCCTGGATCCCTGGCACGCTCGACAGGCTGTCCGGCGCCTTGACCGAATCGATATCGGTCTCGGTGAAGTTGGCGGCCAGTGACAGGCCCAGGATACCGTCCCCGAGATCCATGTCGTAGTCGACGACGATATCGAAGCCTGTCGTCGACGTGTCGACCGCGTTGAGGAAGAACTGTGCCGCATTGGCGTTCGCGGCGGCGAGCGCCGCATCAAGGTCCGGATCGAGACCCGCCTGGATAGCGCCACTGATGACGATGCGGTCATCAATATCGATGTCGTAGACATCGACTGACACGGTCATGGCCTGCATCGGCCGCCAGACAAAGCCCGCCGCCAGGTTCAGGGAGGTTTCCTCTTCCAGCTTCGGAATCCCGATGTCCTGGGCCACCTGACTGTCATTACGGAACGTGCTGCGCTGCTGGGCCACACCGCCCACAAACTGCGTGCTGGTGTTATTGAAGAACTGCTGCTGCAGCGACGGCGCCCGGAAACCGGTGCTGACGGAACCGCGGAGCATGAACGTGTCCGTCAGATCGTAGGACGCCGACAGCTTGCCGTTGACCGTGCTGCCGAAATCGCTGTAGTCCTCGAAGCGGATCGCGGCGCCGAGCAACAGGCGGTCGATCTGGTCGTACTCGGCATCGACGTACACTGACCAGGCGTCACGGTCTTCGTCGACCTGGTTCAGCGGGCTGAAGCCGGGAAAGACCTGGATCCCGGGATCCGCATTCAGCGTGCCGATATTAAAGTCCGCGTAAGACACGAGTTCGCCGGGCTTGATCTCATAGCTGTCCTCCCGGTAGGCCACACCAAAGGCCACATTACCCCAGGACACCGGCCGGGAAACACCAAGGTCCACGGTCAGCAAGCCCAGCGTAAGTTCGCCGGCGTCGGCAGACGTCGGGCTGGTGCCGGTCGCCGACACCAGCGACGCGTTGACCGAGTTCGAGATGAAAAAGCCGAAGTTGTTCTTCGAGTAGCCCACGCTGGCGTCCCAGTTCCACTCGTTCCACTCGCCACGCAGGCCGGTGTTGACGGACATGTCCTCGATATCCGTATTGATCAGCGGCAGAAAGCCGTCCGGATAAAAGGCATTGCCGCCGTTCACTTCCGTCACACCGTCGGACCGCAAGGTGGGATTTTTGGGGGGCTCGTTGGCCCGGCGGTAGAAGCCACCGGAGGTGCTGTCGTTATCGGAGTATGTGGAGAAGAGGTACAGTTCGACGTCGTCCGTCACATCGATGCCGAAGTTGGCCACCGCCGAGAACTGGTCCGAATCCGCATCGCCGATCCGGAAGTTCT
>JAQBGF010000097.1:0-11147 GCA_032122615.1 Gammaproteobacteria bacterium | reverse complement strand
GAAGACCTGTTCCGGCCGACCCTTGTTTCGGGCACGACGCGGCACGACTTTGATGCGACCGGCGCGACCGACACCATGCAGAGTGTGAAGATTCCGGCGCATACGCAGGTGATTTTCGTCCTCCAGTGGGACGAGCCCTTCTTCTCGGTGAGCGGCAGCCCCGGCTCGGCGAGCGACCTCGATATGATCCTGTATTCGGCACAGGGCCTTGGCCTGGCCGGCGGAGTCGACAACAACGTCGGTGGGGATCCGGTTGAGGTGTTCGCCTACGAGAACAAGTCCGGGCAGGCCAGGAACTATCAGCTGCGCATCACGCAAAACGCCGGACCCGCGCCGGGTCGGGTGAAGTACGTGTACTTCGGTGACCTGACGGTTAACGAGTATGCGTCCAACTCTGCGGCGCTTTATGGTCATCCGAACGCGGCCGGCGCCGCTGCAGTTGGCGCCGCGCGATATTCGCAAACGCCGGCTTTCGGGGTCGATCCACCGCTGTTGGAGTATTTCTCCTCGGCCGGCGGTACACCGATTCTCCGGGATACCGCCGGTGCCCCGATCCTTGAATTGCGCCAGAAACCGGACATCGTCGCCCCGAACGGCGGGGACAACACGTTTTTCGGCGGTGACTACGAGCCCAATGGCTGGCCGAACTTCTTCGGCACCTCCGCAGCGGCACCGCATGCGGCGGGCGTTGCAGCGCTGATGCTGGGTTTCGATGGAAACCTCACGCCGGCGCAGATCCACTCGACTATGCAGGCTACGGCTATCGACATGGATATCGCAGGCCCTGATTTCAATACCGGCTTCGGCCTGGTCCAGGCCGACCAGGCCCTGGCCAGCCTGGTCGACACCACGCCGGACACCTTTGCGTTCACGGACCTGGTGGACGTCGATCTCGGGACGGTTCAGACCTCGAACGCGGTGACGATTACGGGGATCAACACCGCGGCCGCCGTCGGCGTGACCGGCGGTGAGTACTCGATCGGCTGCGGCGTGGTCTTCACGGCAGATCCCGGCACGATCAATGACGGCGAGACCGTTTGTGTCCGGCACACCAGCGCCGCGACCAACGCCACGAGCACCGACACGACGCTGACGGTGGGCGGAGTGGCGGATACTTTTACGAGCACGACCGCCGGTTCGGACACTGATGACGACGGAATTCCTGACTCCGAAGACAATTGCACGCAACTGGCCAACGCTGATCAGATCGACAGCGACAGCGATGGCTACGGCAACCGCTGCGATGGGGATTTGAACAACAACGGCGCCACGAATGCCCAGGACGTCGCCATGTTCCGACAACTGCTCGGCTCGCCCAGCACGCCGCCGACCTACAACATCGCCGACCTGAACGCTAACGGCACCGTGAATGCCCAGGACGTCGCGATGTTCCGACAACTGCTCGGCTCGCCGCCGGGACCGTCCGGGCTGGTGCCCTAGGGCTCGGGTGCGGCCTTACCTGCGAATGACCGGATGTTGATGTTCTGATCATTCAGGGCTGGAGCGGCCCAAAAAGCGAAGGTTCGCGCGAACGCCGAAGACCCGCGGGGTCCCGTAGCGGCCTGACGTCGGTCACTTAGTGCATTGCGAGAATCTGCACGACAGCGTGATACTTGCGGGGTCGAGTCCGGCAGCCGCCGTCTGCGCAGGTCCGGGAAGAGACCGAGCGTCGACTCTCACCTGCACGGCAACTCTTGAAATGACGGGCACAGTCGGAATTTGGCGATCAGCTGCGCTCGTAACCTGCGTGGTCATCGCCGCCCTGATTATCGGCGCCCCCGATCCGGACGCGAGCCTTCGCTCTGCTATTGCGCTTCACGATTTTGGCCACGTCATTGCATTCGGTCTGGTGACGGCGTTGTTCTCGTTCGCGCTGCCCGCCCGGTATCACCAGGGCTTGCTGCGCAGGGCGCAGACGGCCGGCCTGGCAGCCAGCGCAGCAATTGTGCTCGGTGTGGCTGTTGAACTTGCACAAGCAGTGAGCGGGGGTAACGGGGATCTCTGGGATGTTCTGCGGGACGCCGGTGGGGCATTCTTCGTGGCGGTCATATTGGTCGCGCGGAATCCTGCGCTATCCGTTCGCGCGCGAGCCGCTCTGGCGGCCGCGGCAATTCTGGTCCTGGGGCCGTTCACATTCCCGCTCGTCGCGGCGTTGCGCGACGAGGCGCTCGCTCGCGCCCAGTTTCCGATACTGGCAAGCTTTGAGAGTGCGCGGGAATTGTCACGCTTCCAGATCGGTGAGGATTACAACGCAAGACTTGTCTCAACGTTAGACGACGAGGGACGGCCTGCTTCGGCCGTGCTGCTGAACTTGCCGCCCGGCAAGTATCCCGGTGTCGTGCTGAGTTACTTTCCGGGGGACTGGCGTGGACACCGGGCGTTGCGGCTGCTGCTCGTCAATCTCGAGCCTGTGCCGTACGAAATGACGGTACGAATTGACGATGCCGAGTACGACTACAAACTCGACCTGGACGATCGTTACAACCGGTCATTTGTATTGTCGCCGGGCGCAAATCGGATTGAAATACCACTGGCCGATATTGCGACAGCGCCGCGTGGCCGGCGCTTCGATCTCGGGCGGGTGCAGTCGTTGCTCGTGTACGCGGTTGATCTCGCGCAGCCGCGCGCAATTATCATCGGCCCAATCGCTCTGGTCCGATAAGTCAGAGTGTAAGCCGAAAAAACAATCCCTTCTTACGGGCGCCCCAGGTGGTCGCACCTGAAGTTGCTCCTACGGGCGCTCGTGCTTCCGCGCTTTCAGATCCCCGTCGAGCGCCACCAGGCGCTCGGGCGTGCCGACGTCGGTCCACCTTCCTCCGTATTCCTCACCCGTCACCGCACCCCGCTCAGCGGCAGCCCGCAGCAACGGCGCGAGGGGAAAACGTCCGGGCGTCGAGTCGGCAAAAAGCTGCCGATCGAGGACCGAGATACCGGCGAACGTGCGGGTGTCGGGTCCGGTCGGTGGGCCAGCGGCAATGCGGCAGCCGGTCAGACAAAAATCGCCGCGCAGATTGTGCGGCGGGTTCGGGACCAGCACGAGATGCGCCAGCGTGCCAGGCGGCAGCGTGCGCCGTGTGAAGGGGTAATCGCACGCGATGTCGCCATTCACGACCCAGAACGCGCCCGGGCCGAGCAGGTGCAGGGCATGATGAATGCCGCCACCGGTTTCAAGCGGCTCGGGGCCTTCTTCACTGAACGCGAATGTCACGCCATAGCGCGATCCGTCGCCGAGATAGGCGCGCAACTTCTCGCCATGCCAGGAGAGATTGACCACGATCTCGCGCATGCCGCCCCGGGCGAGCGCCTGCACGTGGTAGTCGATCAGGGGCTGGCCGCCCGCTGGCAGAAGCGGCTTTGGCAAATCGTTCGTCAGGGGCCGCATCCGCTCGCCCCGGCCGGCCGCAAGTATCAGCGCGCGCATTCCAGACATGGTACGGCGAAAGCGGACCGGACTGACACGTCAGGCCGGTATACTTCTGTCTTCTGTACGAACGGGCCAATCCGGGGGACTCTTGCGCAGCAGCCTGCTGATCATCCTGCTGTGGACAGTGACAGCCCGGGCCGCCGACACGGCACCACCGGAAGTCTTTGGCTGCCCACTACCGGCGCCATCGATAATGAGTATGGGCATGTCGGATCCCGGGGCCGACCCGAACGCGATCGACGTCATCACCGGCGACGTGGAAGTCGACCTGAACGGGTCTGCAACGTTCAACGAACGGCTGGTCATGCGCCAGGGCAACCGGGAACTCGGTGCCGACAGCGCACGCTACAACCAGAGCACAGGCGAGTTTTCTGCCACAGGCAATATCGATTTCCGTGATCCCAGTACCTGGGTGACGGGAAATTCCGCCCGTTACAACGCCACGACAGGGCTGTTCAGCATCGAGGGCGCATCGTACGAACTGTATTCGGTTCCGGCCCGTGGCACGGCAGACCAGATCGCGCTGGAGCAATCCCGGCAACTGTCGCTGACCAATGTCACGTACACCACCTGCGCGGCCGGCAAGAACGACTGGTTGCTGCGGGCAAGTTCCATCAGCGTCAACCGGGAAACGGGCGTGGGAACGGCCAGGAATGCGCGCCTGCAGTTCAAGGGCGTTCCAATCCTCTACGCTCCTTACCTGACCTATCCCATCGACAACCGCCGCAAGTCCGGCTTGCTCCTGCCCGACGTGGGCAACAGCGACCAGCGCGGCATCGAATTCGCCTTACCCTACTACTTCAATCTGGCGCCCAACTACGACGCCACCCTGACACCGCACTACATGTCCCGACGCGGACTGCAGGCGAAGGGCGAGTTTCGCTACCTCTACGGCGGCACGTCAGGGTTTATCAACGGCGAATTCCTGCCCAACGACGATGTCACGGACGAAAACCGCGGTCTTCTGACCTGGTTCAATCAGTCGCAGCTGCCTGCCGGGTGGCGCAGTACCGTAGACGCAACGGATGTCAGCGATACCGCCTACTACGAAGACCTGTCCAGCGGCCTCGCCTCCACCAGCCAGACGCACGTGCGCCGCCGGCTGGACTTCGAGATGTTCAACGAAACCTGGTTCGCGCGACTGCGACTGGAAGGGTACGAAACCCTGGATGAAGCGATCGTCCCCGAGGACGAGCCGTATCGGATGGTGCCGCAGCTCACGGTGGCCGGGAACTGGCCAAATGCCCCTCTCGGCCTTGAGCCGGCCATTTCATCCGAGATCAGCTATTTCGACCGCAGTACCGGCGTCACCGGATTACGGACGCATTTCCTCCCGGAAGTCTCGTTGCCCCTGTGGCTCGGCCCCCTGTTGGTCGAACCGTACATCGGTTTCGACTACACCGCCTATAATCTGCAAGACGTCATCCCTGGCGAGAATGACTCCCCAAGCCGGTCAGTGCCTCTCTACAGCGTGGATTTGCGCACGGTGCTCGAGCGCGTCTGGGGCAATGGCGGGAAATGGCTGCAGACCATTGAGCCGCGCGCCCAGTTTGTCCACATACCTTTCGAAGATCAGTCCGGGTTGCCGGTGTTCGACACCATCGAGCCGGATTTCAACCTTGTCCAGCTGTTTCGCCGGAAGCGCTATGTCGGGCTGGATCGTCTCAGCGATACAGACCAGCTGAACCTTGGCATTACCACCCGAATGATCCGCTCGGAGGATGGCTCGCAGTTCCTGACCGCAACGATTGGCGAAACGCAATATTTCAGTTCCCGGGATGTCGCGCTGCCCGGTGAAGCACCAAATGAAGACAGCTCGTCAGACTACATCGCCGAGCTGGGCATGAACGTAAACGACCAGTGGAATGTTGATCTCGGCTACCAGTGGGACTCGGATGAGAACATCACGCGGCTCGCGGAAGCCAGGGTCTTGTACCGGCGCGATGACTTCCGGATCCTGAACCTGTCCTACAGATTCCGCCGGGATTCCGTGCGGGAAATCGACGTAGCCGGCGCCTGGCCCCTGGCCGACCGCTGGAGCATCGTGGGACGCTACGACTATTCGCTTCTGGACAACGAGCCGCTGGAGCGCTTCGTCGGGCTGGAGTACTCAACCTGCTGCTGGGGAGTCCGGCTGGTGTCCCGCCGCTACCTCACCAGCCGCGACGGCGAGTCCGATTCCACCATCACCCTGCAGTTGGTACTGAAAGGATTCGGCAGCACCGGGAGCCCGGCGGAGCGCATGCTCGACCGTGGTATTCTGGGTTACGATCGCTTCGATCGCTATTGACCCCACCGCATGTTGCAGTTATCCACTCCTCCGCCGTCGTGTACCTGTGTGCCACTGTTGTCACGGCTCTTCGCCACTGCCGCAGCGCTGACATTGCTGCTGGCTGGCCTGGGGCCCGTCGCGCAAGCCCAGACACGCGAGCTCAGCGACAGCGGGGAGTTGCTGGATGGAATCGCCGCTCTCGTCAATGATGGCGTGGTACTGAAAAGCGAACTTCAGGTCGAGACTGACCGCATCGTGGCGCGGCTGCAGCAGCAGGGAACGCAACTGCCGCCACCACAAATCCTGATGCGCCAAGTGCTCGACCGGCTGGTTACGGAACAACTGCAACTGCAACGTGCCGACAAGGTCGGCATTCAGGTTTCTGATGAAACCCTCAATCAGGCACTCGCCACGATTGCCCAGCGGAATAGCATTCCGCTCTCGGAACTCCCCGCAATGCTTGCGCGAGAGGGGGTCGACTACGCCAGCTATCGTCGCGACCTCCGCCGGCAAATTACCGTCGACCAGTTGCGCCAAAGGGACGTCTTGCAGCGAATCAACGTGACGCCGAAGGAAGTAGCTGCCTACCTTGCCCGGCAGGAAGGCAAGTCCAGCCTGCGCCAGGACTTTCTCCTCTCGCACATTCTCATCTCACTACCCGCCTCGGCCACTCCGGAACAAATCGAGTCCGCGGAAGGCCAGGCGAACGACCTCTACCGGCGCCTGCAGGCGGGTGAAGATTTCGCCACGCTCGCGGTGGCCTATTCCAACGGACAGCAGGCCCTTGAAGGCGGCAGCCTGGGCTGGCGGAAGGGAAGCGAACTGCCGAGCCTGTTTGCCGATGTCGCGCCGGGGCTCGCAAAGGGCGCCGTTGCCGAGCCTATCCGCAACGCGGGCGGGTTCCACCTGATCAAGCTTGTTGACCGCCGCGGCGGCGAAGCAATCATGGAGAAACAGGTGCACGCACGACACATCTTGCTGACAACCAATGAAGTGCTGGAAGACAGTGCAGCGGAGCAGCAGCTCAAGGAAATCCGCGAACGCATTATTGGTGGCGAAGACTTTGCAGCCGTCGCCAAGGCGGTTTCCGAGGACGCGCAGTCGGCCATTGAGGGTGGCGATCTGGGCTGGACCGGGCCCGGCAACTTCGTACCCGTTTTCGAGGCAACGTTGAGCGAGCTTGAGCCCAACGAAATCAGCGAGCCGTTCCGCACCCAGTTCGGCTGGCACATAGTCCAGTTGCAGGAGCGTCGCGTGTACGATGCCACGGCGGACAAGCAGCAGCAGGAAGCCATCCTCGCCATCCGTAACAGCAAACTTGGTGACGAAGTCGCCATCTGGACCCGACGCCTGCGCGACGAGGCATTCGTCGAGTACCGGCTCTGACTCCCTCCGGGAGTAGCCAGCATGGCCGCCGCCATTCCCCGGATTGCCATCACCACGGGTGAACCTGCTGGCGTTGGACCGGAACTGATTCTTGAACTGGCGCGCCAGGGCTGGCCAGCGGAACTCGTGATCTTTGGCGACTCGCGATTGTTCGCGAGTCGCGCTCGAGCCCTGGGTCGCCAGATTGGCATCGCCGATTGGGCACACCAGGCGCCGCCAGCGGAGGCCCGGCCCGGCCGCCTCGTCGTCGCCGACCTGCCCCTGACCGCGCCCGTCGTTCCCGGCCGGCTCGACTCCCGCAACGGACCCTGGGTGCTTGAGTTGCTGCGACGAGCCTGCATGGGTTGCCAGCAGGGATACTTCGACGCGCTGGTTACCGCGCCCGTCAACAAGGCCGCGATCAACGACGCCGGCGTGCCGTTCACCGGCCACACCGAATTCCTGGCCCAGCTGACCGGCAGTCCGAACCCCGTCATGCTCCTGGTGGCTGGCGAGTTGCGAGTGGCGCTGGTAACTACACACTTGCCGCTCAAGGCCGTGCCCGCGGCCATCACCCGGCAGCGGGTGGAAACAACGGCGCGAATCCTCGATGACAGCCTCCGGCGGCACTTCGGCCTGACGGCACCGCGCATCGTCGTACTCGGCCTGAATCCCCACGCGGGTGAGTCCGGCCACCTGGGCACCGAGGAACGGGACGAAATAATTCCTGCCGTGGAGTCGCTGCAGGCAGCCGGCCTCTCCGTCACTGGACCCGTACCGGCCGACACGGCCTTTATCGAAGCGAACCTGGCTTCAGTGGATGCAGTGCTCGCGATGTATCACGACCAGGGCCTTCCCGTGCTCAAGCACCGCGGGTTTGGCAATGCCGTTAACGTCACGCTCGGCCTGCCGATCATCCGCACGTCAGTAGACCACGGTACCGCGCTGGATCTGGCAGGCACCGGACGCGCCGACGCGGGCAGCCTGCGGGCCGCCGTCGAGCTCGCGATCGGCATGGCAGTGGAAAAGTCGCTGCGTCGTTCGTGAACCCCGCATGAGGGCCCGCAAGCATTTCGGTCAGCACTTCCTCGACGATGGCAACGTCATCCGCAAGATCATCGGCGCCATGGCCCCCAGGGCCGGGGAGCACTTCGTCGAGATCGGCCCCGGTCGTGGCGCGATCACGCTGCCACTTTTGGCGGCCGGGGTACGCCTGGACGTCATCGAGATCGATCACGATCTGGCCCGCGAATTGCCGGCCATCGTCAATGCAGGTGCAGACGGGGGGGCAAGTGCGGCACGCTGTACGGTGCATGGAACCGATGCCTTGCGTTTCGACTTCCGGGCACTCGCAGCTCCGGGCGAACAACTGCGCCTGGCCGGGAACCTGCCCTACAACATTTCCACACCACTGTTGTTCCACCTGCTCGAACAGGGACCGTTGTTCTCCGACCTCCACGTGATGCTGCAAAAGGAAGTTGGCGAGCGGATGACAGCGGAACACGGCAACAAGATCTACGGCCGTCTGACTATCAGTATTGCGCTCCGTTGCGCGGTGGAGCGGCTGTTCACGATCCAGCCGGGCAGTTTCCGGCCGCCGCCCCAGGTCGACTCTGTGTTCCTGCGCCTGGTGCCCCACAGCACACCGCTCGCCGACGCGCGAACGCTGGCCATTGCCGACCGACTGGTAGCCCAGGCGTTTTCGATGCGCCGCAAGCGGCTCAGCAACGGTTTGCGCGGCCTGCTAAGCCCGGAGGAAATCCGCGCAGCCGGCGTGGATGATGGTGTCCGCCCCGAGGATTTGCCGCCAGAAACGTGGTTATCCCTCGCGGCTGTGAAGACGGCGCTTGCCAACGGTGCGATGAGTCTTTCAGAATAAGACCCATAATCATGAGCAAACCAGTCACCAGAACCAGCATCCAGATAACGGTGGAAACACTGTATTTGCCCGACCAGTCCGAGCCGGATGGTGAGCGGTACGTGTTTGCCTACACCGTCACGATACGCAACACGGGGGGGCTGCCAGCGCGCCTGGAGAGTCGTCACTGGATCATTACTGACGCCAACGGCAAGGTGCAGGAGGTCCAGGGTGAAGGCGTGGTGGGCGAGCAGCCGCACATCCTGCCCGGCCAGCACCATCGCTACTCCAGCGGTGCAGTCATCGAAACCCCCGTGGGCACGATGGAGGGCAGCTACGGCATGCGCACCGACGAAGGCGCGCAGTTTCGCGCTGACATTCCGTGCTTCCGTCTCGCGGTGCCCGGCGTACTGCACTAATTCCCGCGTATGGCGATCTACGCCATCGGCGACGTCCAGGGCTGCTGCGACCAACTCGAGCGTCTCCTGGCAAATCTGCACATCGACCCCGACCGGGATGAACTCTGGTTTGTCGGTGATCTCGTCAACCGCGGGCCGCGTTCACTTGACACTCTCCGTCTGGTTCGCTCGCTGGGCAGGCAGGCCACGGTTGTACTCGGCAACCACGACATCCACCTGATAGCACTTGCGTTCGGCAATCGCACCAGGGCAAGAGACCAGGAACTTGCCGACGTACTCGATGCGCCGGATGGTCTCGAGCTGGTCGACTGGCTGCGGCAGCAGCCGCTGGCTCACTACCGTCCGGAACTGAACACGCTGATGGTTCATGCGGGTGTGCCACCCCAGTGGGACCCGCTGCTCACCATCAAGCTGGCACGCGAAGTGGAACAGGCGCTGCGCGGTCCCCACTGCGCCGGGTACATCCGTGATCTCTACGGCGAGCTGCCGGCACGTTGGTCCCCTGATCTGGCCGGCCAGGACCGGCTGCGTTTCATCACGAACTGCCTGACCCGGATGCGCTATTTCGAGGCAGACGGCACGCTCAACCTGGTGGAAAACGGCCCGCCAGGGCTGCAACCCGCCGGCCTGCGCCCGTGGTTCGACCTGCCGGGTCGCCACACCGCCATGGTGCGCGTGGTGTTCGGCCACTGGGCCTCGCTGGGGCTGCTGCAGCGTGAGAATCTGCTGGGCATCGACACGGGCTGTGTCTGGGGGCGCAGGCTCACCGCCGTGCGGCTGGACGGCCCGGAAAAAACGTTCAGCGTCCCCGGCCCCGTCCGAAAAGGCGGAAAAGGTACCGGACCTTAGTTGTTTGGTTTCTTTAGTTGTTTGCGGATATGGAGGCGCGCCTTCCGGCGTTCCTACACGGCAACCGCCGCGCGAATGTGCGCGTGGGACTGGTAATCGACCACCTCGATGTCATCGAAGTTGTAGTCGAACAATGTCGGTGGCCGGCGCTTCAGGATCAGGCGTGGCAGCGCCAGCGGCGAGCGCTTCAGCTGCTCTTCCGTCTGCTCCAGGTGATTCAGATAGAGGTGACAGTCGCCACCCGTCCAGATGAAATCGCCCGGCTCGAGGTTGCTCTGCGCGGCCACCAGGTGCGTCAGCAGGGCGTACGACGCGATGTTGAAGGGCACTCCGAGAAATATGTCCGCGCTGCGCTGATAAAGCTGGCAGGACAGTCGACCATTGGCCACATAAAATTGAAAAAGCGTGTGGCACGGCGGCAATGCCATGCTGTCCACCTCGGCCACATTCCATGCGCTGACGATGTGTCTTCTCGAGTCGGGATTGCTGCGGATGCTGTGCACCACTCTGGCGATCTGATCGATCGAGCCACCATCGGGCATCGGCCAGGACCGCCACTGAGAACCATAGACCGGTCCCAGATCACCATGCTCATCCGCCCATTCATCCCAGATGTGGACGTTGTTATCCAGCAGATAACGGATGTTGGTAGCGCCCTGCAGAAACCACAACAACTCATGAGCGATCAATCTCATCGCGACCTTTTTGGTGGTGACCAGGGGGAAGCCTTGCGCCAGATCGAAGCGCATCTGATGACCGAACAGACTGTATGTGCCAGTGCCGGTACGGTCACCTTTCGAAATTCCGTGCTCGCGCACCTGGCGCATGAGATCTAGATACTGCTTCATTGCCGCTTCATCAACGCCCTTTTTATTTCTCGCCCTTTACGCTGCAGACGGTTGCGCTTCAGACTGTTGCCGACAATGGCTGCCATCGACGACCGTAGAAGCACAGCAGAAT
>JAQBGF010000096.1:0-11175 GCA_032122615.1 Gammaproteobacteria bacterium | reverse complement strand
AAACTCCGGTTTTTTCATCGGTGGCGAAGAATTTCTCCACCGAGCCCACCGCTACGGAGCTATGGGCGCACACGCCTACCACCGCATTGCTGTCCGCTGCTGTGAATCGCGGCGCTGGTCCCACCGTCAGAAATCGAAGCGAGTTTTTACACAGCCTCCGAAGCGGGTTCCCGATAGCAGTCTGCGTGTAGAAGTTAGGCGGTGAGCTTCCTGCGAATCACACCCATTAGGCCGAGGGCTGAACCGAAGAGCCAGAGGGCTGCAGGAATAGGGACGGGTGACGGGGACGCAAATCCCTCTATAAACGTGTCATCTTCGAAAGCCATGGTCAAGGTATTAAAGGCATCGGCCGTGCCATCGCGGGAATTAGCATAAAGAATGCCGTAAACCCCGAAGAATTCACCGGGAGCTACACTGAATAACAGCGTGTCTACCAGTGTGTCATCAACCCTCGTAAACAGGTTAGCCCGCTCAAGATTCTGCCCGCAAAAATAGGCGTCACCGAGAAACATAGCACGACCAAGACGACCATCTGAGCAAATAGGACTATCAATGACATCAAATTCACTACCGCCGTCGACAAAAATATCTGCGAGCACAGATGAACGAGCGAGTGCTGTTGCTTCATTTGACACCAAAGCATCCAAGGTAATATTCAGCACCACATCCAGCGTCGTTGAACTTGTGTTCCTGAAAGTTTGATACGCGGCCGCTGTACCCGTAGTAAAAGCGTCATCACTCGTTGCCCCGGTAGACTGAGATTTTGCTTTTAGTATGGGCGTGAAGGTAGAACCACCCAGACTGGCCTCCGCACTGAAGAATCCACCGCTATTCACTGAAGCACTCGTGCTGCCGACTCCACCATTTTCGAGACTAATCCTTGGTTCCAAATTATCCCCGCTCGCCTGCGCACCAAAAGTGGAAATGGCATGGCTGCTCGATGAATAGGCTATCGATAAAATAGTGCAGGCTAGGAACTGGTTATGGGGAAACATTGTGCAGTGCTCCAATCTGGCGGTAGCAATTCTAGATGAGCGTGTGCCGAAGGTCTGCTGAATCCGCAGCCAACCGGGGTCATTCATTAAACGCAGATGACGTCAGAGTATAGGCCGAACAAAGCCCATGCCCGCCAGCCTTCGCCGGGTGGGCGGCGTCACCGCGCCGCTGTTGCCGGTGCGTCGGGTGCGGAAGACTCGTCGAACCGGTTGCCGTTCGGCCCTGAATCTCCCCCTTCCCACCCGTTTCTCGCCCCGCACACTCCCACCGGCGCAGCGCGGCCAGGCGCGCCATGAAGTCCAGCGGCTCGAAGACCACGTGGGTGGTGCCGTCCCGGTACGGCGTCTTTAAGGTGTAGTGCACCCGGCCCTGGGGCGTGAGCGACAAGCGGCCCGTGGCCAGCTTGGTAAAGCAGCGTTTCCTCCGGGCGATGGCGGACGAACTGGACCGCAGCGAGTGCGGGCTTGCGGCGCGGCTCCACGGCAGGAGACTCCGCGACAGGAGAAGTCAGGGGCCACCGGCAAAACGCCCGGAACAGGCGGAAGCTGCACCGAATGCGGTGTTTCCCGCACACTTACCGGCATTTGCCAGCCAACCGAGGCGCCAAAACGGGACTTTCTGCCCTTGCAATCCTGACGCCCGAAAGCTAGCGTGTAGCTTCCTATCTACACGTGTAGCTCCATGGCTCTGAACATCCGCAATGCCGAGGCCGAGAAGCTGGCCGATGCCCTCGCCCGCCTGACCGGCGAGACCAAGACCGACGCCGTCACCAAGGCGCTCCGGGATCGCCTGGCCCGGGTCCGGCGCGAGCGCGGGCGCCGGCTACTCGCCGACGAACTCGACGACCTGGCGCGCCAGTGCGCCAGCCTCCCCGTGCTGGACCGGCGCAGCGACGACGAGATCCTCGGCTACGACAGCACGGGCACCCCGGGCTGATGGTCGTCGATTCCTCCGCGCTGCTCGCCATCTTGCAGGACGAACCCGAGCGGCGGGCGATGATCGAGACGCTGGAGAGTGCGGATCGCCGCTGCCTTTCGGTCGTCAACCTGGTCGAGGCCAGCGTCGTGATCGAGACGCGGCGAGGACCGGCTGCCGCCCGACTCCTCGACACTCTCGTGGAGCGCGCCGGAATCGAGGTGGTTGGCGTTGACCTGGAACAGGGCGAACTGGCCCGCAGGGCCTTCGCGCGCTATGGCAAGGGCCGCCATGCCGCAGGTCTGAACTTCGGCGACTGCTTTGCCTATGCCCTCGCCCGGGCGTTCGGCGAGTCCCTGCTCTTCAAGGGCAACGACTTCAGTCAGACGGACGTGGTCCCGGCGCTGCCCCCGCCGGGACCGTCCCGCTAACCTTCAGTTCCGGCTCTTGCCCCCCTTCTCTCCGGCAGGCGCGACACGGGCAGGTCGCGCCTGAAGGCGCTCCTACGATCAATGGGGCAGGCCCCATATACTCCGGAAAATGAGGCATGTCCCCATTTCCCTTATCGTCGGATTCGTTGCATGCATCGCGCTCGGCAGCTGCACACGGCCGGCGCCGGATGCCGACGTCATCGTCATCGGCGGCGGCATCGCGGGGCTGTCGGCCGCTCTGGAGGCCGCCGCTGCCGGGCGCACGGTTCTGGTGATCGATGCCAATTCCGTAGGCGGCGGCCATGCGGTGAAGGCCGGCGGCTTCGCGCTGGTTGGCACTCCGCTGCAGGAAAAGAAGGGCTACCGGGACAGCCCGGAGATTGCGGCAAGAGACCTGCTCGCCTGGGGCGAGGACGCTGACCCGGACTGGGTGCGCCGCTACGTGACGGCATCACGGGCGGATGTGCATGACTGGCTCGCCGGCTTTGGCGTGCGCTGGGGGTTCATTCTCGACACGCCGGAGCACTCGGTACCGCGCTTCCATTTCGCGAACGGCGCGGCACTGAACGTGGTGGTGCCGATGATGCGCGCCGCGTTCGCGGAACCGGATCTCGCCTTCCACTGGAACACGGAAGCGGTTTCCCTCATCAACAGTAACGGCGCAGTTCGTGGCGTACGGGTACGCGAACTGCGCTCAGGCCTGGAGCGTGACCTGCTCGCCCCGGCCGTGATCATCGCCACGGGTGGCTGGCAAAACGACCTGGAGTTTGTGCGCCGTGAATGGCGGGACGACGTCCCGGCCCCGGCGCGCCTGTACTCCGGCGCTGGTAACTTCGCAACCGGGGCTGGCATCCGGCTTGGTCAGGCGGTCGGTGCCGCCACCACCCGCATGGATCACCAGGTGACCTTCACCACCGGCGTTCCCGATCCCCGCGACCCGACGGGAACGCGCGCGCTCCTCAGCCAGAATCCGGCTGCCATCTGGGTTGACAGCAATGGCCGCCGCTTCATCAACGAGGCCGGGCCCAGCAAGGTCGCCGACAAGACGGTACTCGGGCTGACACCCGCCACCCACTGGCTGGTCTTCGACGCGAACGGTTTGCGCTCGCTGCGAATCCGGGATGCCGTATGGCTCGGCAATCCGCAGGGCATCGAACCGCTGAAACAGGCCGGGCTGATCCGCCAGGCTGATTCCATTCCGGCGCTGGCAATCGCGGCAGGCCTGCCGGTCGCGGCTCTGGAAAGCACGGTGCAACGCTGGAACGCTGCCGTGCTGGCCGGCGAGGACACCGACTTCGCCCGGTTCTCGCCGGGCACGCCGGACCCGGCCGCGCGGGTCCTGCGCAAGGCGCCGTACTACGCGCTGCAGCTGTTTCCGATGACGCGAAAAAGCATGGGCGGCCTCGCGATCGACGCGAACACCCGCGTGCTGGATCAACAGGGCCGACCGATTCCGGGGCTTTATGCCGCTGGCGAAGTCACGGGTGTCGCCGGCATCAACGGCAGTTACGGCGGCGAAGGCACGTTCCTGGGCCCGTCGGTGTACCTCGGCCGGCTGGCCGGCCGGGCTGTGGCGGGCAGCAATCCCGTCAGTCGCAGCCCGGAGCTTTTTCCCGCGCCAGCAAAGATCCAGGTTTCTGCCGATCCGGCCTACCGCGCAGGAGCCATCACGGTTCCCGCGGACGCGCTGCCGCAACTGATCGACGCCAAACGCCCCGGGTACTGGCACTTCGAAGTGGCGCACCGCGTTGTGCTGGAACGCGCGCTCGACTGCACGGCCTGCCACACACCCAGCTGGCCAACCGTGGCTCCCGCGACGGCGGCCCAGCGACAGGAGCAACTGAATGCCTGCAGCACCTGCCACTGATAGCCTTAAGTCCACGTACCCCAACCCGCGCTACGCGTGGTACGTCGTCAGTATCCTGACCCTCGCCTATCTGGTTTCCTTTCTTGATCGCCAGATTCTCGCCCTGCTGGTCGAGCCCATCCGCCGCGATCTCGACATTTCCGACACGCAGGTCAGCCTGCTCGGCAACCTCGCTTTCGGAATTTTCTACACGGTCCTTGGCTTGCCCATCGGACGAGCCGCGGACCGCTTCAGCCGCCGGGGCATCATCACCGCCGGGATCTCGATCTGGTGCCTGATGACCGCCGCCTGCGGCCTGGCGCGAAACTTTCTCCAGCTGTTCCTCGCGCGCGTTGGTGTCGGTGTTGGTGAGGCGACGCTGAACCCGGCCGCGCTGTCGATGATCAGCGACATGTTCCCGCGCGCGACGCGCGGCCGCGCATTGACCTTCTACAACATGGGCGTCTCGCTGGGGGTTGGCGTGGCGCTGATCTTCGGGGGGCAGGTGATCGCCTGGGTCGCCGGCGCACCACCCGTAGAGATTCCGGGGATTGGCGAGTTGCGAGCCTGGCAGACTGTGTTCCTGCTGGTGGGCCTGCCGGGCCTTCTCGTGGCCCTACTCATGCTGACGGTGCGGGAACCGCAACGACATGACCGGCTGCAAGTCCGCCACGCTGACGGTCGAATTACAGAAGACCTCACGATCAGCGAAACCGTGAAGTACCTGCGGCAGCGCTGGCGCACCTACCTCACCCTCTTTCTCGGCATGTCGGTGGTGACCATCCAGGGCTACAACTACTTCTTCTGGGTGCCCAGCATGTTCCTGCGGACCTGGCACTGGACGATCCCGCAAATCAGCCTGGGCTATGGGCTCGTGACCATCATTTTTGGCCCGCTCGGCATCCTGCTCAGCGGCTGGATAGCGGAGCGCCTGTACCGGCGCGGCTACAAGGACGCGCTGATGCGCACCTGCCTTGGTGGCGCCATCTTCCTGCTGATCCCGGCGTCGATCCTTACACCGCTCATGCCCAATGGTCAGCTCGCCCTCGCCATGCTTGCACCGCTGTCAATCGGTGGCGCGATGGTGACCGCGACAGGCGCCGCGGGCCTGCAGATGATTACCCCTAACCAGATGCGGGCCCAGACCACTGCCCTTTACTATTTCGTAATCAACATTCTCGGGCTGCTTGGTCCTACCGTCGTGGGCCTGGTGACGGACTACGGCTTTGGCGACGACGGGTCACTGCGCTGGTCGCTCTCCATCGTTTGCGCCGGCGCCAGCGTGCTGGGCCTGACCTTCCTCACGGCAAACCTGCCGCACTACCGGGCAGGTGTGCTGGAGGCTGAATCCCTTTCACCACCAGGCCCTCAAGTGCGAATGAAGGGAACAGACGATAGCCTCGCGAACTGAGGTCAACCGGACCATTGCCCGGTTTAGGGGGCCTTGATAGCATCACCGACGAATAATGCAATTTCCGACATGCCCGAATCGCGACGGGGTCCAACTACCGGAACAACAGGGGATAACTCATGACAATGAAACATGCGGCTCTGCGGAACGGGCGTTTCGTCCAGGTGGCGTCGATGGTCGTCGGGTTCTTGATCAGCGCTGGCGCACTAGCCGAATCCCGCGCCGAATTGACCGAACAGTACGTCAAGATTTTCGCCGGCAGCAACGCACCGGAGCAAATGCAGGCGACAGGACGACTGGAATGGCTCGGACTTTCCGACGCGCGCATTTTCGACCCGGCAGAAAAGTACCTTCTGGACCGGATCGGCGCGGTGGAGAAGGAATCGGCTAACTACGCGGCGTATATGGCGCATGCGCTGGCTTACTCCGGTCAGGAAAAATACCGGGACACCCTGACTCAGGCTGCCAATGGCGCTGCCAACAAGAATCTGCGTCGCCACGCGACGCAAGCACTCGTCGAATCGGGCAACTACGCCCGCTGGACCCCGATCATCGCTGATACAAGCAATGCCGACCCGGCACTGTCGGCAGAAATCAACGGTTTCGGCAGTATGCTTCGCAGCAGTGAGACCGATCTCCATCGGCTGGCGGCGAAGCGCATCTATCAGGGGCGCATTCGCGATGCGGAAATCCTGACCGTGCTCGAGTCTCGCGCGCGGGAGGCCGCAACGAAACCCGTATCGACGAAAAAGGATATCGATGTTTCGAACTGGCTGTTAAAGGCATTGGCCGCCACCGGCGACCCAAAATACCGGCCGATCATCGCGTCGGCTGCCACGGAAAATCCCAATCGCAAGGTGCAGAAGAACGCCGGGAAATACCTGAAGAGCTACTACCCCTGACACGTTCGGGCAGAAACAGGCGGACAGTGACCCTGACGGTAGCCATCAGGGTCACTGTCCCGTTTTCGCAGCTTACTTCGGGTCGGGACCCGGATCGGGAACCACGCACTCCTTGGTCTTGGGGTCAATGTCGCACTTCTTGTCTTCGCAACTGAAGTCAGACAGCACAAGCCTGCCGCCCAGGTTCGTGGACGCACTCAACAATTCGCCACTGGCCATGCAGTAGAAATGCTGGACCGACCGGGTGGTTGCCGAGGGGCCGACCGTGCAGGTGTCACCGCTCGACCAGGTTGCCGTGAGCGTTCCATCACCGCTACCCCGTGGCACCTGGTTGTTGACGAAGTGCCAGGTTCCGCTCAAGGCGGCGCAAGACTGGCCGTTCACGTTGCTGATGTCTGCCGCCATCACTGCCCCGGAAAGGGTCAGTGCGATTGCGACGAAGGCGGTTCGAACCGCGTGTGTTTTCTGGATCCTCATAGTTATTTTCCTTCTTAATTAGACAGCTCACGCTGCTGTTCAAGCGTACTCCGGGAGATTTAACCGCTCGGGAGTGGGAGTAACACCCGCCGAAAGAATGGTTCTAAAGAATAGTTCTTGGGCGGACTGCCAGGTACCAGGGTGAAACCGCTAGGAAATTTGCTGCGGCATTCGCTCATTGGCGGCTGACCGTCTTGTTTTTTTCGCGACTTAGAAAGTACGCCCAAAATCACCAAAACACAACATTAAGAGTACGGACAAAACACTTGATCGTTAAGACAAATTCGAAGGTTTTTACATAATTCAATTGCCGGATTCGAACCCGCTTCAGCCGCTGCGGTCATCCGGCGCTGACCCGAAGGCCCGGCGCACCGCCTCGTCGGCCGCACTGCGCGCATCCCAGAGCGCCCGGGCCGCCGTCAGCTGGTTCGCTGCGCGCACCTGGTTGTGTGCGCTACGGCTCGGAAACCGCTGCGCATCCCAGCCGAAATAGTTCTCCCGGAGCGCGTCGGCGCAAAAGCGGGCGGCGAGCTCCACGTAAATCGTGAGAGTTCCCGACACAATGGCGCCCCACTCGTCCGGCGTGATCCAGCCGGCCGCAGCCGCGGCGTAACCATCGACGGCGGCGGCGAACAGGTCCATTGCAAAAGCAGACCGTGGGTTGTCCTCCCCGGCCGGATTGCACCACGAGCGAAACGCATCACCGAGCTCCAGCGGTAATGGCATGCGCCCAAGGGTGTCGAGGTCGATAAAACAGAGCGCGCGACCGGTCGCTGCGTCGAACAGCAGATTGTTGATCTTCGGGTCACCGTGCACGATGCGGTCGGGAACTGTCGGCAGCTTTGGCAGCGCGGCCGCAAGCCGCAGGATTTCCTCGGCCAACGGCCGGATCGCGGCGAAATCCCGGTGCGTCGCGTGGTCGACCAGCGCCTGGCGCAGTACGCCAAGGTGCCGGTCGGTGTCGTGAACGCCCAGGCGACGGCTGCGGAACTCGTGCTCTAAGCTGGCCAACGCGCGATGAAAGCGCGCCAGCAAGGCACCGGCTTCCCGTGCTTCGGCGGGTGTCGTCAACCGGTCGCGGCTCACCCCGTCCACGTGGGTCATCAGCCGAAACACGCGCCCGGCATCCTCCACCCACCACCGGCCGTCAGCGGCGGGCAGCAATTCGGGCGCCGCCATGCCCTGGGACCGCAAGTGCGCCGTGACCACCCGGATGTCCTCATGAATGTCCGGCGAAAAGACCGGATTGACCTGCTGCAGGACATAACGGTCCGCGCCGTTTGCCACCAGCCAGGTGCGATTAATGAGCCCGCTGCCGAGCGGCGCAAGACTGGCACTCGCCAGATTCCAGGCCTTGAGGACGGTGATGGGTGCTTCGAAACCTTGCATGGGCGCCATTCTGGCACCGGCAGGCTTGAAATCGATGCGGACAGACCCAGATCCGATAAGCGACCACTCTTCGCTTTACGGACCCCTGCCTTGACTGGCCAAGTCCCCACCGTCAGACTTTTGCAATGGATACTGAAATCGCCACTGGCGCCCCCAGCCTCAATTTCTCCAACTCTGCCGCTGCCAAGGTGGCCGAGTTGATTGCCGAGGAAGGCAACCCGGACCTCAAGCTGCGGGTGTTTATCTCCGGGGGCGGCTGTTCGGGTTTTCAGTACGGCTTTACGTTCGACGAGAAGCTGGAAGACGGCGACACCCAGGTGCGCAATGAGGGCGTCACGCTGCTGATCGATCCCATGAGCATCCAGTACCTCGCTGGCGCGGAGATTGACTACAAGAATGATCTCGAAGGCGCCCGCTTCGTGATCCGGAACCCCAATGCCGCGACGACCTGCGGCTGCGGTTCCAGCTTCTCCGTGTAGGAGCGCCGTAAGGCGCAACAGAGCATCTCAATGTCCCCCGAAACCCGCGAAGCAATTGACGGCCTCCTCCGCGACAACCGCGTCGTCGTCTTCATGAAAGGCAATCGTGCCCAGCCCCAGTGCGGCTTCTCCGCCAAGACCGTCGCAGCACTCGACATGATGCTACCCGACTACATTTCCATCGACGTCCTGCAGAACACCGACATCCGGGACGGCATCAAGGCCTACGGCAACTGGCCCACGATTCCCCAGCTGTACGTCAACGGCGAATTGATTGGCGGCAGCGACATCGTCACGGAGATGTTCGAATCAGGCGAACTTGGCAGTGTGCTCGGCATGGCCGAGCCCGCCGGCAAGCTGCCGGACATCGCGATTGATCCCGCGGCGGCCGATATCATGGCCAACGCCATCCAGAGCCAGCCGGATAACGCGATTCACCTGAAGATCAACGCCAGCTTCGAACACTCGATGTCACTGGCACCGCCGCGCCCCGGCAGCCTGACCGTGGTGAGCGGCCCGGTCTCGCTGCAGCTGGACCGGTGGAGTGCGTCACGGGCGGACGGTCTGCGCGTCCGTGTCCGCGAAAGCCTGCAGGGCCAGGGTTTCAATTTCGACAATCCCAATGCGCCGCCACCGGTGAAGACAATGACGGTGCAGGAACTCAAGGCCGCATTCGACCGCCATGAAACACCGTGGCTCTTCGATGTCCGCGGTGACGACGAACGGGCGACGGCATCACTGCCGGCCGCGCGCCCCTGGAACGAAGACAGCGTGCGAGCCGTCGATGCGCTGCCGCCTGACACACCGATCATCTTTTTCTGTCACCGGGGTGGTCGCAGCCTGGCTGCTGCCGAGCGCTACCGCCGTCGCGGCTACACCAACCTGTACAACCTGACGGGTGGCATCGACGCCTGGTCCCGCGAAATCGACGATTCCGTTCCCATCTACTAGCCGCCGGCCCTTTTCCAGCCGGCCCGGTGCCGGCCGGCACTAGTCCGCAAGATCATCAATCAGCAGCACGGACGCCGGTTTGCCGTCGCTGTTCTCGTCCACCCGAACCGCGTCCACCAGGATTGCCGTCTGGACCGTACCGGCCGTCGCGGCCACCTCAGCCGTAGCGAGCACCATGGTCTTGTCCCCAGCCACGGTAAACGTCACCGTGTAATTTCCGGGTTCAACTCCATAGTGGGTCGAGACGTCGCCCAACCTAGGAGCGAGGCCACCCAAAACGAGGTTGCCCTCCGTGGCATTCGCCGACTCAATAGCCAATCCCGTTTCCAGGATGTAAACATCCACCGCACCGCTCCCGGGCGCTGCGTTCACGATCCGCAGCCTGCCTTCCGCATACACGGACCGAATGTCGTCCACCAGCACCAGATCGTTGATAGTCGCGAGCAGGCCGATTACCAGCGCCGCGGCCTTCTGGCCGGCAAACAGTGTGCGCCCAAAGTTGAAGATCACAGTGTCCGGTTCGGCAGTGGTCGCACCGTTGACGGTGTAATTTTCCGGCGGAGCGCTGATGTAGCCGGTGTTTCCCAGATACGTCAGTCCGCCCGCTGGGGTAAACGGCACATCCTCCGCGCCTTCGGTGGCCGGGTCGCCGACCACATCCAGCGCCGGCGCATCGGGCGACACGTGCACTACCCGAAGATCGGAGGACAGGTCCTTGTCCAGAACATCGAACGTGAACCCGATCGGCCGGCTCGGTTCATTCACGACCAGGGAAATGGGCACCGAATCCGTGTCGGTTGTGGTGTTGGCAACGGCCACCAGTAGCAGGTCCCTGCCGCTTTGCAGGGGGATTTCGCCGGACTCGAACAGCACGGTACCTGGCATGCCAGCGGGCGTGACGCTGATCACGTAAGTGCCAGCGGGTAACAGTTGACGGGCAACGGCATTCCCGTAGGTGGCCGGGCCTATCGCCACGGCGGCCAACAGGTTGGTGTTCGGTGCCGTGACGTAAACGTCCAGCGGGTCTATGCCGGGCGCCGCGTGCGCCACTTGCACCCGCACATTGCCCGTGGGAACGCTTTCGATGGGGCTTTCGAACTCCATCAACTTCACGGAATCGTCGGCGTCCTTGCCGATGACGATAAAGGTGTAATCCTTCCCGGCCAACAGCGGTGTATTGAGCACTCTACTAATCCGCTCATCCACTCCGGGCAGGATCAACTCGACGGCGAGATCATAGGTCCCCGGCGTGGCAAAAATGGAACCGTACCCGCCCCTGTAATCGACAAACTGGCGCACACGAACGTCGTCAATAAGGAAATTCACCAGGGGCGCATCCGGCGACGCCTGGATGATCCGCAACGAGAGTTCGTTGTCG
>JAQBGF010000095.1:0-10748 GCA_032122615.1 Gammaproteobacteria bacterium | reverse complement strand
GCCAGCGCTCCCGGCGCCACAGACCAAGACCGGTCAGCATGAAAGCCCCGAAGACCAGCCACAGGCTCAACGGCACCACCGGCACGGCCGGCACATAACGAACGGTGTCCTCCCAGCTTGCCAGGCGCAGCTGCTTGATGGTGAAAATCACCGGCAGCTTCCAGAGCAAAAGCACGACGGCAACGATGCACACGGCACCGTGGCCCCAGTCGAGCCGCGCCCACGAAAACCCTACCCGCCGACACAGTGTGGCGACACTGAACAGCGCCAGCGGCAAAGTCAGCGTCCACCACAGGATCGGCAACCCGCTGAGCTCCAGTAGCGTCTGCCCCGGCCCCAGCCAGCGGCCGATACCTGCCACAAAGAGTTCGTAGGGCAGCGCCGGCAACGGCAGCAGCACGAAGAGGATCAGCCCGGATCGGGTGGCCTGCCAATGACGAAACGTCCAGAGGGTAACGCCGAGGGCGGCAACGGCGAGAACCAGCAGCAGCACCGAGTACATCGGCTTATATTGTGCGGAGCCGACGACCCGCCGCAACCAGGAACCGCGCATGCACGCGAAATCTGCTCCAACGTCTGTTCTGGCCGAACTTGGTCATTACATCGAGGGCGCCATAGCCACCGGACAGTCCGGACGAACCGGCATCGTGTTCAATCCGGCAACGGGCCAGCCGCAACGGCGAGTCAGCTACGCCAGCGCCGCCGAGACCGGCCGGGCCGTGTCCGCCGCGGCCAGCGCCGCACCCGCCTGGGCTGCCACGCCGCCTTTGCAACGCGCTCGCGTGATGTTCCGCTTCAAGGAACTCATTGAACAACACCGCGAGGAGCTCGCGACGCTCATTACGGCCGAGCACGGCAAGGTGCTGGCCGACGCGCGCGGTGAGGTCACACGCGGGCTGGAAGTGGTCGAGTTTGCCTGCGGCATCCCGCACCTCCTGAAGGGCGAGTTCAGTGAAAACGTGGGCTCCGGTGTGGACAGCTGGTCGCTTCGCCAACCGGTCGGAGTCTGCGCCGGCATCACGCCATTCAATTTTCCCGCGATGGTGCCGCTGTGGATGTTTCCCATCGCGATCGCCTGCGGCAACACCTTTGTATTGAAACCCTCGGAGAAGGACCCGTCCTGCCCCCTGCGCCTTGCCAGGCTGCTGACCAAGGCCGGCCTGCCTCCGGGCGTGTTCAACGTGATCAACGGCGACCGCGAAGCGGTAGACACGCTGCTCACGCACCCGCTCGTCGGCGCGATCAGCTTCGTGGGCTCAACGCCCGTGGCAGAGCACGTCTACCGGACCGGCGCGGCGCATGGCAAACGGGTGCAGGCGCTCGGCGGGGCGAAGAATCACATGGTGGTGCTCCCCGATGCCGATGTGGAACTGGCCGCCAACGCCCTGATGGGCGCGGCCTACGGCTCGGCCGGTGAGCGCTGCATGGCCATTTCGGTTGCCGTTGCCGTGGGAGGCGCCGGCGATCGGCTCGTCAGTGCCCTCAAGCCAAAACTTGCGGCCCTAAGGATCGGCCCCGGCACGGCCCCTGACGTGGACATGGGTCCGCTGGTCACGGGCGAGCACCGCGATCGCGTTCGCGGTTACATCGATTCCGGTGTCGCGGAGGGCGCCACGCTGGTCGTGGATGGCCGTAGCACCAGCATTCCGGATGCGGCCGACGGGTTTTTCCTGGGCGCGACACTGTTCGACAACGTCACCCCGGCCATGCGCATCTACCGCGACGAAATCTTCGGGCCTGTATTGGTCGTCGTGCGCGCCACATCACTGGCCGAGGCGCTGCAACTCGTCAGCGCCCATGAATTCGGGAACGGCACGTCGATTTTTACGCGGGACGGCCGCGCGGCGCGTGAGTTCACCCACGCGGTTGCGGCTGGCATGGTCGGTATCAACGTCCCGATCCCTGTGCCCATGGCCTTTCACAGTTTCGGCGGCTGGAAACGCTCGTTGTTCGGCGACCTGCACGTGCACGGCCCGGACGGCGTTCGCTTTTACACACGACTGAAGACCGTCACCGCCCGCTGGTTTGCCGGTGACTCGGCTGGTGGCGCCGACTACGAGATGCCAACAATGAAGTAACGGCGTTATCGTCGGGCAAAAAGGGCAGCGCAATGAGCAAACTAATCATGGTATCCAACCGGCTGCCAGTCAGGATCGACGCGCACGGAATCGCGACGCGAACGGCTGGCGGGCTGGTGTCCGCGCTCGAGGGCGCGGCACTGGATATCGAGCAGGTCTGGGTGGGATGGCCCGGTTGCGCGGTCGAGGAATTCGAAGATCTTGCGACGGTGAGGGCGGAGTTGGCCCGAACCGGGGTGGCCCCTGTGTTCCTCACGCGGGACGACGTCATTGGGTTCTACGAAGGATATTCAACTGGCACTTTGTGGCCTCTGCTGCACTACATGGTCGAGCGAGCGACCTTCTCGAAGGACTGGTGGGAAGTCTATCGCAGGGCTAATCAGAAGTTCGCGGATGTGATCATGGACGTGGCCGACGAGGGCGATCAGGTCTGGATCCACGACTATCACCTGTTCCTCGTGCCGCTGATGTTACGTGGCCAGCGGAAGGGACTACGGGTTGGATTCTTCCTGCACACGCCATTTTGTACGAGCGAGATTTTTCGCGTTTTGCCTGACAGGGGGGAGTTGCTCAAGGGGGTCTTAGGCGCCGACCTGATCGGATTTCACACCTACAACTACCAGCGCCATTTCCGCTCAACTCTGTTGCGGGTCCTGGGATGGGAAACAGAGACCGAGGGCATGTGGCACGACGGCAGGGAGGTACGGATGGGCGTCTATCCGATTGGCCACAACCATGCCGGTTTCGATAAAGCCATGAAGCAGGCTGATTTTCCGGCAATCCTGGCGAAACACCGGGCGGACCTCGCGGGTAAACGGATGATCCTCAACGTGGAGCGCCTCGATTACACGAAGGGCCTGCCGGAGAAACTCGCAGCGATGCGGCTCTTCCTCGCACGACACCCCGAAAAGCGCGACGATGTGCTGTTCGTGCTGATCGCCGTGCCGTCGAGGCAGGGCGTTGACGAGTACAGCGCCCTGACGGAGCAGGTGCAGCGCGAAGTGGGGGCAATCAATGGCGAATTCGGCAAGGTGGGCCACGCGCCGGTTCAGTTCCTCCACCGGGGCTTTCCCCTGGTGGATCTCGCGGCGTTTTACGCCCTTGCCGAGGTGTGCCTCGTCACACCGTTGCGCGACGGGATGAATCTGGTGGCAAAGGAATTTCTCGACTGCCAGCGGGCGGAGTTCCCGGACCGGCCCGGGGTGTTGATACTGAGCGAGTTCGCGGGCGCCGCTCAGGAGTTGTCGCATGCGCTCCATGTCAACCCGCACGACGTTGACAACGTGGCGGACGCGGTGAACCGGGCACTCGAAATGCCGGACGACGAGCGGCGTGCGCGCATCGACATGATGCAACCGCGGCTGCAGAAACAGCACAGTGGCGTGTGGGCGCGGCGCTTTCTGCAAGACCTCGATAAAGTGCCGGGGCGCGATGAGCGGGCGCCCATCATGGAACTGAAGCCTCTGGCCGCGGAGCTCGCCGCCCGGGTCCGCGCCGGACAAAAGCTGGGCCTGTTCCTCGATTACGACGGGACGCTACGGGATTTCGTGGACGTCCCCGATCAGGCAGTTCCCGATGCCGAGCTGCCCGCACTGTTAGCTGACCTGGCCAGCCATGACCTCGTATCCGTCGCCGTGGTCAGTGGGCGGGCGCCGGAATTCCTGGAGAAACACCTGGGCGGCCTGGGTGTCACGCTGGTGGGCGAGCACGGCTATCGCTGGCTCGACGGCGGCGTGGGCGAGTGGGTCCTGTTCAATCCCCACGTGAACAACGAGTGGAAGGATGCCATCCGCGAGCATCTGGAACAGGTCTCCCTCCTCACCCCCGGGACGCACGTGGAGGAGAAGCAGTCTGCTCTCGTCTGGCACTATCGCAAGGCGGACCCGGAATTCGGACTGTGGCGGGCACGTGGGCTGCTGGACGAACTGACAGCCATGGCCGCGAACCTCCCCGTAACCGTCCACCATGGCCAGAAGATCGTGGAAATCTCGAGCCTGATGGTCAGCAAGGGAGACGCGATACATTTCCTGATGAAAGCATGGGGCTGTGATGTCGCACTGGCTGCGGGCGACGACCAGACGGATGAAACCATGATCAGCCTGGAACCCGAGGGCATAGAGTTCCTGACGGTGAGAGTTGGCAAGGGATCGACTCGCGCCCGTTACCGGACCGACCTTACCGGGTTGCGCATGCTTCTTAATGAGCTTCGAAACGAGTTGGGAAAATGAGCCGACCGTCCATGAAAGTCGATCCGGCCCGCCTGGCCGATGACTATCACCTTGGCGTAATCGGCAACGGCCGGACATGCGCACTGGTCGACGCAATGGGCAGCATCGTTTTCTGCTGCCTCCCCGACTTCGATTCAGGTACGGTTTTTGCCTCGCTTCTCGACGAGCATAAGGGCGGTTCGTTCAGGATCGAGATGATCGGTGGCAAGGTCGTGGGGCAATTGTATGAGCGAAACACCAACGTACTCGTGACCTCCTTCGAAGGTGAGGACGGTGCGTTCGACGTCGTGGATTTCATGCCCCGCTACACCGCCGACGGACGGGCTGGCGCAGAGAACGACGTCGGGCCGGACGTGGTACGAAAACTCTGCCTGCTGCGGGGAACACCGCGAGTCAGGGTCGTTTACGATCCGAAACTGGATTACGCCCGCGGCGAGACCCGCGTGGTCCGCGAGCCAACCCGCCTGAAGGCAATGACTGAATGGCAAAGCGAACACGGTCCGGTTTATGAGTCGCTCTACCTGTGGACCGATCTGGATGCCGCCGCAGTGCAATCCGCGGACGAAACGGTGCTGGAGCAGAATCGCTTTCTCTTCCTGAGTTATCACGACAAGGTCCAGATTCCCGATCTGGACCTTGTCGACCTGATGCTGCAGCGAACGCGCGCCTACTGGCTGCTCTGGTCGGCGCGTACCCACCTGCCGGTGCAGTATCGGCGGGAGGTAATGCGATGCGCGCTGGCGCTCAAAATGCTGCAATTCGGCCCCACGGGAGCCCTACTGGCCGCCGCGACCACGTCACTGCCGGAAAGCCTCGGCGGGGAACGCAACTGGGACTATCGATTCTGCTGGCTTCGGGATGCGTCGATGACGGTCACGGTTCTGCACCACATCGGTCACCCGACGATGGCTACGCGGTTCATCGACTGGGTGTTGAGAACCGTCCCGACCAGGAATGACTCGCTGCAAATCATGTATGGGATCCGCGGTGAGCGGGAACTTACGGAAAAGATACTCGGGCACCTCTCCGGCTACCAGGGCTCGCATCCGGTGCGCGTCGGCAACGCGGCCTTCACGCAGGAGCAACACGATATCTTTGGCGTGGTGATGGACGTCATCCATAAAGACCTGACCATGCGCCAGCGCACACCGGAATCGCTCGACCGGATCTGGACGCGGGTTCGCTCGATCGTCCGCAGGGTCGCGGCCTCATGGCAGGAACCCGACCGCGGCATCTGGGAGATTCGCGGGGAAAAGCGGCATTTCGTCTTTTCCAAAGTACTGTGCTGGGTAGCGATCGACCGGGCGATCAGGATCGCTGAACTACTGGACAAGCACGCGTGGGCAGACAAGACGCGCCAACTACTGAACGAAATACATGCCGATGTTTGCGAACGCGGGTGGAACCCGGACAAGGGCGCCTTCGTGCAATCCTACGGCGCATCCGATCTCGACGCGTCGAATCTGCTGATGGCCGAGTATGGAATCATCGCGCCGTCAGACCCCAAGTTCATTGCGACCGTGGAGCGTTCGCAGAAAGAACTCTGCATTGATGGACTGATGTTCCGCTACCGGAATTGTGATGACTTCGGCACACCGGAGAGCGCATTCACCGTGTGCTCATTCTGGCTTGTAAAGGCGCTCGCATCGATCGGGCGGCGCGAAGAGGCACGCACCTTGTTCGAATCGCTGCTTCGTGCGGCGAACGGGCACGGCCTTTACGGCGAGGATCTTGATTTCAGGACGCGGCGACATCTCGGGAATTTCCCGCAGGCATACAGCCACCTGGCCTTGATCGATTGCGCGCTGGTACTGTCCCGGGAAGAGGACAATGAAATGATTCACACCTGAGGTCATACTGTCTCGTACAGCCAGACACCCGCCGCCGTTGTAGTCCGGCGGGCGCGACCACGCTGGATCAGGCAATTGAGATGCGCCAGCGCCTCCCCCGTGGCGAAGCCGAGCAGGTCGCCGGAAATATTCCGTGGAAAGAGCGCCGGAAACAGGTCAACGGCGAGACAAGGGCCCTCGCGCAACCGCTGCTCCACCCGATCCATGGCTTTCTCGTGCCCGTCGATCAGATCCTGCAGCCGGTGGTGCGCGCCGGTGAACGGCTCGTTGTGTGCGGGCAGCACGAGCGCACCGGCGGGGATTTCCCGCTTAAGCCTCGCGCAGGAGTCGAGCCAGTCGTTGAGCGGATCGGCTTCTGGTTCGGTCGGGAAGACTGAGACGTTGGAGGAAATCCGCGGCAGTATCTGGTCGCCGGAAATAAACAGATTCAGTTCCGGGCACCAAAGGCACAGGTGCTCAGGCGAGTGGCCATTACCACCGAGCAGTTGCCAACGCCGGCCGCCGATCTCCAGCTGGTCGCCGGCGGTCAGGCGCCGGTAGGAATCAGGCAGTGGCGCGACCAGCCGGCCGAAGCTGCCAAAGCGCCCACGGTACGTCGAGAGCGCGGCCTCGTCCCAGCCCGCCGAGCGGTAAAAGCTCACGCCGTCTTCCGGCGCCGGACGCCCCGTGTCGGCCAACAGCATCCGGCAGGTAATGTATTCCAGCCGTGACATCCACAGCGGGCAGGCAAATTGGCTTGCGATCCAGCTGGCCAGGCCCACGTGGTCCGGGTGCATGTGGGTGACGATCACGTTGGTGACCGGTTTGCCGCCGAGCCTCGGACTGTCGAAGATCGTCTGCCAGTGACGGCGCGAATCGTCTGTCGCAACACCCGTATCCACCACCGTCCAGCCGTCGCCGTTCTCCAGCAGCCAGAGATTGATCCAGCGCAGTGCGAACGGCAGTGGCATGCGCACCCAGAGCACACCCGGCGCGATCTCTACTGTCGTGCCGGCGGCGGGCGGGTCGCCGCAGGGGTAATCGAGTTTCACGTCGATGCCGCTACCGGGGCGGGGCGGCCAGGAAATCCAGCTTGCCGATGTCCACGCCGAGATGCCGGAGAATGAGATAGGCCGTCGTGGTGTGAAAATACAGGTTGGGCAGGATGAAGTGCTGCAGGAGATTGATGCGGGTGAAGCTTCGCTCTTCCTTGCCCATCGGCACCTTGATCTCCTTGTGGGGTTCCGCATCCATTGGTACTGATGGCAGATCGTTGATGTGGGCACGCGCCCGGGCAACACGTTCACGCAGCTCTTCGAAGGTCGTCTCGATGTCCGGAAAGCTTGGCACCTCGACGCCGGCCAGGCGCGAGAGGCCCCGCGCCGGAATCTCCGTGGCGAACTGGACCTGACGGATCAGCGGGAACATATCCGGAGCGAGGCGCCAGTTAAGGAACACCGCTTCGTCGACATGGCGTGCTTTGGCGTGAGCGGTACCCTTTAGCAGCACGCCGTCGAGGCCGGCGTACATCTGGTCGGTAGCCGTACGGGCGATGGAGGAGATGGCAACGGTCATGATCCGGAATCCTGTTGAAACGGTGTAATTGTCGGGCGCAACAGCATATACCCGAGCGATGTTTGCCCTCGCTCTCGATTCCGGCAACGCTGAAGACGCAACAAACTAGGGCACAATACGCGCCCCTTGCCCAAGCTCACCGCCGCAAATGTCCCCCGACCCGACGCCCCCGTTAAATTTCACCGACCTGGCCCTCCCGGAAACCTTGCTCAAGGGCCTGTCGGACGTGGGCTACGAGTCCCCCTCGCCCATCCAGGCGGAAACCATCCCGCCGCTGCTGGCCGGTCGGGACCTGGTGGGTCAGGCGCAGACCGGCACGGGAAAAACAGCGGCCTTTGCCCTGCCCATCCTCGCCAGGCTTGATCTGCGGAAGTTCGGCCCCCAGGCCCTGATCCTGGCCCCGACGCGGGAACTGGCAATCCAGGTGGCCGAAGCCTTCCACAAGTACGCGAAGCACCTGCCCGGCTTTCACGTGCTGCCTATCTACGGCGGCCAGGCCTACGGACCCCAGCTGGGGGGCCTGCGGCGCGGCGCCCACGTGGTCGTCGGCACGCCGGGCCGCGTGATTGATCACCTCAATCGTGGCTCGCTTGATCTCAAAGGTCTCACGACGCTCGTACTCGATGAAGGTGACGAGATGCTGCGCATGGGCTTCATCGACGATGTTGAACTCGTGCTGGAAAAGTCCCCTGCGGGACGCCAGGTCGTGCTGTTCTCAGCAACCATGCCGCCGGAGATCCGGCGCATCGCCAAGAAGCACCTGAAGGATCCGGTCGAAATCACCATCAAGAACAAGACCACGACGGCGGCCAACACGCGGCAGCGGTACTGGATGGTGAGCGGCCTGCAGAAGCTCGACGCACTCACGCGCATCCTCGAGGTTGAACCGTTCGACGGCATGATCGTGTTCGCGCGCACCAAGGTTGCGACCGAGGAGATCGCCGAGCGGCTGGAGGCCCGGGGATTTGCGGCCGCAGCGCTGAACGGCGACATGGTCCAGGCGCAACGCGAACGGACGATCTCCCGCCTGAAAAGCGGCGACCTCGACATCCTGGTGGCCACCGACGTGGCAGCCCGCGGTCTCGACGTGGATCGCGTCAGTCACGTTGTGAACTACGACATCCCTTACGACACCGAGGCCTACATCCATCGTATCGGACGGACAGGGCGGGCCGGGCGCAAGGGCGAGGCCATCTTGTTCGTCGTCTACCGGGAGCAGGGCATGCTTCGCGCCATCGAGCGCGCCACGCGGCAACCCATCGAGCCGATGAACCTGCCGACGGTCGCTGCCGTCAACGACCAGCGCATCGCGAAGTTCAAGCAGAAGATTACCCAGGTGCTTGAGCACACCGACCTGACCACCTTCCGTGGCGTCATCGAGCAGTACGAGCAGGAAAACGGGGTACCGGTCGTCGATATCGCCGCCGCCCTCGCCCGTATGGCGCAGGGCGACTCGCCACTGCTGGTTGCGGACACACCGAAGCCGCCACAGAGGTCGGCCAAAGGCGACCGTCAGCGGCAGGATCGACCGTTTAAAGACCGGCACGGGCGCGACCAGGGTCCGCGCGACAGGCCCGCCCGCGATCATCCGGGCCCGGATCTGGGCTCCCCTTTTCAGCGCGCGAGACGGCCCGAGCGTGCCGGAGGCCCGGGTGGACCGCCGCGACCACCGGACGAGGGTTCGGTCCGCTACCGGCTCGCCGTGGGCCACGCCCACGGCGTGAAGCCCGGCAACATTGTTGGCGCCATTGCCAACGAGGCGAACGTGGACAGCCGGCGCATCGGGCGCGTGGACATCCGGGATGACTACAGCCTGGTGGATCTGCCAGATGGCATGCCGAACGACGTCCTGCAGCACCTGAAGAAGGTCTGGGTCGTTGGCCAGCAATTACGCATCGTTCCGGACGGCCAGCCTTTCGACTTGCCGCGCAAACCCGGTAAACTTGCGCTCCGTGACGAACCGGAGCCAGCTGGGGGAACGCGTCCCGCCGGCAAGGCCCCGCGAAAATTCACGGGCAAGGCGGCCGGCAAACCCCGCGGCAAGTCACCCGGCAAAGCCAAACACCGCACCTGAAAACCCAAGGAAGAGGACTCCCATGAACCAACGTTTCGCCCTTGCCGCTAGTACGGCGCTGCTAATCATCCTGTCCGGCTGCGACGGCCTCGGCAACGCGGCGGCCACACCCGCCGAAACCAACGCCGCGTTCGAAGCCTTTGTGAAGGCGACCACGCGCAAGAGCGCCGCTGAACTGACCGGCGACAATCTCCAGGAAGTTATAAACTCCTACATCGGTATGCAGGTGGCGGCCGAGGCCGGGATCAAGGCCGGCCTCGACAAGGATCCGGAGGTCAGGAGCCAGATGGCGCTTACCCGCAACAACGTCCTTAGCGAATCACTCCTTCAGCGCTACCTGAAAGAACATCCGATCACCGACGCTGATATCCAGGCCGAATACGACACTCAGGTTGCCACCGCACCAGCGGAATACAGCGCCCGTCATATCCTCGTTGACGACAAGGCACTCGCCGAAGCGATCATCCAGAAGCTACAGGCTGGCGGTGACTTTGCGGCGCTCGCCAAGGAGTATTCAAAAGACGGGTCCGCACAGAATGGCGGCGACCTCGGCTGGTTCAACGCGCAGTCAATGGTGCTGCCGTTTGCCGATGCCGTGGCGAAACTCGAAAAGGGCAAGTTCACCTTAAGTCCGGTGGAGACCCAGTTCGGCTGGCACGTCATTGCGCTGGACGACATGCGCACCACAAGCGTGCCGCCGCTTAATCAGGTCAAGGATCGCGTGATGCAGCTGGTCCAGCGGAAAATGGTGGCGACCCACCTGGAGGAATTGCGCAAGGAGTCGAAAATCGACATCGAAAAGCTCACCGCGGAACTGACGACCTACGCCACGACGCCGGCAGAGCCGGCTGCAGCGGCCCCGGCGCCCGCAGGCAGTGCGCCCGCCGAACCTGCCGAACCTGCCACGACTCCATAAATCACCTTAACGTGCCTGTCGTGGGCCCGGCTTCACCGCCGGGTCCAC
>JAQBGF010000094.1:0-10647 GCA_032122615.1 Gammaproteobacteria bacterium | reverse complement strand
GGCGACGACCCGGCCTTCCAGGCCCATCAGCGGCAAAGCGGCTCACTGCTGCCGGCGCTCTGAAACCATGATCGTTAATTGTGTCGCCTACCGGGCGGGCAAGCGGCTCGGTGACGTAGCCGTAGACGACATCAGCGAACTTCTGAAAGAGCCCGATACTTTCGTCTGGCTGGGGATGCACGAACCGGACACCCAGTTGCTTCGCAAGGTCCAGGAAGAATTTTCCCTGCACGATCTTGCCATCGAGGATGCGCTAAACGCCCATCAGCGCCCGAAACTCGAGGCCTATGCAGACTCAATATTCATCGTGGTTGAGACGGCGCAACTCATCAACGACGAAGTGCAGTTTGGCGAGACCCATCTGTTTGTCGGTCAACGATTCATCGTGACCATCCGTCACGGCTCGTCAGTGAGTTACGCTCCCGTGCGGCTAAAATGCGAGTCCTCACCTCACCGGCTCGGCCTGGGGCCCGGCTATGCACTGTATTCCGTCATCGACTTCGTCGTGGACAATTACCAGCCCGTGGCCGAACGGCTGCAGGCCCGCTTCCAGGAACTCGAGGACGAAATATTCGAGAAATCCTTTGATCGTGATTCCATCGGCCGGCTCTACAAGCTGAAGGGCGAACTGATCAAGCTGCGCGACGCGGTGGGCCCCATTAACGACATCAGCGCGCACCTGATCCGGTTTCACGACGATATCGTCCGGAAGGAACTGCGGCATTACTTCCGCGATATCGAGGACCATGTCACCCGGATTACGAAGACCGTCGATACCATCCGGGAGATGCTCACAACCGCCATCCAGGTAAACCTGGCCCTCGTCACCGTCGGCCAGAACGAGGTGGTAAAGCGCCTGGCCGGCTGGGGCGCCATACTGGCCATACCGACGGTCGTGTTCAGCATGTATGGCATGAATTTCCGGGTCATGCCCGAATTGACTCAGGAGTTTGGCTATCCGCTTGTCGTCGGCGGCACTGTTCTCGCGTGCACGATGCTGTACCGGCGACTCGTGCGGGCCGGCTGGATCTGAGGGCTGGAATCAGCCGAGGGGACGAATCCCCACGGCGTGGCGGATCTTCCCGAGGAAGGGCGTGGCCAGCTCACGGGCCCGTATCGCACCCGCCTTCAGCACCTGTTCCACATGGCCTGGATCGGCCGTCAGCCGGCCGTATTCGGCGCGCGCCGGCGCCAGGTGGCCGTCGAGATACGCGAACAGGTCCTGCTTTAGTTCTCCCCAGCCGGCGCCCGCGGCATAGCGCTCCGCCATGGCTGCTGTTTCAGCCGGTGTCGAAAACGCCCGGTAGATCTCGAACAGCGTCGAGCCTTCCGTATCCTTCGGCACCCCGGGCTCCAGCGAGTTGGTCTTGATGCGCATGATCATCTTGCGCAACTGGCCTGCCGGGCCGAACAATGGGATTGTGTTGCCGTAGCTCTTGCTCATCTTCCGGCCGTCGAGCCCCGTCAGGGTAGCCGTGGCATCACCTATGTCGGCCTCGGGGATGACGAACTGCTCGCCATAAATGTGATTGAAGCGCTGAGCGATAACCCGCGCCATCTCAACATGCTGCTTCTGATCCTTGCCCACGGGCACGCGGTGGGCATTGAACATCAGTATGTCGGCGGCCATCAGGACGGGGTAGGAAAAAAGGCCCAGCGTGACGCCCTTGTCGGGGTCGGCATCACCCGCGTGGTCGTTGGCCTGCACAGCTGCCTTGTAGGCGTGCGAGCGATTCATGAGGCCCTTGGCCGTAACCGTCGTCAGTATCCAGGTCAGTTCGGGAATCTCCGGAATATCCGACTGCCGGTAAAAGACAGAGCGGTTCGCATCCAGGCCCAGGGCGAGCCACGTCGCTGCCACCTCGAGGCTGGATTGATGCACCGCGACCGGATCCTGGTTTTTTACCAGTGCGTGGTAATCAGCGAGGAAGTAGAAGGACTGCACGTCGACGCGCCGGCTGGCAGCGATGGCGGGACGGATGGCGCCCACGTAGTTGCCGAGGTGGGGCGTACCGGTGGTGGTAATCCCGGTGAGATGCGTTTCCATGGGGTCGGTAGTTTATATTGGAGTCACTGCCCCCGCGGAAAACTTCCACCATGCAACCCGCTGCCAGACTATACCGCCCGCACATCGAGGCGCTTTGCGCCCGGCACGACGACGCCCTGGAAAACTCAGGCTTCGATGCCGCACTCATTGGCGCTGGTGTACCGATTCTGGTTCACCGTGACGACCAGGACTACCCCTACCGGCCTGAGCCACTGTTTCTCCAGTGGGCGCCGCTTGCAGCACACCCCGGCTCGGCCCTCCTCCATCGCCCGGGACGCAAGCCACTGCTCCTGGTACTGGAATCTGACGACTTCTGGCACCAGCCGGCGCCAGTTCCACGGGGTCCCTGGGAGAAGGTGCTCGATATACGTGTGATCCGTCGGCGCGAGGACCTGCGCAAACACCTGCCGGCCGGGGCATCGCGGCTGGCACTGATTGGCGCACCCTTGCAGTGGCGTGGCCTCGGACTGCCTGGCAAGCCAAACCCCAAGGCATTGCTGACCCACCTTGATTACGACCGGGCCTGCAAAACGTCCTGGGAAGTCGCTTGTATAGAAGAGGCGACGGCGCTGGGACTCGCCGGCCACCGCGCCGTCCGCAAGGCGTTTGCGAACGGCTGCAGCGAGTTCGAGATGGGCCTGATTTTTCTCGCCGCCTGCGGGCAGTCAGACCACGAACTGCCGTATCCGGCCATCGTCGCGACCAACCGGAATGGCGCAACGCTGCACTACCAGCATCGCGAACGGCACAGACTTCCAGCCCGTGAGCGGCACAGCCTGCTGCTGGACGCGGGTTGCACCTACGGCGGCTATGCCTCGGATATCACCCGCACTCATGCCGCCCGGCGCGGCGAATTCGCGCATATGGTGCGGGACCTGGACCGGGCCCAGCGCCGACTGTGCGCGCTGGTTCGCCCGGGCGTTGCATTCCCCGAACTGCAACTCGCCGCGCAGAACGAGATCGCCGCTCTGCTCGCAGACTGGGGCATCGTGCGGATGACGCCGGAAGAAATCGTAACCCGGCGCATCAGTGATGCGTTCCTGCCGCACGGACTCGGCCACCTCCTCGGACTGCAGGTGCACGACGTCGGTGGCGGTCTCGCAACGCGACGTGGCGGGGAGCTGCCCCGACCAAAGCGTTTTCCGCGTCTACGGCTCACCCGGGAACTGGTCCCCGGCATGGTCGTGACCATCGAGCCCGGCCTGTATTTCATCGACTCACTCCTGGCGCGATTGCGCAAAAGCCGGGTGGCCCCCCGCGTGAACTGGCGAAAACTGTCGGCCCTGCGCAAGTACGGCGGGATCCGCATCGAGGACAACGTGCTGGTGACTGCCACGGGGCACCGCAACCTCACGCGCGAGCTTGAAGTTCCGGCCTGATCGCGACCCGTCCGGACTGCCAGGAAGTACGCCGCACCGCGGTTAACCAGGGTGCGGCGTTTCGCCCCGCACGGCCACTAGGCACAAGCCCTATCTGCTACAGTTTCTCTTTAAGAAAAACCTGACAAAACTTGAACAACAACAAACTCTTGCCGCCTGTCGCGCAGGTCGGCTGTGCACTCATCGCGCTGCTCATCATGGGGTGTGGATCCGGCCAGTCACCAACGGGTAAACCTGCCGGCTCGCCGCCCGGATCAAGGTCCAGCCCACCGGGTATGGGGGGCGGAATGCCGGTCATGGTGATCACGAAGCGAGTGGCGCCGCAGTCGTTCATTGACCGGTTCACGGCGCTCGGTACGGCGCGAGCCAACGAGTCCATAGAGGTGACGGCTCGCACGACCAGCATCGTGACGCGCATCAATTTCCGGGATGGCCAGCAATTGCGTTCGGGCGACGTGATCGTGGAACTCGACGCCCGCCAGGAAAGCGCCAATCTCAGTCTTGCCGAGGCCCAGTTGACGCAGGCCGAGAGCCAGTATCAGCGCAGCAAGGCGCTGCAGGCGACCAATGTGGTATCAGCTGCGGACCTCGATCAGCTTGAGGCCAACCTGCTGGTCGCGAGGGCACAGGTGCGGGGTGCGAAGGCCCGTCTCGATACGCTGTCCGTCAAGGCCCCGTTCGCAGGCACCGTCGGTCTTCGCAAGATAAGCCTCGGTGATCTGGTGGGGCCAGACACCATCATGACGACACTCGACGACACCAGCGTGATCAAGCTGGAATTCGGGATTCCGGAAACCTTCATCGGCGATGTGCGCACCGGCATGACGATCCTCGCCGACAGCACCGTTTATCCGGACCAGCGTTTCGAGGGCACCGTGTCGTCAATCGACTCGCGCGTCGATCCTGTCACGCGCGCGGTCACGGTGATAGCCACCGTGCCCAATGGCGATGGCTTGCTGAAACCCGGCATGTTTCTTACCGTGGCTTTGGAGAGGCAGCGGGCGGACGTCCTGCTGATCCCGGAGGAAGCGCTGGTACCCCGGGAAGGACGTCAGTACGTGTTCGTCGTCGAGGATGGCAAGGCCATGGAACGCGAGGTCACCATCGGCCGCCGTGCCCCGGGCCTGGCGGAGATTCGCGGTGGCATTGCTGCCGGAGAACTGGTGATCACCGAGGGAACACAGCGGGTGCGGAGCGGTTCAGCGGTACAAATGGCGCCAAACAGCTAAGGGCAGTTCAGGAGCAAACGGACCATGGTTTTATCCGATATTTCGGTCCGCCGCCCGGTATTTGCGGGCGTCTTGAGCCTGATCCTCGTCATACTGGGAGTGCTCGCGGCCACGCGGTTGCCGGTGCGCGAGTTCCCCGCCATCGATCCGCCCGTAGTTTCCATCAGCACGACCTATCGCGGCGCGTCGGCAGAGATTATCGAGCGGCGGATCACGCAACTGCTCGAGGACGAGGTTTCAGGCATTGCTGGCATTCACAAGCTCACCTCGACCAGCCAGGACGAGCGCTCCAGCCTAACGATTGAATTTTCCCTGGACAGGGACCCGGACGGGGCAGCCAACGACGTGCGCGAACGGGTGTCGCGAATCCTGCAGCGGCTGCCGGAAGACGCGGATACGCCGCAAGTTACCAAGCAGAACCAGGGCATGGACGCCACCATGTATGTCAGCGCCGAAAGTCAGACCCGGTCGTTGATGGAACTTACCGATTTCGCTGAGCGGAACCTTGTGGACCGGCTCTCGGTGATCGACGGCGTCGCCCAGATCCGCCTCAGCGGCGCCCAGACGGCGGCGATGCGCATCTGGGTGGACCGGGACGCGCTAGCGGCACGTGGCCTCACCGTGCAGGACATCGAGGACACGCTGCGTCGCGAGAATGTCGAGCTGCCAGCCGGCCGTATCGAGTCGCGGCAGCGGGAATTTTCGCTACGCACCGAGACTGGGCTCGATTTGCCGGAGAACTTCGAAGCCCTGGTCGTGGGCAGAGGTCCGGATAATTATCTGATACGGCTCGGCGAAGTCGCCGACGTTCGCATCGAACCGGAGGACTCGCGCTTCTTCTCCCGCTCGAATCGCGTTTCCGGGGTCAGCCTCGGGATAGTGCCGCAATCGAAGGCGAACATCCTCGAAGTCAACCAGGCGGTGGTTCGGGAAGTGGCCGCCATGCAGCCCGGGATGCCGGCGGACATCAAGGTGGGCGTCAGCATCGACTTCTCCAAGTTTGTCGAGGAATCGATGATCGAGGTGGCCAAGGTGCTGGCCGAGTCGCTGATCCTGGTCCTGATCGTCATATTTGCCTTCGTCGGCTCCGTACGCGCGACAATCATTCCAGCCGTCACAATTCCCGTGGCGATTATTTCGGCATTTATCGTGATGGCGGCGCTCGACTACACCATCAACACACTGACCCTGCTCGGCCTCGTCCTGGCCATCGGCCTGGTGGTTGACGACGCCATTGTCGTCCTGGAGAACATTGTCCGACAGATGGAGCTTGGCAAACCGCCGCTTCTTGCCGCAATCGATGGCAGCCGGGAAATCGGCTTCGCCGTCGTGGCAACCACGGTGGTACTCGTGGCCGTGTTCGTGCCAATTTCCTTCATGCCCGGAAACGTGGGGCGATTGTTCGGCGAGTTCGGCATCTCCCTCGCTGCTGCCATCGCCTTCTCCGGTCTGGTGGCGCTGACGCTGGTTCCCATGCTCTCGTCGAAGTTTTTCGCCAGGGGCATCCACCGGGGCCGACTTGCGCGCCGGCTCGATGCGTTCTTCAAACGCGTGACCGGGAAATACCAGTCATCCCTGACGGTATTCGTGCAGCGCCCGTGGCTGGCTGCCGTCCTGGTGCTGCTCATCGCGGGCGGCGGCGGCGGCCTGTTCAGTGCCCTGCCCAGTGAGTACGCGCCGGCGGAAGACCGCAACATGATGTTGATGATGGTGCGGGCGCCGGAGGGCGCCACGCCAGGCTATATGGACCGGCAGGTGCAATCCATCGAGAGCATCCTGATGCCCTACGTCGAGTCGGGAGACATCAAGCGCGTAGTCTCCCGCAGCGGCATGTGGGGCGGCGGCGGGGACGTGAATACCGCGTTTGTCTACATGCCGCTGGAGTCACGAAGCGCCCGCGATCGCCCTGCGCAGGAGCTGTCCGCCGAGATCCGGACCAAGGTATCGCAACTGCCGGGCGCGATCGCCACCGTGTTCCTCCCGCCCAGCCTTGCCATCCGGACCAGCGGGTCGGGGCTCGCTGTCATCCTGAGCGGCAATAGCTACAAGGAACTGGCCGCGTGGCAGGAGCAAATCATCGCCAGGGTGACCGCGGAGAATCCCCGGATCCTTGGTCTCCGCTCCGACTTCTTTCCCACGAAACCAAAAATCAAGATCAACATCGATCGCAATCGAACCTTCGACCTCGGCATTTCCCTGCAGACCATCGGGCGCACGCTGGAAACGATGCTGGGTTCCCGCATCGTCACCACCTACGTGGACCGCGGCGAGGAATACAACGTCGTGCTTCAGGGAGTTGCCAGGGACCGGGCAACGCCGTCAGATCTCGAGAATATCTATGTGCGCTCGCAGCGATCCGGCCAGCTGGTTCCCCTCGCCAACCTCGTCCAGCTCGAGGAGATGGCGGGTCCAAAGGAACTGAAGCGCTACAACCAGCTTCGCTCGGTGACCCTGACCGGCAGTCTGGCCCCCGGTTACTCGCTTGGAGAGGCCGTGAAATACATGGAGAAACTCATTGCAACCGAGCAACTGCCCGGGGCAACGATTGCGTTCGACGGGGAGGCCCGCGAATTGAAGGAGTCCGGCAACGCCGTGTACTTCACCTTCGGCCTCGCGCTCATCATCGTGTTTCTGGTCCTGGCGGCGCAATTTGAGAGCCTTCGACACCCCCTTGTCATCATGTTGACCGTACCGCTGGCACTGACCGGTGGCCTGGTCGGACTCACGCTGTTCAGATCGTCAGTCAATGTCTACAGCCAGATTGGCTTCATCATTCTGATTGGCCTCGCGGCCAAGAACGGCATTCTGATCGTGGAGTTCGCCAACCAGCTTCGTGACCGCGGCGTGGAGTTCATGGAAGCGATCGTGTCGGCGGCCGCGGTTCGGCTGCGGCCCGTGGTTATGACCAGCCTGTGTACCGCGTTTGGTTCTGTGCCGTTGATTTTCGCCAGCGGGGCCGGGGCCGAATCGCGCCACACGATCGGCGCTACGGTCTTCTTTGGTGTGACGATCTCGGTATTCCTGACGCTCTACCTGATCCCGGCGCTGTACGTGTTGATTGCCCGCCGGACTCGGTCACCCGAGTACATCAGCCGCCTGATCGAAACGCTGAAACGCGACGCACCTTCAGAGGTGAAGCCAGAAGCAGATACGGGAAGGCCGTAGACCGGAGTCCACAGCGGCCAACAGACGGGAAAGCTTAGCCGGCCGCGGCCTTCTTGGCGCGTGGATTCTTGCTGGCTGCCGCCGGCTTGGGCGTAGACTTTTTACCCGTCTTCTTCGCCTTGGCATCGGCATCGGCAGTAGCTTCGACGCCAGTGGCAGGCTTGTCGGTCAGCATCACCAGCGCCATCGGGGCCGCGTCACCCGCCCGGAATCCCATCTTGAGGATCCGGAGATAGCCGCCCGGACGGGCCTTGAAGCGGGGCCCGAGATCGTTGAAGAGCTTGCCCACGGCAGGCCGGTCGCGCAGACGATCGAAAGCGAGGCGACGGCGAGAAACACCATCCTCCTTGGCCAGCGTAATCAGCGGCTCCAAGACACGGCGCAGTTCCTTGGCCTTCGGGACTGTCGTGCGAATCGTCTCCTCACGAATCAGCGACGCCGCCATGTTGCGGTACATGGCAGTCCGGTGGCTGCTCGTCCTGCCGAGTGCTCGGCCGGCCTTTCGGTGCATCATCGCGATATATCCCGTTGCGTATCGTTCAGGCGGCTTTGTCGTCGTGCTTAACCAGGTCCGATGGCGGCCAGTTCTCAATGCGCATACCGAGCGAAAGGCCGTGACTCTCAAGGACTTCCTTGATTTCGGTCAGGGACTTCTTGCCCAGGTTCGGCGTGCGGAGCAACTCGACTTCCGTACGCTGCACCAGGTCGCCAATGTAGTTGATGTTCTCGGCCTTCAGGCAATTGGCCGAACGCACGGTCAGCTCAAGTTCATCGACAGGGCGCAGGAGGATGGGTTCGATCTGGGACTCGGCGGCGGCGGAAGTTGCCTCATCCTGACCCCGAAGTTCAAGGAACACGTCGAGCTGATCCTTGAGGATCGTACCGGCGCGACGGATGGCGTCTTCCGGATCAATCGTCCCATTGGTTTCAACGTCGAGCACCAGCTTGTCGAGGTCGGTGCGCTGTTCAACGCGGGCCGACTCCACTGTGTAAGTCACCCTCCGGACAGGGCTGAATGACGCGTCGAGTCGCAGCCGACCAATGCCGGTGGTCTGCTCCTCGGGGTCCTGCTGGGTGACGGCCGCGCGATAACCACGACCGCGCTCGATGGTCAGCATCATCTTCAGCTCGCCATTGCTGGTGAGGTTGGCGATGACATGCTTCGGATTTACCACTTCAACGTCATGATCGGTAACGATGTCGCCGGCCGTCACAGGACCGGGACCATTGCGGTGAAGGACGAGCTCGACGCGATCACGCGAGTGCATCCGGATTGCCACGCCCTTGAGGTTCAGAAGGATTTCTACGACGTCCTCCTGAACTCCGTCGATGCTCGTGTACTCGTGGAGGACACCCTCGATCTCAGCCTCCACGATGGCGGCACCGGGCATGCTCGACAGCAGCACCCGGCGCAGGGCGTTACCCATCGTATGGCCGAAGCCACGCTCCAGCGGCTCGATGACGATACGCGCACGGTTGCCAGTCTCGGCCTGGACCCGGACGCTGCGTGGCTTCAAAAATTCACTAGTTGATGGCTGCATATCTGACAGGCCTCCTAAAAAATTGCGTGGCCCCGGGAATTACTTGGAATAAAGCTCGACGACGAGGTTTTCGTTTACATCGGGCAGAATGTCGTCCCGGGCTGGCAGGTTCTTCAAGGTGCCAACCAGAGCCTGATCATCCACCTCGACCCACTCGGGAAAGCCAACCTGGCTGGCCATGGACAATGCATTCTTGATCCGGGGCTGCGCCTTGGCCTTCTCGTTAACCTCGATCTTGTCGCCCGCGGCTACCTGGTATGACGGAATATTCACCAGCTTGCCGTTGACCTTGATGGCGCAGTGACTGACGAGCTGGCGGGCTTCAGCGCGTGTTGTCGCAAATCCCATCCGGTAGACGACGTTATCCAGCCGGCCCTCGAGCAGCTTCAGCAGGTTTTCACCTGTGGAGCCCTTCATGCGCGCGGCCTTGTGATAGGCATTGCGAAACTGCCGCTCCAAAACGCCGTACATACGACGGAGCTTCTGCTTCTCGCGCAGCTGAATTCCATAGTTCGAAAGACGACTCTTGCGAGCAGCCTGCTTGGTTCCCGGTGGTGTGTCGAGCTTGCACTTGCTTTCGAGAGGCTTGATGCCGCTCTTCAGGAAGAGGTCGGTGCCTTCCCGTCGGGCGAGCTTGCAAGTTGGTCCGCGATATCTGGCCATACTGGATCGTCCTTAAACGCGCCGCTTTTTCGGCGGCCGACACCCGTTATGGGGAATCGGAGTGATGTCTTCAATGTTGCTGATGCGGAAGCCGACGGAGTTCAGTGACCGGACCGCAGATTCCCGCCCCGGCCCTGGACCACTGACGAATACTTCCAGTGACTTCATGCCGTGCTCAAGGGCAGCCTGCCCGGCTCGCTCCGCGGCCACCTGGGCTGCGAATGGCGTGCTCTTGCGCGAGCCTTTGAACCCGGAACTGCCGGCCGTGGCCCAGCTCAGCGTGTTGCCCTGCCGGTCGGTGATCGTCACGATCGTGTTGTTGAACGTGGAATGCACATGTGCGATCCCGTCAACAACAAGACGTTTCGATTTCTTTCTGGCCTTCGCCGCTGCGTCGACCGGGGCTTCGGGCGTGGCCGTGGCCGTGGCCGCGCCTGACGGAGCTGCCGTAACTTGCGGTACCGCGGGAACTTCCGGAACTGCCGGGTCTGTTGGCGCTGCTGGATCCTGTGCCATCTGTATTCTCTCTATTGCCTGTTACGTCCGGATGGCCCGACGGGGCCCCTTCCGGGTACGCGCATTGGTTCGGGTGCGCTGTCCACGCATGGGCAAACCCTTCCGGT
>JAQBGF010000093.1:0-3659 GCA_032122615.1 Gammaproteobacteria bacterium | reverse complement strand
ATCCGCCAGCCCCTCGTCGTTGCGGTTGCCGAGTTCCGCTAATCCCTTCCGCAGGCGGTCTTCCACTATAACCAAAGTGCTAGCGGAGCCGGACCAGGCAACGACCCACGATGTTGCCGTCCACCCAGCCGTCGACCACATCCAGCACCTCCGACAGGGACACTTCACGGCTGACAATCCGGTCCAGATGGGTCGGTTTCAGGTCGCCGGCGAGCCGACGCCAGATTTCGGCCCGCAGTTCCGGCGAAATCTCGACGGAATTGATCCCCAGCAGGCTCACACCGCGCAGAATGAACGGCATAACGGTAGTGTTAAGTTCCGTGCCCTGTGCGAGGCCGATGCTCGCGATGTTGCCGTGGGGCGAAACGGTGCGCGTGAGCCAGCCGAGCGTGGCGCCGCCCAGGTTGTCCACGGCACCGCCCCAGAGCGTCTTTTCCAGTGGCTTGGTGCCGAGTTCCAGCCCCTTGAGGTGGAGGATATCCGTGGCGCCCAGACCACGGAGGTAGTCGTCGGCCGTCGTCTTGCTGGTGAGCGCGGTCACGCGGTAGCCGAGGCCCGCCAGCAGGTTGATGGCCACGCTGCCCACGCCGCCGGTCGCGCCGGTGACCGCGATCGGCCCCAGTTCCGGGGCCTGGCCGTTGCGTTCCAGCCGGTGAATGGCGAGCGCGGCGGTAAAACCGGCGGTCCCGAGGGCCATCGCGGTGCGCGCGTCGATGCCTGGCGGCAGCTTGTTCACGTAATCGGCGGGCACGCGGGCGATTTCGCTGAAGCCGCCGTCGCGGGTTTCGCTTAAGCCGCAGCCGTGCACAGCCACGACGTCGCCCGGCTTGAAGCGCGGATCCCCGGAACTCCGCACACTGCCGGCAATGTCCACGCCCGCCACCAGCGGGAAGCGGCGCAGGATGCGGCCCTTGCCGGTGGTCGCCAGAGCGTCCTTGTAGTTGATGCTGGAGTACTCGCCGCGGATCACCACGTCGCCCGGCGAGAGGTCATTGACAGTCAGCTGCTCCAGGCGCGGGACGATCTTGTCGCCTTCCTGGTGTACGCGCAGCGCTTTGAAGGTTTCCACGGCGCTGGGCTCCTTATTGCGGACTGGACCTGCGCCCAAGCCGGGCCAGGCTGCTAATTGCTGTAGTGAACGGTGAACAGGCCGGGACGCTTCGCGAAATAGGTGGCCAGCTCTTCGATATCGGCAGGCGTCAGGCCCATCGCCTGGCTGCCCATCACGGGGTCCTTGCGCAGGCCATTCTTGTACTCACCAAGCGCGTGCACCAGGTAGTCCTTGTGTTGCCCTGCGAGCGACGGCCAGTTCGGCGCGACGCTGACACCACCCTCACCATGGCAGGCCACGCAAGTCGCCGCCTTCGCCGGCGCCGGACCGGCGGGCGCGTCGGCCGGCTCGATGGCCCCCTCGCTGGCGAAAAACGCGGCGATGGCCCGCATCTCCTGCTCAGACGTCGTCGCCGCCTGAGCATGCATGGTGTTATGGGGGCGGGTCTGGTTCTTGTAGCCCTGCAGCGCGATCACGATGTAATCGGGGTGCTGGCCACCCAGCTTCGGCACCCGGAAGGACGGGTAGGCGTTCCGGTAGCCATCAATACCGTGGCAACCCATGCAGGTGTCGGCAAGAATCGCGCCCCGCTCCGCATCGCCCGCCGTCACCGGCTCTTCAGCAAAAACCACGCCGCCCGCGAGGGCAACGCCTAAAAAAAGGACTAACTGAGTCATGCGCATAGCGTAAAGGTGCCGTGGTTGATGGGCTGCGTGGGGGCCGCTATGGTAGTCAGCGGACGGTCCGAATTCCAGACCAGTCAGCCAGTTCCAGCGGAGAATTCCATGCAGACCAGGTTCCTGTCGCTCGCGGCGTACCTTTTCCTGATAGCCACTGCTTTGGCCAGCCCGACAGCATTAGCGGATGACTTCCCCAGAACCATTTCCGTCAGCGGCACCGGCAACGTTGACGCCACGCCCGACATCGCCCGCCTCTCGCTTGCCGTGCAGCGCCGCGACGCCAGCATGCCGGTCGCCCGCGACGCGACAGTCAAGGTCTCCAACTCCTTTATTGCCTTGTGCAAGAAGCTGGGTATCAAGGAATCAAAGATCCGCACCTCGGGCCTCACGATCCAGCCCGAGTACCGCTGGGACCAGACCGAGAAGAAGCAGATCTTCCTGGGGTACTTCGTGCAGCGCCAGCTCGAGGTAGAACTGGACAACCTGGACAAACTCGGCGATGTGATCGAGGGGGCCATCGATGCCGGGGTCAACGAGGTATCGCCCCCGCAGCTCGACAGCAGCAAGCGCAAGGAGCTGAGCCGGGATGCCATGGCCGCCGCCGCGGCTGATGCCAGGGCCAATGCAGAGCGGATCGCGACATCGTTGGGTGTGAAAGTTGGAGCGGTGAGGACGATAACTGCTGGTGGTGCGCCGCCGCCGATGCCCATGAAGGCGATGCGCGTGCAGGCGATGGCCGCCGACAGCGGCGCCGGCGAGAGCTACACGCCGGGCGAGATCGGGTTTGAGGGCCGGGTAGAAGCGACGTTTGATCTGGTGGTGCCGTAACACTGGGCGGTATGGTCGCCACGCTCCCTATCCTTCCACTTCCCCCGCCCACCGAATTCGGGCCGGCCATGAATGGAAACAGGAACCTGCGAAGTCGTCGATCGACATATCCAGACGAAGTGACGGGATTTGTTCCGTCACTTCGTCTCCCCATGTTTAGTTCTTTGCACGACGGCGATGTCAACGCGAGAATCTGCTGAGTAGCACCGAATAATGAAGAGGAGCTTCGTCGAACGATGTGGTATCTCTGAAGCCAAAAAGAGATCGATCAATTCCATTGGATCGAGTCCTTTTTGGCTTCAGAGATGCTCCACTCGTTTCGTGCAGCGTGTCATCACTTCACCGGCCCGGTTCTGCCGATCCGGAACCAGGGTTCCACACCGGCGCGGGCGACAAAGAACCAATCACTACAGCCGACCGGCTGCGCCGGCGGCTGAGTTCAAACGTTAGCGCCGTGAAGGAAACGACTAGCCGACTTCTTGTTGCCGCTCAAGCTCTGGCTATTTGTCTGCCCCTAACCGGGCTGTTTCTTTTCGCGTTCCTCCCCAGTTCGTTTTACTTCATCATTCACCCGCCGCCGGTTCCTCCTGGCCTATCCAGCGCAGCTGCGAGCGTGGTCATCCTCGCCACGTTGCTGTGTGCTTGGCGGTTATTGCTCACGTTTATCTTCCGCGGCGCAGCTGCGCTTCAGAGTCTTTCTGTCGTTTGGTGGGTCCTCCCATTCATCGCGGCCGCACTCGGCATCTTCGTTGTCGCCTTCGTACTCACTGCAAGTGTCATTGAGCCGTCTGGCATTAACGCCTTCGGGTGGGGCCTACCGTTACTCTTGCCGCTACTGCATTTGCGCTTGGAGCATCAGTTACGTGAACGGCGCTAACCAGTCGCTGCAGCCGACGGGGCGCGCCTTCGGCACGCCCTTCCCTCACACGCTGCGCGTGCTCGGCGCGGCTGAGCTTGTTCGTTAGCGGCCTTGTTTGGACACCTGCCGCCAGTAGCGCTATGGTATGAACATGACGACGCCAATTGTCACAACCTCAGGCGACATAATGGGCGGGACGCCCGTTTTTGCCGGTAGCCGCGTGCCAGTACAAACCCTGCTC
>JAQBGF010000092.1:0-6402 GCA_032122615.1 Gammaproteobacteria bacterium | reverse complement strand
CGTCATCCTTGATAACGCGCATCACTTCGGGCTGCCAGTGTTCAAGTGCATGCTGGCACTGACACAAGTTCGCGCCGGGACAACACCCGCCATCACGTTTATCCTGACTGGTTCTCCGGACCTGCATCGAATTCTGGATTCACAGGACATGGCGGGTCTCCGACAGTTCACGCGGCAACGCTTCGATCTGGACCGTGGACCGGTCGCGCCGGCAGCCGGCAGCACGGCAACCGCCAGAACGGCAGCCTCAGGGGTTGGCGAGCCAGCGAACAGCGGCGTGGTGCTTCAGCGGTCCCTCGCCGTTATGCTCGCTGGCGAGGTCGTCGAGCGACACGAACTCCTGCCCGGCTGGCTGCTGATTGGCAGAAGCCCGAAGTGTGGACTGTGCCTCGACAGCCGTTATGTGAGCCGCAATCACGCGGCACTTCTCGTTACCGCTGACGACGTTGCTATCGTCGACCTCAGAAGCACCAATGGCACCTTGGTGAACGGCAAGGCCGCCGTCAGGCAGAATCTGAACCACGGCGATCTTCTCGTCATGGGCAATTTTCGCCTGCGCTACGATTGCAGGCCCGCTTGAGAGGCAGCCCAGCCTGGCCACCCGGCCTGGATAATTCGAGAAGTGCCGCTGTAACACAGGCATAATTGCGCCATGCAATTATCTTCCCGTTTGGCTACCGCGCTGGCTATTGCCGCTACTCTCGCGCTACCAGCAGTTGAGTCCGCCACACCGGTGCTTGTGCCGGCTTATCAATCAGGTCTGCTGCTGGAATCCCTCGGCCCGATTGCCGGCAATCCGACCCAGATGGCCTGGGGTCCGGACGGGCGACTCTATGTGCGTACGGAGACAGGCGTGCTGAGTTGCGCCTTTGATCATCACACGGGGGCAATCTCAGACGAGCGGCAGGCAGTCACCGGTTTCGACGGCATAGGACTGGCATTTCACGGTTCTCACCTCTACCTGACCACCTATGACGGCGCGATCCGGCGTATTGGCGATAACAATGCCAATGGCATATGGGGCGAACCGGGCGAACTCAACGTCGCCATTGTGACCTCGATCCCCGTGGGTTCCTGGGCCGGAGACCACCAGGTCGATCAGCTTGCCATTTCTGGCGACACGCTGTTTGTCGGCATCGGGCAGCGCACCAATAATGGGCGTACGGGACCCTGGACCATCGGTACCCTTAGCGACGATCCGAATGATTCCGGCTTCTGAATTAATGGTGGCACCGGGTGGAGTTGGGGGGAAGTGGCTTACGGTGGAACCATTTCCTGGATCAGGAATTTGAATGCCGTACCCGATGTGGAGGCTGCGGCCAATGCCTACGCTGATAGCAGCACGATTACGCAGAACCTGGTCCAGGTCGATGACAGTCCAATCGACCCGGCGATACTCGGCGCGGTTGACAAGCTGGTGGTGCATTCTGCTGGCACGCGCAATCCCTTCGGCTTGTGCCTGAGCCCAACGGGAAGCCTGTGGTTCACCAACAACTACAACCGGGCAGACACCAGCGGTGACGGCACGGCTGGTTACTATCAGTTGGATGCAACCCAACCAGACTTTGCTCGCAGTGTGCAGGACCAGATCTTTCTGGCAGTCGAGAATGGTGATTACGGGTTTGCGAACGACAACTGGCGCCCGCTCAACCCCATGCTCGATCCGACATCGGGCACCTACCAGCGGGTTCTCAGTAAAACCTTCGATAACCTGTTTAATTCCGGCCCCTACCAGCTGCACGACCCGGCCAATCCGGATGGACTTGGTCCCAACAGTGCGCCCGCGGGATGCGGATTTCTTGATACGCCCGCACTTCCGGCGGACCTGCGCGGACGGATTTTTGTGACGAGGTGGACCCACTCGGTAACCGAGGCCACGGCCGCAGGCGACCCCATCCAGCAGACGCTCACCTACGCCGACCTGGTTGCTGTCGATCCGAACACCGGTGGAGTTGTTCGAGTCGCCCAGGATTTTGAGCACCCAGTTGCCGTTCTCGCGGACGGCACACAGGGCCTCCTCGTGGCTGATTACCCCAGGGGAGCTATTGGTGGGCGCCTGTTCGCAATTGCCCTGGATACCGACGTCGACGCGATTGCGGATAGCGCCGACAATTGCCAGACCGTCGCCAATCCGACTCAGTGCGATTCCGATGGCGACAGTTTCGGCAACCACTGCGACGGGGATCTGAATAACAACAACGCCGTGAACGCCTTGGACTACATCCTGTTCCGCGCACAACTCCAACAGCCCAGCGTTGCTCCGACCTACAACCAGGCCGACTTCAACTGCAACAGCATTGTGAACGCCCTGGACTACATCCTGTTTCGACAGCTGATCGGCTCACCGCCCGGGCCGTCGGGTTTGCTGACCTGACGCGCGCTCCGCCCTCCGCAATTACGGACGGGTGCAACATCGTAAGAAACATTCCGTAACCCTCTGATTATTCGTCCACGACCAGCACTATGTTCGCTGGCTCGTTTGACGAAGGGCCGGGAAAGTTGTACGAAAGAAAGCGTTGCTCGTCCGAAGCGAGATGATCCACGGTCGCACCCGAAAAAATACAAGAGAAATTCCGCGACGCAGCGCCATTCGCTGCAAGAAGGGGGATGTCATGAGCAGATTGATTGACTGGGCACCTGGCGCTCTCGCCGGGGCATTGCTCTTGTCCTCGGCGGCGCAGGCGACCCTCACTAAAACGTTCCAGCAAACGGGCACCCTTGACATCGAGGTGGCTGCCCTCGGTTTCGGTACGGCGCCAACCGCCAGCTCCGTGACCGAAGGCACGCTCAATATCTCGGCCCAGGCATCGCTCGGTATTCCCGTGCAAGCCTATCTGTACGCCATGGATACCAATCATCCGGGAACCCTGGCAGGGACATTTAATGGCCTGTCGTTGCCGGGCGGCGTGATCGGCATTGGCCCGCATGCGACGGATGCCGCGTTCAACACCCTGTATACGTGGCGGTGGGACGTCACGGGCATGATAATCCCGGGAGTGACGAACTACGGCTGGAGCCTCAATCAGGTCCCGGATCAGTTCAACCAGGGCGGCCCCGGCATTGACGCTACGGCGCTCGTGTTGATCTATTCCGATCCCACTTTGACCATCAGCACGGCAACCGTCATGGATGGCATGACCTACGTCGGTAACACCCACCCGGAAACAGAGTCCATCAATATCACCGGCCTGCCGGCCGGTCAGAACCAGATTCACACGCTGACTTACTTAGACGACAACATCAATCCGCCCAGCACTTCCGGGGAAAGCATTGTCTTCAATGGCTCGACCGTTGGCGGCCCGCTGGACAAGAATCTGTTTCTGAATGCGAGCCTGACTCTGTCGAGCGGTATTTCCGCTGCCGGCAGCAACGCAATGAGCATCTCGACAAACAGTGACGAGTTTGGCTGGGTATTCACGACACTGTTGACCACTCCCACCGTACCGGTTCCCGCGGCCGTCTGGCTCTTCGGCTCCGCCCTCGGCGTGATGGGCTGGCTGCGGAGGAAGGCCACTATTTAGCACCGACGTAATGCCTCCACCAGGGAACCCGCTTCGGCGGGTTTCTTGCTTTGGCGTCGATGCTGCTAGTTTTCTTAGTGCCCGGGGCCGGAATTGAACCGGCACGACCCTTTCGGGTCAACGGATTTTAAGTCCGTAGCGTCTACCAGTTCCGCCACCCGGGCCAGGCAGCCATTGTAGGGGCGTACAAGTGACGATGGAGGCTAGGGTCGGAATCGAACCGGCGTACACGGCTTTGCAGGCCGCTGCATAACCACTCTGCCACCTAGCCGTTGGGGGCGCCCCGCTCGGCAGCGTCACCGGAGGTCCTTTGGGGCAGAATCTGGAGCGGGAAAGCGGGCTCGAACCGCCGACCTGTACCTTGGCAAGGTACCGCTCTACCAACTGAGCTATTCCCGCTTACAAGAACTGCATATGCTACCGGGCGCCGCTGGCGTGTCAAGAAAGAGGCTCACCTTCCTGCTTGGTGGGCCAGGCGGCCCGGATATAGCCGATCATCGACCAGATCGTGAGGACGGCAGCCAGTACCAGGAACATCACCCCGATCTCGTAGACCGGCAGGCCGATCAGCGGCTGCGCGAAGAGCATGCAGCACAGGCCCGTCATCTGCATGATGGTTTTCAGCTTTCCGTAGCCAGAAACCGCCACGCGATGGCGTGTGCCGAGACCGGCCATCCATTCGCGCAGCGCCGACACGGCAATTTCCCGGCCGATAATGATGGCCGCCAGAGTCGCCACGATGACCCTCGGATCCGCCTGGACCAGCAGAATCAACGCCGTCGACACCATCATCTTGTCTGCCACCGGGTCCAGGAACTCACCGAACTTGGAGGTCTGCTGCAGGCGCCGCGCGACATAGCCATCAAGCCAGTCCGTTATTGCAGCGAGCAGGAAAACCATGGCCGCGGCCGGGCGTGCCCATGGCGATGACCAGTAGAAAACCACGGCGACGAGCGGGATCGCGGCGATCCGGAACCAGGTCAGCGAAGTGGCGATATTGAACTGCGGATACACAGCGCCATTCTATCCTTCCATCGCGGAAAACGTGGCTTCCGCTTGCATAATCACCGGCTCAGGGTTGCCCGCCATGCAGGTGGTCATAGATCCGCTGAGCAAGCGTCCGACTGATACCGTGCACCTTGGCCAGGTCTGCAACGCCAGCCTGCCGGATCCCCTGCAAGCCGCCGAATTGCCGGAGCAATGCCCGCCGGCGCTGGGGTCCCAGCCCTTCAATGGACTCCAGGCTTGAGGAAATCCGCGCCCTCGCCCGCCTCTGCCGGTGCCCGGTGATGGCAAAGCGGTGGGCCTCATCACGAATCTGCTGGATCAGCAGGAGTGCCGGGGAGTCCCGCGGCAACGTCCGCTCCAGCGACTCGCCCGGCAGCACCAGCTTTTCCTCGCCCGCTCTACGGTCGCGGCCCTTGGCGATGCCAATCAGCGGCAGATGGGCCAGCTGGAGTTCCTCGAGCGCTGCCCTCGCCTTCTCGACCTGTCCCTTGCCGCCATCGATGAGGATCAGATCGGGCATGGGCGACTCACCCCGCCGGATCCGCGCGAAACGCCGTTCAACAACCTGGCCGATAGCCGCATAGTCATCCCCCGGCTCGATATCACGGATATTGAAGCGCCGGTAATCGGACTTGATCGGACCGTCAGTGCCGAACACGACACAGGCAGCTACCGTTTCATTGCCGCCTGTGTGGCTGATATCGAAGCACTCGATGCGCTTTGGAACGTCCTCCAGGGCCAGTGCTTCAGCCAGGCTCTCGAGTTGCGCCCGCAGGGAGGAGTTAGCCGCAAGGCGGCTGGCGAGGCCTTGGGACGCGTTCGTCGCTGCCATTTCCAGCCAGCGTTTCCGGGTGCCCCGGACCTGGTGCCGAATTCGGCAGGCCCGCCCGATTCGCCCGGTCAGTGCCGTCTCCAGCACGGCAGCGTCCAGCGGTGCCACGGGCACCAGGATCTCCGCGGGCGGCTGCTCATGAAAGTAGTGCTGGGTGATGAAAGCAGCGATCACTTCGTCGGGATCCGTGCCAGCCACCACGCGCGGAAACCACGTGCGGCTGCCAAGCACCCTGCCACCGCGGATCAGGATCACCGCCACACAGGCTTGACCCTGCTCCTGGTGCAGTCCGAGTACGTCCGCTTCTTCAATGCCGGTGCCGGCAACCACCTGCTCGGCCTGAATTCTGCGAATTAGCGTGACCTGATCGCGCAAGATCGCCGCCCGCTCGTAGTCCTGTTTGCCGGAGGCGTGCTCCATTCGCAGAACGAGACTGGCCAGTACCGCGGCGTTCCGGCCTTCCAGAAACAGGACAGCATCGTCCACATCCCGGCGGTAGTCCTCGGCAGAGATCAGCCCGACGCAAGGCGCCGTGCAGCGCTGGATCTGGTGCTGCAGGCACGGACGCGTGCGATTGGCAAAAAAGGTCTCGGAGCACTGGCGCACGCGAAACAGCTTCTGAAGCTGCACCAGGCTATCACGCACCGCCCCGGCGTTGGGCCAGGGGCCGAGGAAACGCCCTGCCGCCTTCCTGGCGCCCCGATGAAACTCAAAGCGTGGAAAGGCCTGTTCCGTGGAGACGTAGATCGAGGGGTAGCTCTTGTCGTCGCGAAGAACGACGTTGAATCGCGGCCGGTGCTCCTTGATCAGGGTGTATTCGAGCAGCAGCGCTTCCTGTTCCGTGCCCGTTACGGTGACTTCGACGCGAGCTGTTTGCGCCATCAGCGCCTGGGTCTTCGGGTGATGGGATTTACTGCCAAAGTAGGTGGCAACCCGCTTGCGCAGGTCGCGCGCCTTGCCAACGTAGAGGATGACGCCCTCGCCGGTCAGCATGCGGTAGACCCCAGGCCGGTTAGTCAGCGAAGCAAGAAAGGCCTTGCG
>JAQBGF010000091.1:0-8992 GCA_032122615.1 Gammaproteobacteria bacterium | reverse complement strand
CGGAATACGAGGTGTTCTTCAGCCGGCAATCGACTTCACTCGAAACAGGCAGTTTGTTCGCGCCGGGCGACCCGATTCTCGATGAGCTTGATATCACCTATCTTCAACTGGGCGGCACGTACCTGTTTGAAGGTGAGCGGGCATGGCCGTTCATGGTGGCGACCATCGGGGCGTCCCGCTTCGAACCGGACAACAGCGAGTACGACAGCGAGACGTTTTTCGCCTTCAGTATCGGTGGCGGTTACAAGATTGCGGTGACGCCACGCATCGGGCTGCGGCTGGAGGGTCGGGGGCTTGCTTCGGTTGTAAACAGCGACAGTGCGGTCTTCTGCCGGTCAGACGAAGTTTCCAGCGGGTGCCTGATTGCCGTCAGGGGCAGCCTGGTCTGGCAGTGGGAGATGAGCGCGGGGCTACGGGTGCGGTTCTGACAAGCCGTCGAGCCGGATGCTGGTTTTCGGCGGCCCGGAAAGGTGATTGAACAGCCCGCTGGTCATAAAGTATCGGGCGGGTTGATAGAGTTTTTCAATCTCGCCAATACAGGGAAATTTGTCGCCCAGAAGATCGTTTCTGACAAAAAACGCATTGGAGCCCGTTACATTGCAGCCCACCAGCGAATACTTCCGGCTTTCAAATAGCTCACAGAGGCTTTGCAGTGAAGCGCCAAACCAGTCGCTGCTGTCCCAGACGTGTTCTGAAGAATAGGGTATTCGCCACCGAATGGGCGGCGGATACTTCGCGTTGTACTCAATAACGACCACTCTCGCGTTGAGTGAATTGAGCCGTTCGAAGACATAGTAGTCATTGCCATCGATATCGATGCTCAGCAGGTCGATCTCGGTACCCGAGAACGGAGTCGAGTCGATCAGCTCGTTGATATTCCCGGCAGACACCAACGCCTGCCGAAAGTGCACCACTCCGCGATCGATCGCCTGCGCGAACATCCGCCTGATAAAGTCCGAATTGTCAGCGCCGCCTTCGATCCATGCGCCACGCCAGCCCTGCTTCAACCAAAACAGCGAATTGTTCTCGATACCGTTACCGACGCCGATCTCGACAAATGTCCGGCTGGAGATGCCGATGCGACTGAAGATTTCGAGAACGATGCCGTCCTCCTCGTTCTGCGAGTGGCCCTTGTGCCCCCATAAAACCGGCAACAAAGGCGACTTTCGGGATTCACTTTCCAGTAACTGGCGCCAGTAAAGCAGTAGTTGCGTGACGACCTGCTGGGTCGCGATGTCGAGTGACGCCTGCCTGAATTCCGAGTCGTCCACTGGCGCCCCTCCAAAAGGCGCACTCTAGCATTGCCCGAATGCTTGTATAATTCCGTTCCGGATTATGAACTTCTTTGATCACTTCGAAGCTGAATGGGCGCCCCGACTGGGGCCCCGGCGCGATACCTTCCGCGCCATGTTCGATTTTCTCGCAAAGAAGAAGCCCCAGGGGCATCTGATTCTCGAGACCGGTTGCGCCCGGGAAGCGAACAACTTTGAAGGGGACGGCCAAAGTACGCTCATGTTCGACCGCTTTGCCGGCGAATACTCGGGTGAAGTTCACACCGTGGATATCGGCGAAGCGGCATGCAATTACGCTCGATCGGCGGTCGGCGCGCGCACGAAAGTCAACAATGAAGACAGCGTCCCGTTTTTACGGCGTATGGCCGGTGAGTTGCTGAAGGAGCGCCGTCCGCTCGACCTTCTGTACCTGGATTCGCTTGACTGGGACCCCGCAAATCCGGTGCCGAGCGCGCTGCATCACTTGAAGGAACTGTGTGCCATTGCCCCGGCGCTTGGCGGCGGCACGCTCGTGGTCGTGGACGATTCTTTCCACACCCTGCGCGGCTTTCTCAACTCCGATAAGAACTACGTGCTGCTGGAAGATCAGGGGATCGGCGGGAAGGCCATGTACGTTGCCCAGTACTTTCAGCAGATTGGCATTCCGCTGGTCTTCGATGGTTATCAGTGCGGCTGGCTGGTGCCCTGACTGGCGACTTGACTGCTGGCCTTCTTCGCCACGCAGGCCCATACCGCGTCGTACCCGGGTATGCAGCGAAACTCCCCGTAGACGGGGCAGGCCTCGCTGTCGCAACAGTAGATGTCGCAGTTGCCCTTGACGATCGTAAAGCGGTAGTGCGGATCCTCGTGCCGGTATAGCGCGTACTTGCTCCATTCGATGGAGCGATCCAGCACAATAACCTCGGTGTCGGTGGTGCCGCACAATACCGACAAGCCGTTCTGGCAGGTCACGAACAATCCGGCCTTCGCAATCGTAAAGAACGTCTGGTCGAGGCTCAGCCGGTTGGTGAGGTCGGTGCAACGCTCGAGGCCCGGGCTCTTCTTTTCGAGATTGTCCCAGGGCGAGGTCACGTCCTTGCCGACGACGGCTACGGAGTACCCCGTCGCGAGCAGGGCATCTGCCAGTCGTTGCCAGTTAGTCAGTGGCCAGCTTCGGCTGGCCCAGGTCATGGACGTGTTAAGTACCACGTCAAACCGCTGTGCCTGGTTTTCCTCGGTCGGGAAATATTCGAGCCGCTTCTCACGGAAGCTGAGCTGGCCCAGCCCCACCGGAATACTCATGAAATCGAAGGTATCCATCAGGTGGTACGGCAGCTTCGACGTGTCGAACAGCGTGATATACGCGGGATACCCCGCTCGAACGGCCTCGTCTGCAATGTGATGAACGCGGTCGACGTATGGGCAGCGAGCGAACAACTCCGGCTGATGCGTGAACAACACCAGCTCGGTGATGTCCTTGTGAATTTGCCGGATTTTGCGGAGAACCGCGATCGCGCACAGGCAGTCGCCCATCCCTGCGCAACGCAGCTCCACGGCAACGGATTTGCCACTGCTACTCATGTCTGGAATTGTCTTTTTGGCGAATAATTGTCGGCTGACAATAAACCACTTGCGCCGGGTTGGCGCAAGGGCGTCGCCGCGTCGCGACCAGTAAGGATAGAATCCATATGATGTTCTGTTGCCGACGATCAATCAGAGGATAGGAGCATGTCCGAGGACTTCAGCCGGCAGCCGCCCGACGCACTGTCATTCCCGATTTCACCAGGCGTTTTGACCGGAGCGGAAATTCGGGAACTGTTAGGCAAAGATGCCCCGGTGATTCTGGACATTGGCGCCAATTGCGGGCAGACCACTGCCGAACTGCTTAAGGCTCTGCCCCGGGCAACGATTTTCGCTTTCGAGCCGGATCCCCGGGCCATCGCCAAGTTTCGTCACCGCATCACTGATCCTCGGGCCCGGTTGCACGAATGTGCCGTCGGAGCCACGAACGGTACGATCAGCTTCCACCAGAGTTCAGGCGCGGAGCACGTCGCGGAATACGCGGAAGGCTGGGATCAGTCCGGATCGATTCGAAAACCACGAAGTCATCTGCAGGTCTGGCCGTGGGTGAAATTTGACAAGCAGATCGAGGTGCCAATCGTCAGGCTTGATGATTGGGCGGAGCAGCACCGGATCGGCGCGGTGGATTTCATCTGGGCCGATGTGCAGGGCGCTGAAAGTGACCTGATCGAGGGGGCATCCCGCGTCCTTGCCTCCACCCGGTACTTCTATACGGAGTACAGCAACAGTGAATGGTACGAAGGCCAGATCACCTTGCCGGGCCTGGTGCAAATGCTGCCGGATTTCGAACTGGTCCGACGCTACCCGATGGATGTCCTGTTCAGAAGCAGGACATCCAGCTGATCGTTGCGGTCTGGCAGGTCGACGTCCGCCGCGTCAATTCGACGGCTTGCCGGCCCGTTTGAAGAGCAGCCAAGAACTCAGTATGTATTTGTCGCCGGACTGCGGAACATTTCCGCGGTGGGTGTGGGTGAAGCCCGCCGGTGCAATGATCAGTTTGCCTTTCTTCGGCTGGATCGTGGTCTTCTGAAACAGGAACTCGGTCTCACCGCCGGCTTCGACGTCATTCAGGTAGTAGATGAAAAACAGCAGCCGGTGAAGGGATTCGCATTGCTGGTCGGGGAATATTTCGGCGTGCCAGTGGCGATAGCCGCCTTCGCCTGCACGATACTTCAGGATATTCAGCGGGCCGAGGCGGAAATAATTTGGCACCATCATTTTCATGAGGCTGTGGTCGATCGAGGCGGCATTTTCGATCGTGATCGTGGTTTCCACACCGGTTTCGCTGTGCTTCAGCACGGGATTTACGCTGCCGAAAAACGGGTACTTGAGGAAATAGTCCGCAAAGTGGCCCAGGGATTCGTTCACCAGTCGCTGGCCGCACTCCCGAAACGACTCAATCTGGTCGATCGTGATGTCCAGGCTCAATTTTCGCGTGGGGTCGATTCCCGATCCCGTCGGCCCCGGGCGCTTGTCGGGATGTTCCTCGAAGCGGCGAACCAGTTCGTCGCACAACTCATCAGGCAGGGCGTTGTCGCGTGAATATATGAAGTCCATGATGCTTCAGACTGTGTTGATGATGTCCTGGCGGCGCCAGCTATTCTATCGATGAATAGTTGGCGGGCCTATACTTCACCGGCAAGTTAGCCGGGAATGGTGTCTATGGAAGGCAAGACCTTTCTGCCGAAGGTCAAGGAGCAGTACGAAGAGTTGCCTTATCCCCCCAGGGATCCGGAGCTTGAGCGGTCTCGCCTGATTCACAAGGTCGGCGACAACCTGATCATCCTCAACCACCACTGCTTCAATGGTGCGCGTGACTTCCGCAAGGGGTTTCGGGCGCTGGTCGCGGGTGGTGGCACCGGCGACAGCACCATTTACCTGGCCGAGCAGCTCCGCGCCTTCAACGGGGAGGTCGTTTACCTGGACCTGTCCGCTGCCACCATGGCCATTGCGAAGGAGCGGGCCCGCGTTCGCGGTCTTCGCAATATTCGCTGGGTGAATGACTCGATCATGAGGATTTCCGAGCTTGGTCTCGGCAAGTTCGACTACATCAATTGCACCGGCGTCCTTCATCACCTGGAATCCACCGAGGCGGGCCTGGCTACGTTGGCCGGCGTCCTTCAGGACGACGGAGTCATTCTGCTCATGCTTTACGGGAAGTATGGTCGGCGGTCGGTCTATGACATGCAGGAGCTGCTGCGCCAGTATCTGCCAGCCGATCTCGATCTTTCCGGAAGGATCCGGATGACCCGGGAGTTGCTGGATTCCCTGCCCAGCTCGAACAGCTTTGTTCGCGATCTGCCAGTCTGGAGAAGCGAGATCAGCAAGGAGGGCTTCGGGGACGCTGGTCTGTATGACCTGCTGCTGCATAGCCAGGACCGCTGCTTTGATGTCCCGGAGCTTTATCAGCTGGCGGGCTCGGCGGATATGGACATGCTGGCCTTTGTGGATCGGTCGGCCTCTTATGATCCCTTCAGTTTCCTTGCCGAAGGACCGGCGAGTGCCCACCTGCACGGGCTGGAGCAGCCTTCGCGGGAATCAGTGGCGGAACAGATGCTCTCCGACTTCAGTGCACACGAGTTCTACCTCGGGCGCCGGGGAGTGGGCGCGACCCGGGAGGCCAGCCTCGACGACGAAGCGAATACCCTGGTAATGATGGGCGCGATGCACGGCAAGCACGAGGAGATCGGTGCGGGTCTGACGCCGGGAAGAACGCTGTCGTTTAGTGGTCGTGGCGGGGATATCACGATCACGGGTACGCCGGTCAATCGCATTCTGCTGGCGCACATGGATGGCCGGACGCCGTTGCGTCGTGTTTACAAGCGTGTGCAAAAATCACTGGCTGGCGTCAGCCAGGCCCAGGTACGGGCGGAGCTTCGAGAGCTTTACCACGCCATGAATTCGCGTGGCTACGTCTACCTTTTGCGCCAGGGCAGCTATGGCACCCGGGTTCCGGACTACACGCAGTTGCAGCCCTTCATGGTGTGACGAAAGCGCTCCGCAGCTAGTCCAGGGAGCCCGTGAAATCCCGCGGCACGAAGTGAAAGAAACAAACAACCGCGCGCTGGCCGGCGGGCAGTGCGTGTCGCCAGTGCCAGATCTCGGTGCCGGAATAGGCGACTCCATCACCCGTCTGCAGGAGCACTTCCTTTGGCTGACCATCGATCTCTACGTAAATGGGCCAGGGCGGCGGCTCACCATCGGGGCCCTGCATATCCAGGACGAGCGACAGGTTGTAGGCGCATTGCGGCCGGTCCTTGTGCCGCTCCAGTACAGCGCCTTGCTCGTAGCAACTCAGGTAGCAGTAGGAGGCGATGACGGGCTCACCGCAGATGCTGCTTAAGACTCCAGCCAGGCCCGCATGCAGGGCGGCCACTGTCGGCGGGTTGTGTATGCCCGACCTCAATGCCACCTGGCCATCGCCCAGCGCCGGGAAGTAACCCCGCGCGATCAGCTGTCGCACATGTTCGCGAAGTTTTTCCCGCTGGACGGACGGCAGGATTTCACGGAGCACGGCATACCGGTTCGTCCGCAGCGAGAGCCGCGCCTCTGACCGCTGACGATCCCACCGGGCGGCTCTGTGCGCTGCACTCGTTCCGGTAATGCGCTCGAGATCAAGCGCAGGGTCGCCCGAATTCCAGCGCGTCGGATAAACCATTCCGGTGCCGGCATCCTGACCCCAGATGAGCCCGCAGCCGGTCGGCAAAACGGGGTTGTGCCTGCCGAGGATCTGCCGGACCTCGGCCGGTATCGCCTGCCCGGCGAGCTGGGGAAAAAACCGCGATGCGGGTGCCAGTTCCGCATCCAGGTCCACCGGCGCTTCAGGGTCCGGAAAGCAGGCGTCCGGAGCCGGCAGTGCGTCGACCAGTACGCCATGGCGACGCAGGCTCTCGATCAGGGCATCTGTCAGTGGCACTTGTTCCATTGCCGCGCTGTCCTCAAGGTGCCGGCCATCCAGGCGATGAGTCAGCAACCAGCGGGCCAGATCCGGATCGTCGCCGAGGTTGAGCAGGGCAGAGCGCGCTGGCTCACCGCGGACCCTTGCATATAACGATAGCCGCACGGCGAAGTCCGGATTGAGTTGCAGTGCAAGTCCTCCGTCCGCTCCTGGCGAGGCCAGAAGGACTCCGCCCTCGATCAATGCCAACCTGTTTGCCCCGTCCGGAGGATCAGCAATGCGCCGGTCGCCCGGGAGCTTGCCCTGTTTGCACAACAGGTAGTTCACGAAACTGAGCAGCCAGGCGGCAACGTCGGGATGGTCGCGAAGCTTGAACCTGGTGCTGCGCATGTCCCCGGCTACGGGTACGGCAAAAAAGGCCTCAACCGACAGCGTTGCATTCAGCTGCACGGTTATCCGCGGCCTTCCGCCGGAAGGCGGCTTGCCTCGATAACCCCTATGCCCCAGCGCCAGCGCTGACCAGGCTGTAACTGTGGTGTCGTTACGCCGTCAGGGTCGATGATTTCATCGCCGCCGTATCGGGCCTTCACTTCCTGCCACGCGACACCAACGCCGGTGCCGGGCCACTGGTCGGGGAACAGGCAGATGTCGTGAAAGGCGATCAGCCCGGCAGGGCTGACCATGTGACGATAGATCTCAAAGTCGGCCATGCAGCCTTCATAGGAGTGATCGCCATCGATAAACAGCAGGTCGATTGTCCGGCCGGCGAGAATGTTCTCCAGCTTGTCTTTGCTGGAGGGCAGGTGGGAGTCGTCGGGAATGAAGTGAAAACTTTGCGTGAGCGGCCCGAAAGTCCTGAACACTTCCCGCTCAATTGCCGTCTGGCCGCCGCAGTTGGGGGCGCCGGGCAGATCGATGCTGACCAGCGTTGCATCGCGAGCTGCCAGCTGGCTGAAGCAGAAGAGCATTCCTCCCCTGGCAGTCCCTATCTCGACCACAACCCGCGGCTGCAAGTCGCGTACCCGCTCCAGAAAAAGTCGCAGCTCATAGTCGTTCTGGATAGCCAGAAAATAGTCCGCCGTGCGCTTCACGAGTTCGTCCAGATCAACAGGCTGGTCGTCATCGCACCAGCCAAGTTGTCGTATCTGTTCCATGATCGGCTCGTGAGCCGGGCCGGTTACTCGTCCGGCCATGAGATCACGAACGAGCTCTGCGTTGCCCGCGTCGAGCTGGATCCGTGGCTGTCGCCACGAATGATAGAGCAGCCACGGTGTCCGGTAGATGTTGACTGGGGATTTGGCAGTGCCCGTACGGATGGCATCCGCAAAGGCAATATTGCCCAGCTCCAGGAACAGGTCGGTATTGGCTCGGTACTCACTGAGCTTGTCGGTTGCCACGAGGCGCAAGTTGCCGAACATGAGGCTGTCTGAATTCCTGTGATGGCGACCGCGTATATTAATATGAGAGATCGATGCCCCGGACCGGACAGCCATTATGTACAACAAATACCTGACGTCGGTCGGTCAATTTCCGGCGGTGTTCACCGCGGAGGAGTGCCGCCGGCTGATCAACCTGCCCCTGCCCGCGATGGACGCCAGGATCAACCTGCCCGAATTCGAAGGGGGTCAGGCGGATCATGAGATGCGAAGGACGAAGGACAGGGCCGTTCCCCCCGACACGGCGCACGCGTGGATCTTCCAGCGGATCGGCAATCTGGTGAGCCGGGCGAATCAGGAGAGCTATCAGTTTCGGCTGAATCAACACGTCTCTATGCACGTGCTGGAGTACTCGCCCGACGGTTTTTATGACTGGCACATCGACCTGGGTTCGGATGTGGACGCAACGCGCAAGATCAGCCTGGTCACCTTTCTTACGCCTCCCGAGGAGTATGCGGGCGGTGAATTGTGCTTCCTGGACAAGGGCCCGCCGTTGAAGCTGCCACAGGGAACCACGGTGTTATTCCCGTCGTACCTGATCCACAGGGTTGAGCCAGTGACGCGCGGTACGCGGTTTTCGCTGGTGTCCTGGGTGCATGGCCCGAGCTTCTGTTGAGCCGGGGATACACGACGACCGTGGGATCGGCAGTGGGGCCGGCGCCGCGTCAGGCCACGGGGGTTAGCGGTGGGTGGTGCCCCTGGCATCAGCTTGTTCGGCATTCGCCTGTGTCCCGGCGACGCCGCGCAACAGACCTTTCTTCTTTGCCCGCTGGGCCTTATGGACGCGCCTCAGGTTCTGCTGGGCC
>JAQBGF010000090.1:0-42992 GCA_032122615.1 Gammaproteobacteria bacterium | reverse complement strand
GAGTACACGGTGAGCGCTTGCAAAACCCTCCCCGCCCACGCCCGCTACGTAGGAGCGCCTTCAGGCGCGACCCCGAATCCGCCTCGCCGTAGCGGCCACACGCGGGAAACTTTTTCGGCGCTCACCGTGCCGCACGGTAGCGGAAAAGGTTTCCGGCGGGGGGGACCGCGGGCCACGGAGTGCTTAAGTCGCGGCTGAAGCCGCGCCGAAGCAGTTCAGGCAGGCGGCTGGTATTCCTGAACGCTGAGGGCGAGCGTACCCGGCCCGGCGTGCACGCTGTAGGCCGGGCCAAGATCTGAAACCAGGATCGACTCCAGGTTCGGAAAGGCCGCGACGCAGGCAAGCCGCAGCGCTTCGGCCCCTTCAGGTGCGTTGGCGTGGGCAATGGCCAGGCGCAGCGGCGTCGAACCGGACTTCAGGAGCCGGTCCTGGGTGGCGAGGCGAATGAGTGCGGACACCAGGTCACCACCCCGTCGCAGGATTCCCCGGATCTTGATGCCGCCTTTCGCGTCGATGCCCAGCAGGAAACCGAGCGGCAACCGGCGCGCGAGCCAGCGCCACGGCTGTGGAATGCGGCCGCCCCGTACGGCGTAGCGGAGATCCGGCACCGCGCCGTAGGTGCGCGTGCAGGCCGCCGACTGTTCGGCGGCGGCGACAACTTCCGCGGGTGACTTGCCGGCCTGGGCGTTTTCGGCCGCGCACAGCATGACCAGCCCGTGCCCAACCGAGACGCCTTTGCTGTCGACCACGGTCAGCTGGTCGGGTTTGCTCATCCGGCTGGCCGCGGACTGCGCCGCCTGATAGGTGCCGCTGAGACGGCTCGTGAGGCTCACGGCCACGACATGTTCGAAGTGGGATGACAGCAGTTCGTAGGCGCGGCGAAAATCACCGGGCGGCGGCTGCGATGTTTTGGGATGCTCGGGATTGCGGTTGAGTTCCGTCCAGAAGCCTGCGGCTGTCATGCCGACCTTGTCGAGGTGGCTTTCGCTGCCGAAGTTCACGCGCAGCGGCACCATCTGGATGCCGAACTTGTCCCAGATGGCGGGCGGTAAATCGGCGCCGGAGTCCGCAACGATCGCGACTCGTCGTCCATCGGCCTTCAGCGAACGTTCCTGGCGCTCCATGTCGTCGGCCTTTTCCGCCGAGACCTTCCCGTAGCGCCGGGCGATCCTAAACGCAGCGACCGGGTCGTTGACGTGCACGTGCAGGCGCGCCTTGGATGCGCTACCAACGACGACCACGCTGCTGCCGATGCCAGCCAGTTCGGATCGCAGCGCGTCCCGGTCCACTTTGGGAGCCGTGATCAGGCACTCGGTGCAATACCGGTGTTCCAGTGGACCCGTATGGCCAAGATCGGCCGCGCTGCGGGCGGAGGGATCGCCATCCTCGACAGCGGACACGGCGGGCGCGAGGCCCGGTTGCAGGGCGTCGGCCATTCCCTCGAGCAGCACGAGCAGGCCGCGCGCACCGGCGTCCTCAACTCCGGCGTCCCGCATGGAGGCCAGCGTTCGCCGGGTGGTCGCGACTGCTTCACGTGCCCGCTGGAGTAGCGCTGTGAGCAGCGTCGGAAAGTCGGAATTCTCGGGCAGCTGGCCGGGTGCGACGGCGGCGGCAATGTCGCGCATGACGGTCAGCACCGTGCCCTCGGCCGGGTTCTGGATAGCGCTGCGGGCAAAGTTTTCAGCGGTAGCCAGGGCCAGTGCGAGTTCCTCGGGACGGACGCGCTCGTGCCCGGCCAACGACTCGCTTAAACCCTGCAGGTACTGCGCGAAAATGGCGCCGGAATTGCCCCGCGCGCCGTCCAGCGCAGCGTCGGCTGCGGCCGTCAGCAACTCGCCGGCGTGGCGCGTGGAGGTGGCTGTCAGCCTCTCGCCTACGGCGGTGAAGGTCAGTGCGAGGTTGGTGCCGGTGTCGCCATCGGGTACCGGAAAGACGTTGATCCGGTCGAGGTATCCGCGCTCACCGACAAGACGCGAGATGCCCCCGAGCAGCAGTCGTTGAAAGCGACGGCCGTCGAGGTAGGCGATACGCAGGGGGAGAGGGGCTTTCACTTGCGGGGCAGTGTAAACCGTCGGCCCTGACTGGACAGCACGACGCCGTTACTGGTGATGCTTTCAATCGTTGGGCCTTCCGAAAGCTGGGCACCCTCCTTGTACTTGCGGGTATTGATGACCACAAAACGGCCGGCCGGCTCCTCGCTGTAGACGTGCAGGTCGAGATTCAACAGTGGAATGTTCAGCGTCCCGGAGCCGATCAGCTGCTCGACGGTTGGCAGTTCGTCGCCGGCAATAATTCGCGATGGTTTGGCGCCGGCCGGGATGACCGGCTCAGCGACCGCGGCAAATTGAGGTAATGGCGTGGGCACCTCCATCGCTGGCTCGAACTGCGGTTCGCCAAACTCACTCTCCCGGGACAGGGGACGGATGTCCGGCAGTCGCGGTATTTCCGCCGCGGGGCGCGGGGCGGTAACGGCGGGTTCCGTCGCGACCTGGTCGGCACCCCGGCCAAACCATTGCACCGCCATGAAGACGCCGTTCGCGGCAAGGACGACCACCAGGAACGGCAGCCATACAGTGCGCCGCGAGCGTGGCCCGGCGTAGCGAACGTCCGCAAGTCCCGGTGTTACGGTGCGTTGCCGTTCAGCATCGCTCTTGCGCAGGGCATCGAGGATGAAGGACATGGCGCGCGCCTGCCTGTCAGTTAGCCAGGGCCAGGCGCGGCATGTCGCCGTCGCCCAGCTCCGAGTTGATGGCCGCCTGCGTAACGTGGCCCGCTATTCCGTCGACCGGCAGGCTCCGGGTGCGCTGGTACTCGCGGACGCGGGCGGCGAGGTTGTTGTCGTAAACGTCCGAGTCCATCGGCTCTACCGGTTTGCCCTGGATGCGAGCGAGGCTTTGCCGCAGCCAGCGGATGTCCGGATCGCGCATGCCGGGCAGAAATGACTTGACCGCACTCGTGCCAGGTCGCCACAGCAGCAGGTACTCACCAAACCACAACTCCTCGAGCTCGCTGTTGGCCACCCGGAACGCCGTGCCATCGATATCGATCGATGCCGTCTGCGGTCCCAGACCGGCCAGCACCACCTGATGCGGGTCGCTGTTGGCATCCCGGAGCGTCAGGATCACGGGCCGCCCGAGCGCGCGCACCTGGTCGAGTGTGCCTCGCCGGTAGAGGCAATTTAAGCCCCGTTCCTCGGCCTGGACGCACGGCCGCTTGGTGTCGTCACGGAGATCCACATTCCACAGCCGGAACAGGGTGGTGAAGGCAGTGTCCGTACCGGTCTTTCTGCCATTCGCTATCAGCAAGGGCGTCAGCGCTACGGCCGGCTCCGGGTCGTCCACGACGGCGCGAGGAGTGGCGGGAAATTCGGTTGTTTCGGGTGTGGTGGCGGCAACGACGGGCGCCGACTGCGGCTGGTGGTCAAGATTGGCGCGCTGCCACTGGACCCCTGCAAAGGCGGCGGCCAGCACAATCACAAGCGCGGTTGTAATCAGGCCGACGAGGCCGGCCGGTTGAGCCTGCCAGCGCCGTCGCCACCAGGCAAAGCGGCCGGCGGGACGGTCGAAGACTTCGGCGGCGGCCGCGCGCACGAGTTCAGGCGTGATCTGATGTTCTTCAATGGTGAAGGCGCCGAGCAGTGCACGGTCGGCAATCACGTTGATCATGCGGGGTACGCCGCCGGCGAGGCGGAATAGCTCCCGCTTGGCCGGGACCGAGAAAATCTGCCCGATGGCGCCAGCGACCTTGAGTCGGTGATCGACGTAGGCTGTGGTTTCGTCCTTCGACAGGGGTTCTAAGTGATAGCGGCCCGTGATGCGCTGGGCGAGCTGCCGCATGTCATTGCGTTCGAGCATCTCGCGGAGTTCCGGCTGGCCGATCAGGATAATCTGCAACAGCTTCTGCTTCGCCGTTTCGAGGTTGGTGAGCAGACGGACCTGTTCCAGCACATCCACCCGAAGATTCTGGGCTTCGTCGACGATGAGAATGGTGCGCCGGCCGAGGCCGTGATTCCTGAGAAGGAAAACATTGAGGACATCCGTCAGCGCCTTGATACTGTTGCGCTGCTCCGGAACCGCGATATGCAGTTCTTCGCAGATGGAGGTGAGGAACTCAACGCGGGACAGCTGCGAGTTCAGCACGACCGCTACATCGGCAAAATCGGGCAGCTGCTGAAGCAGGCTGCGAACCAGGGTTGTTTTGCCGGTGCCCACTTCCCCCGTGAGCTGGATGAAGCCCCCGCTTTCCTTAACCCCGTAGATCAGGTGAGCGAGCGCCTCCGCGTGCCGCTCGCTCATGTAGAGATAGCGGGGATCGGGGGTGATCGAGAATGGCTTCTCGTTAAGGCCGAAGAAACTGGTGTACATCAGTCCTCAGACTAGCAGGCCGTCAGTCCCGCTGCCGCAGCACGATATAACGCGCCGCCCAACGCAGGCCATCATAGTCGGCGCCGAAGTCCGCCAGTGCCCCCACGGCCTGCGCCAGCAACTCGTCAGCCCGTTCCCGGGCCCGGGCCATGCCGAACAGGTGCGGGTAGGTGGCCTTGTCCTTGGCCTGGTCCGAACCGCCGGTCTTGCCGGTCTCAGCCGTACTCCCTTCGATGTCGAGAATGTCGTCCCGCACCTGAAAGGCCAGCCCGACGGCATCCACGAAACGCTCCAGCGCGTGCAGGGTCGAATTCGGTACATCGCTCCGGCAACAGGCTGGTGCCAGCACACTGGCGCGCAGCAGGCGACCGGTCTTGAGCCGATAGATGTGCTCCAGTTTGGCGGGGTCGATGCGCCGCCCTTCAGCGGCCAGATCCATCGACTGTCCGCCGGTCATGCCGTTGGAGCCACAGGCATCAGCGATCAACGCGACCAGTTTGACCCGGGCGGCAGGGTCTCCCCGGAGCGCCGGGTGTGTAGCGAGAATTTCAAAGGCGAGGGGCTGCATGGCATCGGCAGCAAGGATGGCGGTGGCCTCGTCGTAGGCACGGTGCGTCGTAGGCCGGCCGCGCCGGAGATTGTCGTCGTCCATGGCGGGCAGATCGTCGTGGATCAGCGAAAAGGCATGCATTAACTCGATCGCGGCTGCCGGGGCGTCCAGAAGGTCGGGCGAAATCTGCAATGCCTCGCCAGCCGCGTAGACCAGGATGGGGCGAATACGCTTGCCACCGCCGAGGATGGAATAGCGCATGGCTTCGTGCAGCCGTTGCGGCGCAACCGCGGCCGCGGGCAGATGGCGATCAAGCACGCCTTCGATGCGAGCCACGTAGGCGTCGGCGCGAGTGCTAAAGGTCATGGACGGGATGATCATCGGGTGGAAAACGTTGATACAGGATAGAGGGTAGCCCTGGAGTGAGCCAAGCCGGGCGCTATAATTCCGGTCAGGGCCACCGTTCGAGTGTCGCGGGGCCGGGCCGAGGTTGGCATTGCGAGGAGTCCCGATGCGTGCGGTTGCCGTGGCGCACCCTAACGTGGCCCTTATCAAGTACTGGGGTAAGCGGACCCGTGCCGGCAATTTGCCAGCCACCGGCTCGCTGTCAATCGTGCTCGGTGGGCTTGCCACTGAAACCACCGTGCGCTTCGATCCGGCTCTGCATCGCGATCGCGTGGTGCTGGACGGGCTCGAGAATGCGGAAACCACGCGGCGCGTAAGCGCCTGTCTGGACCTGCTGCGCCAGGAGGCTGGTGTCTCCAGTTGCGCGGAGGTCAGTTCGCACAATGACTTTCCAACTGGCGCCGGGCTGGCGTCATCCGCTTCGGGCTTCGCAGCCCTGGTCACGGCGGGCGCCGGTGCACTGGGTCTGCACCTTGATCCCCAGCGCCTCGCCGAGATTGCGCGATCAGGATCGGGGTCCGCCCCGCGCTCCCTGCTCGGCGGTGTCGTGCTGCTGACCAACCGGGACGCAACGACGGTCTGCGAACAGATAGCAGCGCCCGCGGACTGGCCACTGGAAATAGTGGTTGCCGTGACAACCGCGGGTCCCAAGGCCACCAGCTCCCGCGAGGGCATGGCGCAGAGCGAGGCGACCTCGCCCTATTACGACGCCTGGCTGCAGACCCACGCGGCTGATCTCGATGCTGGATTGTCGGCTGTTCGCACACAAGACTTCGGGACGCTTGCCGGGCTTGCTGAACACAATTGCCTGAAGATGCATGCCGTGATGATGACCACCAGACCGCCGCTGCTGTACTGGACGCCGGGAACACTGGCCTGTCTGCACCGTATCCAGGAGTTGCGGCGAGCCGGTGTGCCCGTCTTTTTTACCGTGGATGCCGGGCCCCAGGTAAAGGCGGTGTGCCTGCCGGCCGCCGTGGAGGTGGTTGCAGCAGCGCTTCGCGCGGTACCGGGGGTGTTGCAAATCCTCCGCAGCCCATTGGGTGAGGGGGCTCGCCTTCGTGGCAGCCCTGATTGAAGCCCAGGCACCGGGCAAGCTGGTCCTCGCCGGTGAGTACGCGGTACTCGAGGGCGCCCCCGGGCTGGCGGTGGCCGTTGACGTACGGGCACAGGCCCGGGTGACGTCGCTTCCCGGGCGAGGCAATCAGCTCGCAATTCCCGACACCGGCGAGCATTTCCGCTTCCACTGGGTATCCGATAGCCGTCCCCGCTGGGAAAAGAATTCGCCGGGCGCCTTCGGTCTGCCGTTGGAGGTGTGCGCGGAAATACTGTCAGCGCGTGGTCTGCTGCCACGTGCGTCCGAGTTGTCGGCTTGTGAGATCGAACTCCTGACCGCCGCCTTCTTCCAGGCCGGCAAAGCCGGTCAGCGGATGAAACTTGGCCTGGGTTCGAGTGCTGCGGTTGTTGTGGCGCTAACCGGCGCTTTGTTGCGCTTTGCCGGAGGACCAGCACTTTCACGACAGGATCTGATCGATATCTGCTGTGAAGCGCACCGTCGGCTCCAGGGCGGCAACGGGAGCGGAATCGACGTGGCGACTTCGATAACCGGCGGCACCGTAGCGATCAAGATCAGTCGGCACCCGGCGACGGATGCCCGGATTGTGCAGGCGCTCCCCGTCGCCTGGCCGCGCCAACTGCGACTCGTGGCGGTCTGGTCCGGCGAAAGCGCTTCCACGCCCGCGATGCTTGGCCGATTGCGGGCCTTCCGCGAACGTAACGCGGAAAACTATTCTGGCCACATGGAACGCCTTGGGGCGACAGCCGGGCAGGCGGTTGCTGCGTGGAAGGCGGAAAATGTCGGCGCCCTGCTCAGTGCGGTGGCCAGTTACGAGATCGGACTTCGACGCCTGGACGATTCAGCTGGCATCGGGATCTTTTCCGCGGTACACGAACGGCTGCGGGCGATCGCGCAGGAGCACGCCGCCGTCTACAAGCCTTCCGGCGCTGGTGGTGGGGACTTTGGGATTGCCCTGACGGATTCCCGCGACGTGGAGCAGGCGCTGCGGGCGGATTATGCCGCCGCCGGTTACCGGACGCTGGACGCAGAACTGTGTGCGCCCGGACTCACGGTGCGAGGTGGCGCAATGCCGGCGGGACATCGCGGCCCCGGATAGCAGGTTCCGGTTCAGCGGCGCGCAGACCGTCTGCCGGCCTGCGCCTTTGCGGAGTGATCAGTGGACGAAGCGGTAGTACTCCACGCCGGCGTCCTGAAAGGCGTGGCCAGCCTGCGAGCCGATTCTCTCGATCACGAATTCCCCGGCCGGCGCGACCTTGAGGCCGGCAGGCTCCACGCCGTCGCGCAGGGCCAGGTATTGGTCAGCCGAGATATCGATGGCCGGTTGCAAGGCTTCTTCCAGTTTGATTCGGCGCGCGGCCTCTTCCCAGCCGGGAACGACCTGTAGCGGGATGGCGTCGGCGGCGTTGCCGCTGCCATAGCCAATCGTCAGCAGTTCCCGGCCGGCCAGGTCAATGCCACGGTGGCAGGCATCGGAGAGCCCGGCGGCCAGCCAGGCCGGGAGCGCGCCGGTGTAGAGGTTGCCGACTTCGCGCATCCACTCGGTGCCGAGTTCCATCTTTCCGTGAATATTGGTCTGGAACGCTTCGCTCTGCCGGAACACCTTGAGCACAGCCATGCAGAGCGGAAAGATCTCGTCCTGGATGCGCTCGCTGACGGCCAGCACATTGAGTTCCGGCGTGGTGCTCATTTCCGCCAGAACATCGGCTATGGGCACGCCAGCGCCCCGGCAGTAGGTGGCGAGCTCGTCCTGATCCGTGACACCGCCCTGGGCCAGGGCGAACAAATAGGCAACGCCAAAGCCCGTTTCCGGCATCCGCGCGTAGGGCCGGTGCATGAAGATGGCCTCGAGGCTGCGCAAGTAGGCGGCTGGTTCCAGCTGCCGGCGGACGTAGAGTTCGTCGAGTGCGCGACGCACTTCGTCTACATAGCAATTGGTCGAATAGCGACCGTTATAGACCGGGATGTCCAGGCAATGGGCATGGCCATTCAGCCGGCCGGTGAGCGGTTTGCGGAAATCGATCCCGCGGTACTCGGATGCCGTTCCTGCGTGGCGCAAATTGATGGTGGCAAGGCGGGGCTCCGGCTCCAGCAGCATTGCCACGGCGCCCGCGCCCTGGGTTGGCTCACCGCTGCTACCTCTTTCGTAAAGCGCCTTGTCCGAGCAGACGACGATGGCAACGCCATCCTCGCCGTCGTTGTTAAGAAAGCGCACCGCACTCTTCATCGCATAGATGCCGGCGAGGCAAGCGTGCTTGAATTCGGGTACTTCGCAGTTGCGCGCGATCGGTGACAGTCCGAGGCCTCGGAGTGCATCGTCCACCATGCCCTTGACGATGATCGCGCCGGCGGAGTTATCCGTGCTGGATTCGGTGCCCAGCGCCAGGTAGCGAATGCGCGTGGGGTCGACGTCGTATTGGCGAATCAGGCGCAGCAGGGCGTTTGCTGCCATCGTGTAGACGCTGTGCTGTGGTCCCAGCAACCGGAAGCCGGAGCCGACCACCTTCCGGATCTTCTGCCAGTCGGAACCGGTCCACTCGCACCACTGCTGAAGGTCCACGCGGTACGGGGGGAGGTACAGCGCCAGGCCGCTGAGGCCCGCATGGCCTGCAATGGAGGCTGTGGGTGCTTTGCTGTGTGTGCCTGGCGCCATGCGCATGTTGTCGGTAAGTAACAGCGAGTTTCGTCAGCCCGCCATCACGGGATTGATTGCACGGTGATGGTGATGGGAGGCGAAAGCACCGGGGGGTTGTGTGGCACGTGATTACCGTCACCGAGCAGGAGTTGCAACGTGTGTTGACCCGGCGCCAGGATGATCTCTGCGGTCGCCTGGCCTTGACCGAAATGCAGGTGTTGCGCGTCCTTCGGAATCACCTGGCCAAGGTCGGGTGCCGGCACATCGACCAGCAGGTGATGGTGCCCGGTATTCGGCGTGGCATCACCGGCCGGGGCCAGGGTCATGCCCTGCAGGTCAAATTGCACCGTCACGGGGGAACTCACCACGTCGCCGCCTTCAGGGCTGAGGATCGTTAGCGAAGCCCCGTCCGGCGACGCGCTGCGGGGTAGTGCAGGTGCCTCGGCCGCCGCCGGCTCGCTGGCGGGCTCTGCCGTCGGGGGAGGTGACTGGCCGCAACCGGACAGGAGCAGCCCCAGGGAAGCCGCAACCAGCAGTCTCAATGCGAGGTTTTTCATGGGCAAATATTAACCGACAGCCCCCGCAGTGTCATGAAAGGGCAGCGTCGCGGGCTGTGCCACGCGCCGTAGTTCCGACGCATCGAAGTCGTCCACGCTGATAATGGCCATCACGGCGGCATCAAACTCCTGCAACTGGCGTGCCTCGTCGGCCGTGATCAGGCCCCGTTCCTGCGCCTGCGCGGTGACTTCGTGAACGTCGCCGGGTGTCAGGAGTTCCGCGCGCATCGCGTCGCGAAGCTTCGCTTCCAGCGGGGCCAGACGTTCGGCCATTTCCAGGGTTGTCTGCAACTGTCCCAGCGGTGAATCCGGCTGTCGGGCGGCATAGATTCCGTCGCACAGCCGCTCGCGGGTTTCGGTCGGTCGGGTGATAAGCGCAACGATCTCGCGGCCGAGGTCATCCGGCGGCGCCGAGTACATGCGGCCCCGCGGGAATATACAGACCCGCAGCATCGCGGCGACTGGCCGGTTGGGGAAATTCCGCAGAAAGCCGTGCAGCTGTTCCTGCGCCTGGTACAGCAGCGTTCGGCACGCCCATTCCACCAGCGGCAGGTCGCCTTCCTGCCGGCCCTGGTTGTCGAAATGCTTCAGCACCATGCTGGCCAGATAGATGCTGCTGAAGACGTCGCCGAGGCGTGCCGACAGGGTTTCCTTGCGCTTCAGCTGGCCCCCGAGCACGAGCATGGCTACGTCGGCAGCGAGTGCGAAAGCGGCGCTGTAGCGATTAACGTGCTGGAAGTACCTGGCGGTCGGGCCGTCCACCGGGGTGCCGCTGACTTCAGCATTGGTCAGCGCCAGCACGAACGAGCGCGCCGCGTTGCTGATGGCATAGCCGATATGCGCGAACAGGTAGCGGTCGAAGTCGGACAGGCCGCGCGCGAAGTCCGGGTCCTTCGCGGCTTCCATTTCCTTCAGGACGAACGGATGGCAGCGGATCGCACCCTGGCCAAAGATGATGAGGCTGCGCGTCAGGATGTTGGCGCCCTCGACAGTGATCGCGATCGGTACGCCCTGGTAGCCGCGGGCCAGGTAGTTGGACGGTCCGAGCATGATGCCTTTGCCGCCGTGCACGTCCATCGCATCGTCAACGATCTTGCGCGCCAGTTCCGTGCAGTGGTACTTGAGGACTGCCGACGGCACCGCGGGCTTCTCGCCGCGGGCGATCATCGTGGAGGTCACTGTCATCCCGGCATTGACGATGTAGGTGTAGCCGGCAATGCGCGCCAGTGCCTCGCTCACGCCCTCGAATTCACAGACCGGCACGTTGAACTGCTTCCGCAGCCGGGTGTAGGCCCCCGAGGCATAGACCACGGCCTTGCTGCCGCCCATCGCGCTTGATGGCAGCGTGATGCCCCGGCCGGCAGACAACTGCTCGACCAGCATTTTCCAGCCCTGGCCGGCGCGTTCCGGTCCGCCAATGATGGCGTCGAGCGGCACGAACACGTCACGGCCCCGCGTGGGGCCATTCTGGAACGGGATGTTCAACGCCAGGTGCCGGCGCCCGATTTCCACGCCGGGGGTGCGAACGGGGATCAGCGCCGCGGTGATGCCGCGGTCGGTTTCCGTGCCGATCAGGTGGTCGGGGTCGTACAATTTGAAGGCTAGGCCCAGCACGGTCGCAATGGGCGCCAGGGTGATGTAGCGCTTGTCCCAGTTGAGCCGGATGCCGACGATCTCCTGGCCCTGCCACATGCCCTTGCAGACCACGCCGGTATCGGGAAGCGATGCCGCATCCGAGCCCACACGAGGCCCGGTTAGCGCAAAGCACGGGATTTCCTCACCGGTGGCGAGTCGCGGCAGGTAGCGCTCCCGCTGTTCCTCCGTGCCGTAATGGAGCAGCAGTTCAGCGGGCCCTAGCGAATTCGGCACACCGACGGTGGACGACACGACGGCGCTGCGGCTCGAGAGCTTGGCCAGTACGGCAGCCACGGCGATCGGGGAGAACTCGAGGCCGCCGTAGCGCTTCGGGATGATCATTGCAAAGAAGCGGTGCTGCTTGATGAAGGCCCAGACATTGGGCGGCATATCGGCGAGTTCGTGGGTGATCTGCCAGTCGTCGGAAATCCGGCAGAGCTCTTCAGTCGGGCCATCGAGGAAGGCCTGTTCCTCGGCAGTGAGCCGCGGGGCGGGCAGGGCCATCAGCCGTGCCCAGTCCGGGGCGCCGGAGAACAACTCGCCGTCCCAGCCCACGGTGCCCGCTTCGAGCGCCTCGCGCTCGGTGTTCGACAGCGTCGGAACCACGGTGCGGTAGAAGCGCAGCAGCGGCAGCGTGATCCGCTCACGACGGAAATTCAGGGAGTTGAGAACCACCAGCCCGGCGAACAGCGTCCACAAGATCAGCTTCCACGCCAGCCAGCCCACGCCAAAAAGCGAGTACACGACCAGTGCAAACCCGAGCAGCAGCGTGGCGGTGGGGAGGTCGCTGCGCCGGTAAGCGAGGGTGATGGGCACAGCCGCGAGCGCGACGGTCCAGGTCAGCCAGATGAGGAAGTCAGCCATGGCCAAGTCTCGTGGGATGGCCCTCGACTATAAACCAGCTGGGCGGGGGGTGTCCGTGGCAGCCCGGTGTGGGGTGTGGGAGGCCCTGCCGCGGGATTGAGAGCCGGATGGGGTGGCGGGGAGGCTTTGCGGCGGGTATCGAGGGCCAGCCGGGCAGGAAGCCCGGCGCCAGCCCGCGTCAAGTAGAGCGAAGGCCAGGGATAGCCGCAGCGAACGTCCCGCCGCAAAGCCTCCCCGCCACCTCGCCCGGCGAAGTGGCCTCTGGCGAAGACGTTAGAGCAATGCGGCGACCGCGTCCCGCTCCTGGCGGAGCTCGTCCTCAGTGGCTTTCATGCGTTCGCGACTGAAATCGCTGATAGCCAGGCCGTCGATGATCTCGTACTTGCCCTTGGCGCAGCGCACCGGGTAGGAATAAATAATGCCTTCCTTGATGCCGTAGCTGCCGTCCGACGGCACGGCCATGCTCACCCAGTCGTCGCCGGGCGTCCCGAGGACCCAGTCGCGGATGTGGTCGATGGCGGCCGACGCAGCGGAGGCAGCGCTCGACAGGCCGCGGGCCTTGATGATCGCCGCGCCGCGCTGTTGCACGGTCGGAATGAAATCGTCCTTCACCCAATTGGCATCCACGAGTTCGCTGGCCCGCCGTTCGTTGACGAGCGCGTGACTGATATCCGGGTATTGGGTGGCGGAGTGGTTGCCCCAGATGGTCATGCGGCTGATCTGGTTGACGTGAGTGCCGGTCTTGGCCGCGAGCTGGCCCAGCGCCCGGTTGTGATCGAGGCGCATCATTGCCGTGAAGTTGGCGGGATTCAGGCCGGGCGCGTTGCTTTGGGCGATCAGTGCGTTGGTGTTGGCGGGATTGCCAACCACCAGCACCTTGACCTGGCGGCTGGCGTGTTCATTCAGCGCCTTGCCCTGGACGGTAAAGATTTTCGCGTTGTCGCGCAGCAGAGCCGCCCGTTCCATGCCCGGCCCACGGGGCTTTGCGCCGACCAGCAACGCGTAGTCGGTGTCCTTGAAGGCGACGTCGGCCTGATCAGTGGCCACCACGCCCTGCAGGGTCGGGAAGGCGCAATCTTCCAGTTCCATCACCACGCCGTTCAGGGCGTTCAGCGCCGGCGTGATTTCCAGTAACTGGAGGATCACCGGCTGATTCGGGCCCAGCAGCTGGCCGGAAGCGATGCGAAAGGCGAGCTGGTAGCCGATCTGGCCGGCAGCGCCGGTAATGGTGACTCTCGCGGCTTTGGTCATGGGGAGTCCTTAGGTTCGGGGCGCGGATTCTAACTCGTAGGAGCGCCTTCAGGCGCGACCAGCCTGATCGCGCCTGAAGGCGCGATCGATATGTGTCGCGCCTGAAGGCGCTCCTACCTGGCGCCCTTGAAGGCCCGTAGTTGCTCGTTGAACGAGTTTGCCGTGGCTTCCATGGCGTCGACCGCGGCGTTGTACCGCTTGACGTGCAGGGCCTTGGTTTCCGGGGTCTGCTGCTCAGCGGGTAGCGCGGCGACATCGGCGTCGATGCAGTCCATGTAGGCCTCCATGTCGCCCAGATACGTTTTCACGGCCGCACTGGCAGCGCTGATGTCGTCCTGGGTGGCGGACTTGCCCTCCGGAATCTTCACGTCGGCGGGATACTCACAGGCGGCCTGGGCGGCGGGCGCGAGGCTGACTGCCAGGAACAGGATGGCGATGGAAGCGGGGTTGCGCATGATGTGTGCTCCGGGGTGAGGGTAGGCAAATTATGCCGCAGGCTCAGCCGCGCGCGAACAGGGGCCGATAACGCCCGGCATTGCCGGTCTGGCTCAGCAGCAAATCGCGAAAATCGTCGGCCGCCATCGCGCGGCCAAACAGCAGGCCCTGGGCGTAGTCGCAATTCAGGGCGCGCAGGAATCGCAGCTGGTCCTCTGACTCAATGCCCTCGGCGACGACGTCGAGACGCAGGCTGTGGCCCATCTCTATGATCATGGCGACGATCGTCGCCTGATCGTGGTTCGTGGTGGCATTGTGGACGAACGACTGGTCGATCTTGAGGGTCGAGATCGGAAACTGCTGGAGTGCGCTCAGGGACGAATAACCGGTGCCGAAGTCGTCAATGGCCAGCCGCAGGCCCATGCGGTGCAGTTCGCCGAGCAGGTGCAGGGTTCGCGTCGGGTCTTCCATCAGGGTGGATTCAGTGATCTCGAGTTCAATGGCATCGGTAGGGACGCCGTGCTTCTCGAGTATCGCGGAGATCTGGCTGATGAAGTTGCGTTGTTTCAACTGACGCAGCGACAGATTCACTGCCACCCGCCCTGGGTGCAACTGCCCGTCCTGCCATTTTTTGTAGTCGGTGCAGACCCGATCGAGCACCCACTCGCCGATTTGCAGGATCAGATTGCTTTCTTCCGCCAGCGGAATGAATTCCGCTGGCAGCACAATGCCGCGGTCTGTCAGTTCCCAGCGAACCAGCGCCTCGGCACCGACAATTGATCCGTCCAGCAGGCTGATTTTCGGCTGGTAGTGCACGCGCAGTTCATTTTTCTCGAAGGCCCTGCGCAGGCGGCTTTTCAGCATCAGGCGCTCGACCGCTGCCGCGTTCATGTCAGGGTGGTAAACCTCGAGTGCGCCACCGCCCTGGCGCTTGGCCCGGTACAGCGCTGCATCCGCGTTGCGGATCAGGTCGATCACGTTATTCCCGTCGCCGGGATAGTGGGCGATACCGGCGCTGGTGCTCACGTAGACCTGATTACCATTGAAAAGCACGGGCTCCGTGATCGATTCCTGGAGCATGCGCGTGGTCGCAACCACTTCTGCCCGCAGGTTGCGCTCCGGGTCCAGGCTGTCAAGGATTACGCAGAATTCGTCGCCGGCGAGGCGGCCCACCACGGACCCGTCGGGCAGAATCCGGCGCAGTCGATCGGTTAGTGTTTCCAGGCAGAGATCGCCAGCTTCGTGGCCGAAGGTGTCGTTGACTTCCTTGAACTTGTCGACATCCATATAGATCAGGGCCAGCCGGTGATTGCCGCGGCGGGCCCGTGCGATTGCCCGCTGGAGCAGGTGCTGGAACTGCATGCGGTTAGGCACCTTGGTCAGCGCGTCGATTCGGGCCAGGTACCTGATGCGTTGTTCGGCAATCTTCCGCTCGCTGATATTGCGGGCGGTGATCACGTAGCCGCGCAACGCCGGTTCGTCGGCTGTGATTTCGGCGCAGGTGTAGGACACGGGAATTTCGCTGCCGGTCGAGCCCAGCAGGGTGGTATCCCGGGTCTTCCCGTCGGCGAAGGTAAAGGCAGCCTTCTGGTTATCGGGCAGAAGGTTTGCCAGTGGCAGGCCGCGCAAATCCGCGGCGGCCTGGCCCAGCAAACGTTCGGCGGCAGGGTTCACGCGGGCTATCGTCCCGTCCATCCGGGTCAGCAACACCGCGTCGCTGATGCTGGAAATGACCTGGCTCAGGTAGTCGCGGGACATTGCCGTCGTGCGCAGACTCAGGCGCAGCCGGTCGAGAGCGTTGGCGAGTCCGCCGATATCGGCGGTGTCGGCGCTGCTGATATCAACGCCAAGCTCGCCACGGGCCAGCCGTTCCACGGCGGCCGTCAATTCCCGCACCCCCCGCTGGCCCCTGGCGAGCCGGGTGCGAAGCACAAGGGCGAGAATGACCAGCGCAATCAGCAGGCCCGGAACCAGTATCAGCGCCCCGGTGGACATAACGGCGCCGTTTTCGGCTGCCGCAACGGGACCGGCGCTGTACGCGGCAGCGGCGGCCAATATCTGCAGGCTTGAGCGGGGCAACATTATTGTTATTCGGCCCTCGAAGACCCCTAGCATGACGAGGGATGCGCGTTCCGACAAGCCGAACGGCCGTGGGCGAGGTTTACAATGGCCGCGTGGCCCACAAAAGCGCACTGATAGTTGACGATTCGAGGACCGCCCGTGAGGCGCTCCGGCGCATGCTGGTCGACCACGACCTCCAGGTTGAGACGGCAGAATCGGCGGAGGCCGCCCTCGAATTTCTTACCGCGCACCGGCCGGACGTGATTTTCATGGATCACATGATGCCGGGCATGGACGGCTTTCAGGCCGTGAAGGCCATCAAGGAGAACCCGGCAACCGCGACGATACCGGTGATGATGTACACCTCCCAGTCCGGAGAGCTGTATGTGGGGCAGGCGCGCGCGCTGGGTGCGGTGGGGGTCCTGCCGAAGCAGATCAAGCCGGTCGAAGTTGGCGAGGTGCTCCGCTCCCTGCATCTGCTTTCGGGTGCGGAGGCACAGGTACCGGCACGCAGAGCCAGCGATCTGGCACGCAGGTCTGGTGACTCGACGGGATTGCCCGGCGTCGAATCCGTCAATGCCCCGGCCGACTGGTCGGATCTGCACCGGTGGCTGCAGGAGATGCTGGTCGATCACAACCGGGCGCTCCGGTCAGACCTTGAGACGACCATCAGTCGTGTGCTCACCGAACACGTGCCGGCTGCGCAGTTGGTAGTACCGCCAGCACGGAGCAGGTTCTGGCCGTATGGCGCGCTGATCGCGGTCCTGGCCGTCGTAGCCGCGACGTTTATCTGGCTGCACCTGGATTCGGAAGCGAAATGGCGGGCCGTCACCCGGCAGAACATCGGCTTGCTGTCAGAACTCAACTCACGCCGTGCGAACGATGTGGCGGACGCCGAGAACGTAGTGTCCCGAATGTCCAGGGACCGGGCGAGCGAGCCCGAGCGGTCGGCGGGCGTCGCCGCTGCTCTTGAGTGGAGCGTGAACCAGAGCGCCACCTATCCCCCGACTGCCTTGCCTTTCGGCGATGAGCAGCTGGAAAAACTGCAGGGGCTCGTGGACCGTCTGCGTGCCCTCAATTTTCGCGGGACGATCCGGCTCGAAAGCCATGTGGGTGACTTTTGCATGCGCCGGACAGCCGATGGCAACTGGGCGATGGCTGCCAGCGACCTGCCGGCTACGCGTTGCGACCGGACTGGGTTGCCGCCGGAGGAGGCACGGGCGGAGTCGGCCCGGCAGTCCGTGTCCTTCGCTAATTATCTGGTCGAACTGATTGTGGGCGGTGGCCCCATAACGGTCGAACTTGAGTCCCTCGGCAATTCCGAGCCGCTGATACCCTACGGAGTTGCGACGGACGACATGACGGCCGGCGACTGGAACCGGACGGCGCAGCAGAATCAGCGGGTCGAGATCAGGCTCACTGCGGACCCCACCAACAGATAACAACCTATCAGCGCGTAATGACGGGCACTGGCTATATATCACCGCTATTGATGCGGCACGCTGGCGTGCAGGCGGCGCTTTCCAAAAGCGGTTGGCGGCGGGACCGGGTAATGGGCGACGCGACCAGCCTGCTGGCTGCCAGCGAGCAACTGCTGATCGAATGCCACGACGGTGTCCGGCTCACGGCCCAGCACACGCCCGCCCGCCCGCCGAACGGCCGCCTGGCGATCCTCCTGCACGGCTGGGAGGGTAGTGCCGGGTCGCTACACGTGGTGTCTGCTGCCAATCGACTGTGGCAGGCGGGCTTCCGGATTGTCCGCATCAACATGCGGGACCACGGCGATTCCCAGCACCTGAATCGCGAGATCTTTCATTCCTGTCGCCTCGACGAGATGATCGAGGCCACGCGCTGGGTGCGTGATCGATTTCCCGGCGAGTCGCTGCACCTCGGGGGATTTTCTCTGGGCGGCAATTTCGCCCTCCGCATCGCCGCTGCGGACGGCCCGGCGCTCGGGCTTGTGCGCGTGGCCGCCGTCTGCCCGGTGCTGGATCCGGAGGAAACCATGGTGGCGCTGGATTCCGGGCTGGTGCTCTACCAGCAGTATTACCTCCGGAAGTGGCGCCGATCCCTGGAACTAAAGGCCAGTTTGTTTCCGGCAGACTTCGATTTCGGCAAGCTAAGCCGCTTTCGTTCGTTGCGCGACATGACCGACTTCTTCGTCACGCGTTACACCGAGTTCCCGGATCTTGCGAGCTATCTGCACGGTTACGCCATCACGGGCGACCGGCTGGCTGGCCTCGTCGTGCCGTCCAGCATGTTGCTGGCCGATGACGATCCGGTGGTTCCTGCTGCTTCGATTGCCCGGCTGGCGAGGCCTGCAGCGCTCTCGATTCACCGCACGCGCTGGGGCGGGCACTGCGGGTTCCTGGCCGATTACCGGCTGAGATCGTGGTCCGACGACTACCTGGCCCGCGAATTTTCGCGGCAGTAGCCGCTACTACTCCCGAAAGCCGTAGCCCAGCTGATCGACGTCGGCGACGAAGCCGTTCTCGAAGCGCACGAGCTGCATGAGCCGGTGCGGACCAAAGTTGTAGGTCCATTCTTCGACAACGATCTCCACGTACGAACGGTCGTAGCGGAGGACTTCCTGTTCGATGCGTAGACCGTTCGGGCCCTCGACGCGAAAGCGGGGGCGGGTGCGGCCTTCGCGGTAGATCACCCGCTCCTGCACACCGATCGGCTCACCGCAGATTTTAAGAACCTTTGAGTAGTGGTCGCCCTCACTGACGATTCGGCTGCCACAGCGGAAGGCAGACGCCGGACCGGCGGCGAGAAGGAGCAGGGCCAGGGCGGGAAGCAGAAAAGTCCGGGCGGGCCGGATCCGTCCGGACGTGGACGACGTGGCCAGATTCAAGGGTGGGGGGGTCACGGGTCTTTCGACCGCTTGGCCGTGAGCGGGTTCCCCGTAAATCGTCCTTCAAGGGCAGGGGCCGCCCAGCGGTGCCGCTTGTTCGGCGATAACGTGTAATCTGCCGATCCCGCCATGCCAGGACCCTGATCGTGGGGCAATTGCTCGAGACCCGCCTGCATCGCCTGATGGTACCCGAGACTGCCGGCCTCGTTCGCGGCGGACTGCGCGGCGTGGAGCGTGAATGCCTCCGAATTACGCCCGATGGGCGGCTTGCAAGGACGCCTCACCCGCAGGCCATTGGCTCGGCACTCACCAATCTCCACATCACCACGGACTATTCCGAGGCACTGCTCGAGTTTGTAACTCCGCCCCAACTGACCAACTGGGAAACGATCCAATTTCTGTGCGACCTGCACCAGTTCGTCATGGAACGGATCGACGACGAACTGATCTGGCCTCTCAGCATGCCCTGCGCCATCAGCAGCGATGCCGATGTGCCCCTGGCGCAGTACGGGTCGTCACACATCGGGAGGATGAAGACCATCTACCGCCGCGGACTTGGGCACCGGTACGGGCGAATAATGCAGGCCATCTCCGGCATTCATTACAATTACTCTCTGCCTGACTCATTCTGGCCGGTGTACCAGGAGCTGGAGGGGCAGCCTGGGGAGTTGCAGGAGTTTCGGTCCGCCAGTTACCTGGCCGCCGTGCGTAACGTTCGCCGCCTGGGCTGGCTGGTGCTGTACCTGTTCGGTGCATCACCCGCCCTGTGCAAGAGTTTCGTGCGTGGCCGCGGACCGACCGATCTCCAGGAACTGGACGGGGGCACACTGTACGGGCCTTTTGCCACATCGCTGCGCATGAGCGATCTCGGCTACCGCAATAGCGCGCAGGCGAATCTGGTCGTGTCGGCCAATAGCCTCGACGAGTACGTGGAGGATCTTTTTCGGGCCACGCACATTCCACGCCCCGAATTCGAGAAAATCGGCGTCAAGGTAGACGGTGATTACCGCCAGCTAAACGCCAATCAGTTGCAGATCGAGAACGAGTACTACAGCACCGTCCGCCCGAAACGGGTTACAGAAACCGGCGAGCGGCCCACGGCGGCACTCCTCCGCGGTGGTGTGCAGTACCTGGAGCTGCGGACGCTCGACATCAGTCCCTGGGATCCGGTCGGCATCAGCCAGCGGACGATGCGATTTTTGGAAGTGTTCCTGATTTATTGCCTGTTGGAGGAGAGCCCGCCGATTTCGGCAGCCGAGACGGAATGCATCGGCCACAATCTTGGCCTCGTCGCCCACCGGGGCCGGGAGCCAGGCCTGAAACTGGCACAGTGCGGCGGGAGCGTGCCGCTAAAGGACTGGGCCGTGAAAATCTGCCGTGAGATGGTGCAGGTCGCCCGCCTCATCGATCCTGGCGAACTAAAGGGCCATGTGGCGGCCGTCCATCATCAACTGCAAGCCGTCGAGGATGCGGAGCGGACGCCATCGGCGTCGCTGCTGCGGGAATTGCGCGGCAGCGGGCAGTCTCTGGCTGAATTCGGGCTGGATCTCGCCGGTCGGACCCGCGACTATTTTCTTTCGCTGGCTCCGGAACTGAATCGGCACCGTGATCTGCTGTCGGCCGAGGCGAAAGCGTCGCTTATCAGGCAGCAACGAATCGAGGCGGCGGACGACGAGCCTTTCGAAGAGTATCTCGCCCGGTATCTCGCCTAGCCGGGCTTGAGCGACTAAACTCCCCGGCACTGCCGGTTAGCGGGCGGAGGCCCGGGCATGAAGCGGCTTTTTCTCTTTGCGTTTATCGCCGGGTTGCTCGTCGTCGCTGTCACAGCGACGGTCTGGCCAATGCCGAAGCACCTGCGATATCAATCATTGATCAGTGTTGCGTCGGATGGCGGGCGGCAGGAAGACTTCGTGATCCGCTGGCCGGGAGACCGTATTCCGCGGCCTGGCGAAGTCAGGTCTGAGCCGTATGCGGCGGCAGCGGTCGGCGCTGCTGCGCTTGAGGATACCGCCGGCAGCCGCGTCAGTGCGGAAATGTTCCGCGTCAGGGACACCGAAGACAACGTTATTGGTGTGGCGAGCCGGCTGGCAGGCACAGGCGCGGCTATCGCTGATCCGGGCCGCTCGGCGTCGAGCTGGCTGATCGTGATCCCCAGTCGCGGCGCCATATTTCTGATCCAAACCGATGCGTTCGACGCCACCATTCGCGAGCAGCTGACGGAAGAGGGCAACATGGCATTCGCGCCAGCACAGGCTGCCGCATTCTGGACCGACCGGTCGCGTATTCGAGTCACAGCCACCGCGCCGGGCGCAATTCGCTCTGCGACAACGGGCCAGGTACTTCGCGGCACCAGTGAGTTTGCGGGCCTCACGGGCAGCTTCACCGAGACCTGGGAGCTCGAGGAAGTCAGCGCCGACGGCAGCACGCGCGGCCGGGTTGTGCTGTCGACACTTACGGCGGCGGGCAACTGATCGTGCGAGCGCTGGTCGGACTGCTTGGTCTGGTGTTCGGCATTGTCGTGGGCGTTGGCCTCGTTCTGGCCAACCCGCTGACCTGGTTCGACGGACTGCCGCCACTCTCCGCCGAGATCGCGCCGTCGAAGGCCTACCTCTGGGACGACTATCGTGGCGTCAGCCTCAGCGTGGCGGATCTCCTGGGAGTCGGGCGGCGCGATCCGGACGTTTCGCTGGCCGGCCCGGCACTGTCGCTGGTCCGAATTGGCATTGTTGTGTTGCCCGCCGGTGAGGGAGTGCCAGCGGCCCTTGCTGTCAAGGTCTCGGTAATTGCCGAAGAAAATTCGTTGTGGCGCGCCCAGCTCGGGTCACATGACTACTGGAATATCTTCTGGCCTGGTGAAGGCAGCGCTTTCGCCACCGGGTACAGCAATTACTGGGGAATGGTCCGTGACAAAATCCTCCCGCCGATCGGCAGTTCGGACCTCGCGGCTGACGGCTACCCGATATCCGCACCGTCGCCGCTACGGAATTCGGAGGGCGTGACCGGCGCCGCCGGGCGTTACGCTGGTTTTACCGGGGAGATCCGCGAGCGGCTGTACCCGTCCGCATCCGGCAAGAACACTGACTGGGCGCTCGCCCTGAAGGCGAATCCGCCCCCGGTGGTTCCGCGCTAGTTCTCCAGGGCCCCGGCGATTTCCTTGAAGGGCACCGAGGTGTCGCTGAGCAGCGCCGGATCCGGCCGCGCGCCGAGGGCAATCAGTTTCTTGGACAACATGAATTCCCGCGGGCTGTTTATCGCATACACTGCGGTAAGCCGGCCGTCGCTCAGGAAAAATGCGGCGAATGAGCGGGACTCTGGTTCGCCCCGGATAACCGCCTGCTCGGATCGCGACGAGAGGCCTGCGATCTGCAGCTTCAGGTCGTACTGGTCGGACCAGAACCACGGTACCTGGTTGTAGGGCTCGAGCCGACCAAGGATGGTCGTGGCGGCTGTCTTGCCCTGCTCCACGGCGTTGTGCACCGACTCCAGGCGTAGCCGGCGACCCAGCAACGCGTTCGGGTGATTGGTGCAGTCGCCGACGGCGAGCACATCGGCATCGCTGGTGCGGCAATACTCGTCGACCATGATGCCGTTGTCGCACACGATGCCGGCGTCCTGTGCCAGCTCGACATTGGTCAGCACGCCAATGCCGACAATGGCGAGATCGGCCGGAATTTCGCGGTCATCGGTGCTGATCACACCCTTCAGGCGGGTCTTGCCGGCGAAGGCCTTAAGCCCGGTATTGCAGCAGATTTCGACGCCTGCTTCGCGATGGACGCGGGCCATGAAGGCCGATACGGGTGGCGCCTCGACGCGGGCCATGACCTCGTCCGCCAGTTCAATCACCGTGACCTTGAGTCCCCGGGAGATGGCCACGGCGGCAACCTCGAGCCCGATGTAGCCGGCTCCGACGATGACCAGCGACGCTCCGGGACGAAAGTCCGCGCGGATCCGTTCGACGTCATCGATGGTGCGCAGGTAATGCACTCCGGGCAGCCGGTGTCCGGGCACCCCGACCTCGCGCGGCCGGCTGCCAGTCGCGAGGACCAGCTTGTCGTAGTGCAGGGTCGTGCCGCTGCTGAGTTCTGCCGTGCGGGAACCGGGCTCGATCCGCGACACGCGCGTACCGAGGTGTACCTCTACCTGGTGTTCCGGATAGAAGTGTTCATGGCGCAACAGCAATCGGGACGCCTCCAGCTCGCCGGCCAGAAATTTCTTCGACAGCGGCGGCCGCTGGTACGGGAGATAAGGCTCGTCACCCACCAGTACGATGCGTCCCTCGAAGCCGCCCTGCCGGAGCGACACGATGGTCTGGCTGGCGGCCTGTCCGGCGCCGGCGATTACGACGGTGTTTTGCATGCACCGATTATACTGGTCGCATGAACACTACACGCACCCAGGCGATCCGGGTCCACGGCTTTGGCGGCCCCGAAGTCCTGCACTGGGAATCCGTTGAACTGCCGGCCCCGACCACGGGCGAGGTGACGATCCGGCAAACTGCCGTCGGCCTCAACTTCATCGACACCTATCACCGTTCCGGTCTGTACCCGCTGGAGCTGCCGACCGGGATCGGGGTCGAGGCGGCGGGCATGGTCGAGGCTCTCGGCCCGGGCGTCGCCGGAATCGCTGTTGGCGACTGGGTGGCCTACACAGGCCTGCCGCCGGGGGCCTACGCGCAAAGGCGTAACTGGCCCGTGGATCGCCTCGTGAAACTGCCGAAGGGGATTACCGACGATGTTGCGGCATCGTTGATGCTGAAGGGCCTCACGGCCTGGTACCTGCTTCGTCGCAGTTACCGTGTCGAGCCCGGTGACACCGTGCTGCTGTACGCGGCCGCTGGCGGCACGGGCACGCTGTTGAGCCAGTGGGCGAAGGCGCTGGGTGCCCGCGTCATCGGCGTGGTGAGTACGGCAGCAAAGGCCGAGCTGGCCCGGGCCTACGGCTGCGCGGAAACCGTGCTCGCCGACGATTCCAATTTTGTTAAGAAAGTGCGCGACCTGTCCGACGGTGGCGTCTCCGTGGTGTACGACTCCATCGGCCGGGACACGTTCATAAGGTCGCTGGATTGCCTGCGCAAGCACGGCACGATGGTCACCTTTGGCAACGCGTCCGGTCCGGTCGAGCCCTTTTCCCCGATGGAGCTTGTGAAGCGCGGCTCCTTGCACCTCACCCGGCCGTCGGTCTTTGATTTCATTGCGACACGCGCGGATCTGGAGGCCGGTACCGGGGAGCTGTTCAGCCTGATCGCCCGCGGGGCGGTTCGGACTGTCATTGGCCAGCGCTTCCCGCTTGGCGATGCCGCCCGCGCGCACCGCGAGCTTGAGAGCCGCAAGACGACCGGGGCCACGATTCTCGACCCTTAAGCCTTGCCACGGGAGACTGCTGTGGGCGGCACTGACGCCGTGGAGTCGATCTGGCGCGTTGTCGCGGCTATTCCGGCCGGTCGCGTGTCTACCTATGGCGAAGTCGCGCGGCTCGCCGGGTTGCCCCGCGGCGCCCGCCAGGTCGGCCGGGCGCTGGGCAAGGCTCCCGCGTCCCTGAAGCTGCCGTGGTATCGCGTTATTGGTGCCGGCGGACGTATCGCGCTGCCGAAGGATTCGGCGGGTTACCGTACCCAGATCAGGAAGCTCAGGGCGGAGGGAATCAACGTGGACAACGGCCGGGTGCGGTTGCCGGAATTTCAGTGGGCGCCGGATCTCGATGAGCTCATCTGGGGGCCGCCATGAGCACGGTTTGCTTCTCGCACGGACAGGAGAGCGGGCCGTGGGGTACCAAGATCCGGGCGCTGGCGGAGATCGCGCGCGAGGCGGGGCACGGGGTTGAGTCACTCGATTACCAGGGCATCACCGATCCGCAGCTGCGAGCGCGCAAGCTTTGCGCGTGGTGCAGGGCGCAACCGGCCCCGGCTATTCTGGTTGGTAGCAGCATGGGCGGTTACGTCGCCCTGGCGGCAGCGAGCGAGGCGGGGGCTGCCGGCCTGTTCCTGATGGCGCCAGCGCTTTACGTGCCGGGCTATGAGGCCATCCCTGTGCCACCGCCCCCATCCTGCCGCATCACGATCGTGCACGGGTGGCAGGATGATGTGCTGCCCTGGTCGGGCAGCACCCGCTATGGTGAGCGGAGCGGTGCCCGCGTTGTGCTGGTGCCTGACGATCATCGGCTGGTCGCGGACCTGGCCAGCCTCTGCCGGGTATTTCGCCTGTTTTTAGACGAGTTCGGTGCAACGCTTTCCGGGCCGCAAAATCGCAAGGAGCCATCATGAATCGTGCAATCCTGGGTTGGCTGTTACTGCTGCTGGCGGCTTGTGGCGCGCCCGCGGTTCCTGACGCGGACCGCGAGCCACCGTCAAACGTCATCGGCGATCCACTTCAGCAGTCGCTGGACAAGGCCCGGTCTGTCGAGGATCTGAGCGGGAGTCGCAAGAGTGGCCTCGACGACGCTATCGACGACGCGAACTAGCGCCCGGCCGGTCGTCAGGCGTTGGCCTCGGCGTAGGCAGCGAGGCCGCGCAGGGCTGGATGGTCCGCCGTGATGACCCAGGTGGGGATATCCGCGAGAAACGGCCGGTAGCGACCCTTGTCGTCGAAGCGCGCGCGAAAGCCTGAGGCCTCGAACTGCTCGATGTAGCGTGGCGTGATGCCACCGCCGATATAGACCCCGCCAAACGCGGCAAAGGTGACGGCCAGGTTGCTGGCCACCGTACCGAGCAGCTGAAAGAAGACATCCAGCGCTTCGAGCGCCGCTGTTTCTCCCGCCGCGATGCGCGCGCCGACTTCATCGGGATCCAACGTAATGCCGGCGTTAAGGGCGCCGTAAACGAACGAGAGCCCTGCCCCTGAAATCAGCCGTTCGGCGGAGCAGTGACCGAAGCGTTCGCGGCCGAGCGCAACGATCCGGGCCTCCCGTTCATTGCTGGGTGCCATGGTCACGTGGCCACCCTCACCGGTGATGGCGTGCCAGCGACCGGCGATACGTACGAGCCCCGCTGTGCCGAGCCCGGTGCCAGGACCAATAACCACCTTGGGCGCGCCGTCCACCGCCTGGCCGCCGCCAATCTGTCGCAGATCGCGCGCACCGAGAACAGGCAGGGCGTAAGCCTGGGCGGCGAAGTCATTCAGCGGCAGGACCCGTTTCAGGGACAGGGTACGGGCAAGGGCCGTGACGGAGAACGTCCAGTTGATGTTGACCATCCGGATCTCGTCGCCGCGGATGGGAGCCGCGATGGCAATGACTGCTTCGTCTGGCCGCTCCCGCGGCGGCAGTGTGCCCAGGTAGGAGGCGAGCAGACGGTCGAGTCCCGGGAAATCCCGGTTGCGGAACGTTTCAATATTGCCGACGGCCCCGCCCCGGCTCGCGATGGCGCAGCGTGTGTTTGTGCCCCCGATATCTGCGACCAGCCACCCCATTGGCGGAAGGATACACGCGAAATCACGCGCAAAAAAAGCCGCCCCTGGGCAAGGGGCGGTGGGGATGGGCTTGGATGGTGTGTCGTTTTTTTATTGTTATTTTTTTTATTTTTCTTTTACGAGGTGCTGTTCGGTTATTGGGTTCCTGATACTAGCTTGGGGTTTTGGGCTTGGGGTGTGGGCTGCTGTGTTGTCTCAGGTAACCGTTCAGTTGTCCTCGGGAGAGTTAATTGCAGCATCCGTGCCAGTACACAACGGAAGGCCCCGCGACTTAACAGAAGCGGGAAAACAGGCACTTTTAAGTGACAGGGGTCACACGTTTGGGGCGGACGGCGCCAGGCGAGGGGGTCGGCAGGCCGACCGGTGGCGGGGCGTTTTCGCCAGAATGTATAGCCAGGCGACGCCTGATACCCGCCGAAACGTTCGTCGCTTCACGAATAGTGAGAAATAGTCTTTACAATCATTAACTTACGGTAATTACCGAAGTGTAAAGACTGTCGACGTCGAGGCTGATCTAGGCGTTCAGGTCGGGGATCAGGGCGCTTTCCAGGCGCGCGATGATGTCCTTCAGGCGCAGCTTTTCCTTCTTTAGCCGGCGCACGTGCAATTGGTCCACTTCCGCGTGGCGTGCGAGCGCGGCAATGGCCGCGTCGAGGTCGCGATGCGCCACCCGCAGCTCCTTCAGTCGCTGCAGTTTGCTGAAACCATCGGTGTTGACGTTGTCGGTCATGTCGCGTGGCGGTTGTTCCGGGCGGCGTGACTGCCGGGGCTGTTGTCGACATCGCCGACGCCTGCTGATGTCGGCGAGGATAACAGCCCGGCGGCCTACCCGCGCACCAGCGCCAGCCAGTCACGCCCGGGGTCGCCGCGCGCGACGAAAAAGGGATTTAAGACCTCGTGCCGCGTGTTGTACCGGAGCGGCCGACCCTCGAGATCCAGTACGGCCCCGCCGGCCGCCTCGACCACAGCCTGGGCCGCGGCGGTATCCCATTCGGAGGTCGGCCCGAGCCGCGGGTAGAAGTCCGCCGCGCCCTCGGCCACCAGGCAGAATTTCAGCGAGCTGCCCATCGACAGGAAGGTATGGTCGCCCAGCCTGCCGAGAACGTCGTCCAGGCTTCCACCACGGTGCGACCGGCTGCCCGCCACACGCACGGGAGGCAGTGCCGGCTGGCGCACCCTGATCGACCTGCCAGTCCCGCCACCGTCGGACCGGAACGCGCCACCGCTCTCATGCCCGCAGTAGTCGCGCGCCAGAACCGGGGCGTGCACCACGCCGAGAACCGATTTGTGCTCACGCACGAGCGCGATATTCACGGTGAACTCGCCGTTGCGCTTGATGAACTCTTTGGTGCCGTCCAGCGGATCGACCAGCCAGAATTCCTGCCATTGGCGACGCGTGCTCCAGTCGATGCCAGCTGATTCCTCGGACCAGACCGGAATGCCGGGCGCGAGACGGGCCAGGCCGGCCGCGATGACGTCGTGGGCAGCGCGGTCGGCGGCGGTCAGTGGCGACTGGTCAGCTTTGATCTCCACGCCGAGATCGCTACGGGCATAGATCCCGCTGATCGCACGACCGGCGGCGCGGGCGACGTCCAGCACGCCAGGCAGCAAGTCCTGGAGAGAAGTTTTCATGACCAGGAAAGCTACACTATTAGCTATGCGCGACTGGCGGAAATTCGACACCATCCTGCTCGACATGGATGGGACGATCCTCGATCTTGCCTTCGATAACTATTTCTGGCGGGAGCTGGTCCCTCGCTGCCTTGCCCGGAAGCGCAACGCCGACCCGGCCGAAGTCAGCGCCGAGCTGTTCGCGCACTTTGCCCGGATGCAGGGCAGCCTCGAGTGGTATTGCCTGGACTACTGGACCAACGCGCTGTCGCTCGACCTGCGCGCCCTGAGCAGTGCCAGCAGTCACCGGGTACGGTACCTGCCTGGCGCCGTCGAATTCCTCCGGGTCTTGCAGGCAACTGGCAAGCCGGTGGCGTTGGTAACCAACGCCCACGCGCACACGCTCGAAATCAAGAAGGGCGTGGCCGGGCTCGGTCGCTGGCTCGATACCTTCGTCTCGTCGCACGAGTTCGGTGCGCCCAAGGAATCAGTGGTGTTCTGGCAGGGCGTTCAGCAACAGCTGGAATTTGACCCGTCCAGAACACTGTTCATCGATGACAGCCAGACGGTCCTGGATGCTGCCGCGAATAGTGGCATTAGCGGCGTACTGGCCATCACCCGGCCAGACTCCCGGCGGCCCGCGCGGGCGGTGGAGCGGCATGCCTCGGTCGAGGCCTTAAGCCAGTTGCTCTAGACGTGCCTACCGGCCGCGACGTCCACTACTGGCGCCACTGGCGCCACGTCCACCGCCCGGCCTGCCGCCGGGGCGGCCACCGCCGCCACGCCGGGGCGGGGGTGGGTACTTGCGCGGCGCCCACGGCGGAATCTTCACCCCCTCCAGCATCGCCGCATCCACGGTGCCCACGGGGATCCTGTGGCCTATGTAATCCTCGATCTCCGGCAGGGAAAAGGCGTAGGTTTCGCACGCGAAGCTGATGGCGTCGCCACTGGCTCCCGCCCGTGCCGTACGGCCAATGCGGTGCACGTAGTCGGGCGCGTCCTGGGGCAGGTCGTAATTGATGACGTGGCTGACGTCGGGCACATGCAGGCCCCGGGAGGCCACGTCGGTGGCCACGAGAACGGGCAGTAAGCCTTCCTGGAAATCCTTCAGCATGCGCAGCCGCTTTTTCTGCGGCACGTCGCCGTTGATGGCCTCGGCCGGGAGCCCGTTGTGTTCAAGCAGGCGGGCGATGTCTTCCGCCGCGCGCTTCGTGTTAACGAAAACCATCGTGCGCCGCGCCTGCATGCTGCGCAGGAGCCCGACGAGTAGTGGCCCCTTCTCCTCGTTACCGGGGAAGAAGATGGACTGGGTTACCAGGTCGACCGTTTTCTTGTCCGGCTCGATCAGCACGGTTTCGGGATTGTTCATGTGCTCGTAGGCGAGTTCGAGCACGCGATGGCCGAGCGTGGCCGAGAACAGCAGGTTCAGGCGCTTGTCGGGCGGTGGCAGGCGCCGCAACAGGAAGCGGATGTCCTTGATGAAGCCGAGGTCGAACATGCGGTCTGCCTCGTCCATGACCAGCACCTGGGCGTGGCTGAGCGTATAGATGTGCTGGCGGAAATAGTCGATCAGCCGGCCGGGCGTGCCAATCAGTACGTCGACGCCCGCCTGTATTTGCTCCCGCTGCTTGTCATAGTCGGCACCGCCATAGACGACGGCCTGGCGCAGGCCCGTGGCGCTGCCCAGAATCTCGGCATCCGAGTGAATCTGCACGGCGAGTTCACGGGTGGGCGCCAGGATCAGGGCGCGAGGGGCCGGCTGGTTGCTGTGCTGGCCCGGGTGTTTCAACAGGTGGTTGAACATGGCGATCAGAAAGGCGGCTGTCTTGCCAGTGCCGGTCTGCGCCTGCCCGGCAACATCCTTGCCCTTAAGGGCCACCGGCAACGTCTGTGCCTGGATCGGCGTGCATTCCTGGAAGCCTGCGGTGTTGACGCCTGCCAGTATTTCCGGCGGCAGGTTCAGTTCGGAAAATCGGACTTTGTGTTCGCGAGTCATTTCACCCTACAGTCAAATACGGACCGGCCCCTTGCAAAAGCCGGCGGGACAGGTTCAAATTGGCCAATCCGCCGCGCGCCTCCTCGGCTTCAGGGCTGCGGCAAAATACAGATTCCAGACGGGCTATCCCTGCTTATGTGGCCCGGACTCTTTTAACCCAGACGGGATACGCAGGAAGCCCCAGAGAACGCTTCTCGATTTCGGATTGTGCCCTATCCGGCCCCGCGCTTCACGCCGGCTTCATGAAGAAGCCCGCCTGATGCCCTCGAAACGACTCCCGCGGAAGGCCCGGCCTGAGGCTATTTGCGACGCTTATCGCGTCTTAAATATTCCCAGGGAAATCTTTAGCAAGACCCCAAAAATTGACACTGAGCACCAGAGGACCATGAGCATAGTTCACGTAACCGACGACACCTTTGACACCAAAGTCTTGAAGTCCAGCCGGCCCGTGCTGGTAGATTTCTGGGCCGAATGGTGTGGCCCCTGCAAGGCCATTGCCCCGATCCTCGAGCAGATTTCTGTCGAGTATCAGGACCGCCTCGAGATTGCCAAGGTCGACGTCGAAGGCGCCCAGACCACGGCCATGAAATACGGCATCCGCAGCATCCCGACCCTGATTCTGTTCAAGGGCGGTATTGTCGAAGCCCAGCACGTTGGCATTGTGTCGAAGGAGCAATTGCAAAAGCTCCTCGAAGCCAAACTCTAGGCAGCAACCCACAGCAGTTCCCGATTCACTGCTCAATTCACCTCCAAGGATTCATGCATGAGAGGCTATCTCGGCAATTCAGCCCGCAATCGCTCCAAGGGCGGCGGTAATACCGGCGGCGGTAACACTGGCGGCGGCGGCGGCGGCGGTAACACTGGCGGCGGCCACCGCAATCGCAATGACGACATGGGCAAGCGCCCCCCACCGCGGCGGGGGATGGACCGTGACGAGATCGTGACCTTCACCGAAGACGAGGTGATTCCAAAGAGTCAGCTCGAGGGAGGCGCCAATCTCTTAAGCCTCAACGAACTCAAGATGAAGCCCCCGGGCGAACTGGTCGCGATGGCGGAGGCCATGGGTCTCGAGAGCATGGCCCGGTCCCGCAAGCAGGACATCATCTTTGCGATCCTGCAGGCACACGGCCAGAGCGGCGAAAACATCTTTGCTGACGGCGTGCTCGAGATCCTGCAGGACGGCTTCGGCTTCCTGCGCTCGGCCGACAGCTCCTACCTGGCCGGACCGGACGACATCTACGTGTCGCCCAGCCAGATCCGCCGCTTCAACCTGCGTACTGGCGACACCGTTTCCGGCCTGATCCGCGCACCGAAGGAGAGCGAGCGTTATTTCGCTCTGCTCAAGGTCAGCGAGATCAACTTTGATGCACCCGAGAACGCGCGCCACAAGGTCCTGTTCGAGAACCTGAAGCCGCTGTTCCCGAAGAAGCGCCTGGGCCTGGAGCAGGGCAATGGCAGCACTGAGGACCTGACCTCGCGGATCATCGATCTCTGCGCCCCGATCGGCAAAGGCCAGCGCGGCCTGATCGTCTCGCCGCCCAAGGCGGGCAAGACGATGCTCCTGCAGAACATTGCGATGTCCATCACTTCCAACCACCCGGAATGCATCCTGATCGTGCTGCTCATCGACGAGCGGCCCGAGGAAGTGACAGAGTGGGAGCGCTCGGTGCGCGGTGAAGTGGTGTCCAGCACCTTCGACGAACCGGCCAGCCGCCACGTGCAGGTGGCTGAGATGGTGATCGAGAAGGCCAAGCGCCTCGTCGAGCACAAGAAAGACGTGGTGATCCTGCTCGATTCGATCACCCGGCTCGCCCGCGCCTACAACACCGTGGTGCCGTCCTCCGGCAAGGTGCTAACCGGCGGCGTGGACGCCAATGCGCTCCATCGCCCGAAACGCTTTTTCGGCGCGGCCCGCAACATTGAGGAAGGTGGCAGCCTCACTATCCTGGCCACTGCCCTGATCGACACCGGCTCGAAGATGGACGACGTGATCTACGAGGAGTTCAAGGGCACCGGCAACATGGAGATCCACCTCGATCGCCGGATTGCCGAAAAGCGCGTGTTCCCGGCGATCAACATCAACCGCTCCGGTACCCGGCGTGAGGAATTGCTCACCACGGACGACGAGCTGCAGAAGATGTGGATTCTCCGCAAGGTCCTGCACTCGATGGACGAGCTTGCCGCTGTCGAATTCCTGCTCTCCAAGATGCAGGACAGCAAGAAGAACGTGGATTTCTTCGACGCGATGAAGCGCTAGGGGCAGGAGCGTCCGTAGGAGCGGCTTCAGCCGCGACCTATCGCCTGATCTCGGCAAGGTACTTCAAAGTACTCGTCATCTGTCGCGTTGACGATCTCCCAGGCGCGCTTGTAGTAGCCGTTCGGGAGTTCACTGTCGTGCAGGACGACATCGTTCAATGCCTCCGGCTCGTTTAGCCTCAAGAACACGGCCTTCTCCAAAGCCAGAAGGTGCAGGTGATTTCTTACGCGCCGCGGCTCTGAGGCGTACGGTTCCAGCAGCCCGGAGTCCTTCACCGGGTACGTCTCCAGGTAACCGTGCAGCAGCTCGTGAAACAGCGTGTCTGCCTTGTACGACATCGGCACCGGACTCCGCGTAAAACTACTGAGCGCGTATCGCATGTTGACGCTCACGCCAATGATGGATTGCGACGGCACACTGCAAAGCGTGAGTCGCGCAGTGACCTCGTCCGGCGGAAACGCCTTGCCCGTCACGGCTTCAGCGGCGGTGGCGAAGAGTGCCAGGAGAGCGAGTGGCGGGAATAAGCGGGTCATCGAGTCTGGCTAGCAGTGAGGTCAGGGTGCGGAGTTTTCCCAGTTTTCATTCCTTTCCCTCCGCTCACGCCGATAGTTGGTGACTTCCAGGCGAATACCATCGGGATCTTCGAAGAAGATGGCGACATAGTCCGGTGCATATTCCGGATATAGCCTGGGCTCGCTCGTTTCGATCTGCAAAGTTCTTAGAGCGCGCGCTACCTCTGCCACTTCGCCTTCACTTTCAACGCGAAAACATAAGTGGTGAAGCCCAGGACGATACGGATCGTGTTCGCCCTCTGAATGTGCCGGCCTCAATACCACCCCGAAATGCCTGTTGTACTACTGGATATGACGTTCACCTGAGAATTCGAATTCATTCTTCCGGAACTCCAGAACTCGCATGAACGAGTCGTAGAATGTTTCGGACTTTGATAGGTTCGACGCCGTTATGAAGAGGTGGTCTATGCCGATAACTTCTGGCATGAGCTTTTAGAAACCTACCGTCTGAGCTCACCGACGCGTGCTGCGACCGGTGGAGAAACTGGTTAGCCGGCAATTGCGACAGCCGTCACTCACAGCAGCTGCCCGTCGCCTGCACGGGCGGACATTTAACAGTGCCGTAGGAACAGAAAACGCAACAATCCCCGGCCTTGGGTCGAAGGAGCTTGCCGCAGATCCGACATTCGTAATAGTAACTACACGCATCAAGCGGCATCTCCTCCTCCGTAGCGCCGCCGCATTCTGGACAGGTGATGACGGAACGCATTGTCAATTCCACTGTACGTCTCATGACGGCTAACGTCTAATTAGGGGGCAAAAGTGACGCATAACATTCCCATGCGGGCGATTATGCGACAAGCGACCGGACCGTAGAGCACGCTTGCCGCCCCAGCGCTGTTGCCAGCTTTCCAAAAGAGCAGGGCACCGCCGGGTGGGCCTTTCGCGGGTGTCGCGGGCCAGCCGGGCAGGACAGCCCGGCGCCAGCCCGCGTCAAGAGAGCGAAGGCCAGGGATGGCCGCAGCGAACGTCCCGCGAGAGGCCCACCCGGCGGCGGCCTGCGGGCCATGGAAAGACGAAGCGGAGAGTTAGGGGTCGCGGCTGAAGCCGCTCCTACAGGCCGCGCGCGATCGCCCGGTAACCGATGTCCCGCCGATACAGCGCGCCATCGAAGTGGATCTGTTCGACCACGCGGTACGCTTCTGCCTGCGCCGCCTTCACGGTATCGCCCGTGCCGACCACGCACAGCACTCGTCCACCTCGGGTCACGATCTGCTCGCTGGCATTGCGGCCCGTGCCGGCATGAAAGACCTTGCTGCTGTGTGAGGATGTGTCGGGCAGGCCCGTTATTTCGTCACCCTTGCGGTAATCGCCCGGGTAGCCGGCCGCGGCCATGACCACGCCAACGGTGGGTCGCGGGTCCCACTCCGCCTTCGTCTTCGCGAGCTTGCCGTCCAGCGCGGCATCAATCAGGTGCAACAGGTCTGACTTGAGCCGGAAGAGTATCGGTTGCGTTTCCGGGTCGCCGAAGCGGCAGTTGAATTCGAGCACCTTGGGTGTGCCGTCCGGGCTGATCATCAGGCCGGCGTAGAGAAAGCCTAAGTAGCGCACACCTTCGGCCCGCAGGCCTTCCACCACCGGGCGGAGGACCTCGTTCATCACGCGCTCGGCAAGCGCATCGCTAACCACTGGCGCCGGCGAGTACGCGCCCATGCCGCCGGTGTTTGGCCCCACATCGCCGTCATCGCGCGCCTTGTGGTCTTGCGAGGTTGCGAGCGGCAGGATCGCGCCGTCTACACCGACCATCGCAATGAAGCTGGCCTCCTCGCCAGCCAGAAACTCCTCGATCACCACGCGAGCGCCGGCATCGCCAAAGCGGCGGTCGTCAAGCATGTCGGTGACGGCCGCGTGAGCCTGCGCCAGCGTTTCCGCAACGACCACGCCCTTGCCCGCGGCGAGACCGTCGGCCTTGACGACGATGGGCGCGCCGACCTCTTCCAGGTAGGCCCGGGCTTCCTCAAGATCGGTGAACGACGCGTGGTGCGCGGTCGGGATCCGGTGCCGGGCCATGAATTCCTTGGCAAAGGTCTTGGAGCTTTCGAGGCGCGCGGCCTGTTTGCGTGGCCCGAAGCAGCGCAGGCCCGAGTTCCAGAAGCGGTCCACGATGCCAGCAGCCAGCGGCGCCTCGGGGCCAACCACGGTAAGCCCGACGTGCTCCTCTTTGGCCAGCTTCAGCAGCGCATCAATGTCCTCGGCGGCCACCGGGGCGTTGCGCACCTTGTGCTCGAGCGCGGTGCCGGCATTGCCCGGTGCCACGATGACGACTTCCACCTGCTTCGACTGAGCCAGTTTCCACGCCAGCGCGTGTTCGCGACCGCCACCGCCGACGACGAGTACCTTCATCGCTAGTGCCTGAAGTGCCGCATGCCCGTGAACAGCATGGCGATGCCGTGTTCATCGGCCGCGGCAATGACCTCGGCATCCCGCACGGAGCCGCCCGGCTGGATGATGGTCGAGATTCCAAAGCTGGCGGCCAGGTCGATGCCGTCGCGGAACGGGAAGAAGGCGTCGGAGGCCATCACGGCACCGGCCGTCTTCAGGCCCGCCTCCTCGGCCTTCCAGGCCGCGATCCGGACGCTCATGACGCGGCTCATCTGGCCCGCGCCAATGCCGATGGTGGCGGCGTCCCGAACAAACAGGATCGCATTGGACTTGACCGAGCGCACCAGCTTCCAGGCCAGTTCGGCGTCGGCCCGTTCGGTTGCGTTCGGTCGCCGTCGGGTGACGACGCGCAGGGCCTCCGGTGGCAGTGTCGCCACGTCGGTGTCTTGTACCAGCATGCCGCCTTCCAGTTGCTCGACGCGCAAGCCCGGGGGCAGTGTGGCGCGCAGCGGGCCGGTTTCGAGCACGCGGATATTCGGTTTGCGGGCCAGTGCCGTCAGTGCCTCGGGCGTGTAGGCCGTCGCCACCATCACTTCGACAAACTGGCGCTCGATGATCGTGGTCGCCAGTGCGCCGTCCACCGTGGCGTTGAAGGCGATGATGCCGCCGAAGGCAGACGTGGGGTCGGTTGCGTAGGCTTTTTCGTATGCCGCCGCCGCAGACCCGGCACAACCCACACCACAAGGGTTCGCGTGTTTGACAATCACGCAAGCCGGTGACGCCAGTATTCGCACGCACTCAAGAGCTGCGTCGGCATCGGCCAGATTATTGAAGGACAGTTCCTTACCCTGATGCAGCTTTGCGCCAACAACTGTGTCGGTGGCGCAACCAGGCATCGTGTACAACGCGGCGCGCTGGTGCGGGTTCTCACCGTAGCGAAGCGTGTCCTTCAGTGTCAGCCCCAGCGGGAACCTGACCGGCAGGCCGCTGTCGCCATCCGCCCCGCGCAACCAGTTGAAAACGGCGGCGTCGTAACTGGCGGTGTGCGCGAAGGCCTTGCGAGCCAGGTAGCGGCGCGTGTCACGGCTCACGTTGCCGCTCGTGCCAAGTTCCGCGAGTACCCGCTGGTAGTCGGCCGGGTCTACAACGACGGTGACGAAGGAGTGATTCTTTGCCGCGGCCCGCAGCATGGCGGGACCGCCGATATCGATGTTCTCGATCGCTTCGTCGCGCGTGCAGCCCGGACGGCTCACGGTTTCCTCGAAGGCATACAGGTTGACGATCAGAAGGTCGATGGGGCCGATGCCATGCTCTTGCATGACGGCGGAATCCACGTCCCGACGGCCGAGCAGGCCCCCGTGGATCGCCGGGTGCAGGGTCTTGACCCGCCCGTCCATGATCTCGGGAAAGCCAGTGATTTCAGCGACATCCGTGACCGGTAGCCCCGCTTGGCGCAGCACGGCGGCGGTGCCGCCGGTGGAGAGTAGATCGAACTTGAGCTGCAGCAGCCGGGTCGCCAGCTCGACCACGCCGGATTTGTCAGACACGCTGATGAGCGCGCGACTCACGAAACGGGAGGCACCCACCGGACCGATGACCTAGCCGAGCAGCTGGTAGTGCCGTAGTTTCTTGCGCAGCGTGGCCCGATTGATACCGAGAATCTCGGCCGCCACGCTCTGGTTGCCCTTTGTGTAGTCGAGCACCGTCTTGAACAGGGGTTCTTCGATTTCACCCAACACAAGTTCATAGAGATCACCTGGGCGGTGGCCATTGAGATCGCCAAAGTATTTCTGCAGCGCTTCTTCTGTGTAGTCACGAAGCGGGGGATTTTTGACGCGGACTGTTGCTGCCCCGGTGCGTGGCGCGCTGTGCTTTTTTACCGGGGTCTTGTTGCGCGCGCTTTTCGCCACCGCTTCCGTACTCCTCACTGAAGATCAACCCCGACAGTCGCCGCGGCCTCGGCCGCGCAGACATCGCCTGTTAAACACTGGATCCCCGCGGCGGATCGTCTGGAAAAATTATTGGCCGCTCGCGAGGGGGCGAAATCATACCACGTCGAAACGATGCGACGTGTGTTTGATCAGGGCATTTGCAATGCGAATGATCACAGTCCGGATACGCGTGGGTCAGTGATAACGTCGCGGTGTCTGCAGACAGGCAGTTGCGAGCGATTAGTGAAGTGAGTTCAGCGCGAGAAGGGTTCACGCTCTGACTGGCAAGTCATTCCGTCGCGCTGATTCATCAGGCAAATATCAACGTCGAAGCCCTGCGCATCAGTTCCAGGATCCTTGAGACTGATTTCTACAGGGATCAATGTGCCCGGACTCACCGGTTCGCGTGGTCGCGAATTTTTGCCCAGGTATTCATCCGGTTCGAAGACCCGGGAGCCCAGTGGCTGGCCAAAACGGTCGGTAAGGGTCACGCGCACCAGTGGCAGGCCAACGCGGTCGTCACCGACCACCGCAATGCGCGCCAGGATATCCAGTGCGCCCCGACTGCTCCGATCAGCGATAGCCTCGTAATTGCGAATTTCATAGGCCTGCAGGTTCCAGGCGGGCCAGAGCGGGATCTCCAGTGCCCCGTAGACCCGTTGTAGTGCTTCAGTGAACGCGGGGTTGGTTGCCAGTTCGTCCCGCCGCTGATGAAGCAACTGAATTATTAGGGCCACGGCCAGCAGCGCAGTGCCGGCGGCGTAAACCCAGCGGCGTCGGGGCTCGACGGTGGCGACCGGTTCCGGCGGCGTCCAGGCAAACGGCTGGTGCGTAGCCGGTTCATCCGGCGTTTCCGGCGTCGTCTGGCCGTCATCGGGGTCGACGCCGCTGCCAGGCACTTCGAAGTCAGCGGCGGTCCGGTCAAGGGCGAGGTTAGCCATGAAATCCACCGGCAGTGGCGCGGGTGTCCGGGTTGCTTCCAGGGCGGGTTCGTCCCACGGCGTCTGTGCCGGCACGTCCTCCGGCACGTCCTCTGGTGGGTCAGTTTCAATGACATAGACGGAGTCCGTCGCGGCGTTGTCGTCCTGTACTTCGTCCAGCAGCGCCTGCCAGTCGCCGTCATCCACTTCAGGCGGGGGAGGTTCCGGGGGGGCATCCGTCGATTCGGGGTCGGTTGCGGGCAGGTCGACTGGCTCCGCCGGCATCTCCGCGATCACCGGTTCCTGGCGGCCCCGGGACAATACGTCGCCCGTGAAGAAGTTGGACCAGCTGTCCTCCGGAATGTTGAATTCCAGGGTGTCGTCACCGTGCGCCGCCCCTGCAACGTCAACGGGCGGTGTCAGGCTCTCCGGTTCGGTTGGCGAGACGCGCGTGGCGGAGCGCGGCGGTTCGTCGGAGAGCGTCGCAACAGCATTGAATGTGGCCGAGCAGTGCCCGCAGCGCACGTGGCCTTCGGCCACCCGCAAATCATTGGTACTAATACGAAATACCGTGCCGCACTCGGGGCAACTGGTGTACATGATTTCAGCTCGTGACGGTTCCGGCGAGCAACACCCAGCCGCCCTGGTCGGCGGTGACAGCGAGGCGTGCCCACGGACCGAATGCGGCAATTACCTCCGGGGCCTGATCCACAAGGATACCGCTCAACGCCACCCGGGTCGCCGGTCGGGCAAAGCGGCGCAAGCGCGGTGCCAGTTGCACCAGCGGTCCGGACAGGATGTTAGCCACGATGATTTCAAAGGTTTCCTGCGCACAGGCCGGTAGCAACTCGGCTGGTAAACCAGTGGTCAGGCGTTCGGCGCAGTGATTGCGCGCCGCGTTGGCGCGGGTGGCCGTCAGGGCCTGGAGATCGATGTCCACGGCCATCGCCGATCGGGCGCCGAGGATCAAGGCGGCGATGGCAAGAATTCCGGAACCGCAGCCGTAATCGAGCACCCGGCTATTGCCGAGCGGCTGGCCATCGAGCCAGGCGAGGCACATGGCGGTCGTGGGGTGGGTGCCGGTGCCGAAGGCCAGGCCCGGCTCCAGCGTCAGGCTGATGCCCGCGGCGTCCGGGCAGGCCCGGCCTTCCGGGCAGACCCACAGGCGCTGGCCAAAACGCAGCGGTTGTAAGGAGCGGCGCCACTCGGCGTCCCAGTCGCGGTCGGCCACGACCTCGAAGTGCGGCCGGCAGTTCGGGAAAGCCGCTGCAATCCGGTCACGCGGCGTGTCCGGAGGCAGCAGGGCCGTAATGCGGACGGCTGCCCACAATGGCGTGGCGCCCGGTTCGGGCTCCAGGATTTCCTCGTCATCGGCGCCCTGGGCCCAGGTCACGAGCGCTCCGAGCGACTCGAAGGTGGCCTCGATGTCCGCCACGTCGGTCTGCGGGCAGTCCACCGCGGCCTGCAGCCAGGTTCCGACCATGCGCGTCCGTCAGGCTCGCAGTTTCTTCTCGAGGTAATGAATATCCGTGCCGCCCTGCCTGAACGCGGCGTCCTGGCAGAGGTCGCGGTGCAGCGGGATGTTAGTTTTGACGCCTTCCACGACCATTTCGCTCAGGGCAATGCTCATGCGCGTGATGGCCGAATCCCGGTTGTCGCCATGGGCGATTACCTTGGCGATCAGGGAGTCATAGAACGGCGGCACGGTGTAGCCGCTGTACAGGTGGCTGTCGACGCGGATTCCGGGGCCGCCCGGGGGGTGCCACAGGCCCACTTTGCCGGGTGAGGGCATGAACGTGCGCGGATCCTCGGCATTGATGCGGCATTCAACGGCGTGACCGCGGATGACGAGATCTTCCTGGCGCAGGGACAATTTCTCGCCCGCCGCGATCTTGAGCTGTTCCTTGACGATATCGACGCCGGTTATCAGCTCGGTCACGGGGTGTTCAACCTGCACGCGGGTGTTCATCTCGATGAAATAGAACTCGCCGTTTTCGTACAGGAACTCGAAGGTGCCCGCGCTGCGGTAGCCAATTTCCCGGCAGGCCTCGACCACCTGGGTGCCCATCTTCATGCGCAGTTCGTCTGAAATCCCGGTCGCCGGCGCTTCTTCCAGCACTTTCTGGTGGCGGCGCTGCATCGAGCAGTCGCGATCGAACAGGTGCACCACGTTGCCGTGGGCATCGGCCAGCACCTGGAACTCGATGTGCCGGGGTCTCTGCAGGTACTTTTCCATGTAGACGGTGCTGTTGCCGAACGCCGCGCCCGCCTCGGCGCGGGTCACCGTGACCGCGTTGAGCAGTGCGGCATCAGAGTGGGCCACGCGCATTCCGCGCCCGCCTCCGCCGCCGGCAGCCTTGATGATCACCGGGTAACCGATGGACCGGGCCATCTTGCGGATTTCGTCGCCGTCCTCGCCTAGTGGGCCGTCCGAGCCCGGGACGCAGGGCACGCCCGCGGCCCGCATGGCTTCCTTGGCCGAGATCTTGTCGCCCATCAGCCGGATCACGTCCGGTGGCGGGCCCACGAAAATAAAGCCGCTGCGCTGCACCCGCTCCGCGAAGTCGGCGTTCTCCGACAGGAAGCCGTAGCCGGGGTGAATGGCCACGGCGTCCGTGACCTCGGCCGCGCTGATGATGGCGGGCATATTGAGGTAACTCAGTGCCGAGGGTGGCGGGCCGATGCACACCGTCTCGTCGGCAAGCAGTACGTGCTTCTGGCCGGCATCGGCCGTGGAATGCACCGCTACCGTCTTGATGCCGAGTTCGCGGCACGCACGCTGGATGCGCAGCGCGATTTCCGCGCGATTGGCAATAACGACCTTGTCGAGCATTAGTCGTTCAGGTTTCGATGACGAATAGCGGCTGGCCGAACTCGACGGGTTCACCGTTTTTCGCGAGCGCCGCCACTACCTTGCCGGACACGTCGGCTTCGATCTGGTTCATCATTTTCATCGCTTCGATGATGCACAGCGTGTCGCCAGCCTTGACCTGGTCGCCGATCTTGACGAAGTTCGGTGAGCCGGGAGCGGCTGCTTCGTAATAGGTACCGACCATCGGCGACAGCACCTGGTGGCCCGCGGGCTCGATGCTGGCGGGGGCTGGCGCGGCGCCGCCGGTTCCGGCACTCACGGCGCCTGCCGCGGGTGCGGCCATCGCGGCTGCCGGATACGGCATGGGGGGCGCGAGGTATTGCACCTGCGGGTTGTGCACCTGCCGGCTGATGCGCACCGATTCCTCACCCTCGGTGATCTCCAGCTCGGCGAGGTTGGATTCCTCGAGCAACTCGATCAGTTTCTTGACCTTGCGGATGTCCATGACAGTCCTCGCTTATTTTGCTTGCGGGCGCGCGAGCTGCGCGCAGGCCGCCTGAAGGGCCAGCTGGTATCCCAGGGCGCCGAGCCCCGTGATGACGCCGACGGCCACGTCGGATACGTAGGAGTGCCGCCGGAATTCCTCCCGGGCATACACGTTGCTGAGGTGTATTTCGATGAACGGGATGCCGACGGCCAACAGCGCATCGCGCAGGGCAACGCTGGTGTGCGTCAGCGCGCCCGGGTTCAGCAGGATGAAGTCCGCCTGGCCTGCCGCCTGCTGGATGCGGTCCACCAGGGCGGCCTCGGAATTGGTCTGAAAGACGTCGAGTTCGTGCCCGGCGGCCTTGGCGTCCGCCGCGACGGCTTGTTCGATGTCCGAAAGACTCGTCGAGCCGTACAAATGGGGTTCCCGCCGGCCGAGCAGGTTCAGGTTGGGGCCGTTGAGCAGCAGCAGCCGCGCCATCAGATGGAGTCTTTATCGCCGGAGATGGCTGCGAGTTTAGCGAATTTCGCCGCGGAAGGACATCTGGCGCGTTGATCCCCGTAGGAGCGGCTTCAGCCGCGACCCTGGCCGCGACCCTGGCCCGCGAACCCTGGCCTGCGACAACGCACTCCGTAGCCCGCGGCCGTCCGGCGGGAAATCCGGTCCGGCTACCGTGAGTACACGGTGAGCGCCCGGACCGGACACCCGCCGGGCGGCCGCTGTTTCAGGGTGCGGGTGCGGGGGTGCCCAGCTTCAGCTGCTTCGCGGCGTCGGCAGTCGAGAGGGTACCGGTGGCCAGGGCGTCCGCCACGGCCGCGATCTGCTCCAGGTCGCTGGCCCGGATTTCGCCAATATGGACGGCGAGTACCGTGCTGTCCGGGGCAGCGACGATGGACAGGGGAAGGGCGAAGCCAGGGGCGAACTGCTCGGCCGCCCGAGTGGCATCCATCTCGCCAACCAGGTTCGGGTAGGTGACGCCGGTTTCGCCGAGAAAGCGGACGACGGGATCGAGGCGGTCGATCGCGATGCCGATGACCTGCATCCGGGCCGGGTCTTGTGACTGCTGGAACTGCTCGAGCAGCGGCATTTCCTTGCGGCAGGGGGCGCACCAGGTGGCCCAGAAGTTGATGAGCAAAGGTTTGCCGGCCCATTCGCTGACTGAGTGCGGCTCGCCCCAGACATCGTTCAGGGTAAAGTCCGGTAGTTGCTCGGGCGCGGTTACAGCCGGTGAGTAGGCTGACCCCGGTTCAGATGTAGCCATAAATTTCAGATAAACACGGGCACCAATCGTCACGCAGCAAAGCAGCATGATCAGGTAAAGAGTGCGTTTGATCCAGACAGGCATAGCGTTCCTCGGTGACCGCGTATGGTAATGAAAACCGCTGCGGGTTACATGCTCGTCTGCCGAGTCGCGGCGGGCTTGCTATTACTCGTACTGGTCATGGTGGCACACCCACGCCAGCGTGAAATCAAGCTCATCTTCATTACGACCTTTAGTTGTCAGGTCCAGCAGGTGATAGGCACCGTTGAAGACCTCCAGCCCACGTGCATAGGTTGAACAGGTATGTAAAACATCACCGTTGTAGCCTTTGTAAAACACACTGACGCCGGGCGCTTCTGAAATCGGGAACGCCTTCTTCCCGCTCGGGGGCGAACCTAAAGTGATAAATAATAAGCTGACTGCTGCCGGCAAACAGGTCAGCCAGCGACTGTTTGCCATCCGGGCCGTAATTCATAGTCCCTGGTAATTTTTACCCACGGTAGTGCTCTCCGCAATGCTGCGAGTTCATTGCCTTAGCGGGTATATATTTTTTCCTGCTCGAGAAGTTTCCTGCGAGCCTCCAGCCAATCTTCTGCCGAGATGATTTTTTTGCTGTCATGGTGCACCACCGTTGAGGTGGACATTGTAATGGAATGTGATATCGGCGCGTGATAGTCCATATTGACGTTATGATGTGCGACGGATTTCACCAGGCGCGTTACATTGCGACC